>JALSLA010000024.1 GCA_026988515.1 Helicobacteraceae bacterium | reverse complement strand
GCTGGCTTGTATACGATCGTGTCGGCGGTGATGCGGTGTCGGTAAAAAAAGATGGGGAAACATGGCGGCGAGCAATACCGTTTTATGGCTCATAGCGACTCCTTGAAAACTTATTATACTTAAAATGGTAAAATGCTTGGCAGAAGGATGCGTAATGTTTAAAGTATTAACACTCGACGGCGGAGGAATCCGAGGGTATTTGAGTGCTACAATTTTAGCCAATCTGGAGCTGCTGCTTAACCGTATTGACAATAACACACTTCCCATTGGTCAGCGTTTTGATCTTATAGCCGGCACGTCAACCGGCGGTATTATTGCGTGTGCGCTTTCTGTGGGACACTCTGCTAAAGAGATTGTTGCCTTGTACGAAGATCTGATGAATGAAGTGTTTACGCCGGTGTCAGACGGTATTTTTGAGCCAAAATACTCCACAGAGTCCTTACGCAGACATCTTGAGAGAATTTTAGGCGATGCCACGCTTTCTAGCGTAACTACCGATTTGTGCATCACGAGTGTTGATGTGCAAAACAGTGCGGCACGCTTTCATAAAAGCGGCTATTTTGACAGAAATGCCACCCGTTTAGATGAGAAACTGGTGGATATTGCTTTGGCTACATCAGCCGCACCGACCTACTTTTCTTTGGTCGATACGTTACATTCACGGCAACTGTGTGACGGCGGTATGGTAGCTAACAATCCTTCTTTGGTGGCGCTTGTCGATGCTATGAAACTTACGCAGAACCGTTTGGACGATATTGCACTGATCTCCATCGGTACAGGAGAGCAGCCTGTGATGCCTTATGATGTGACACGTCTTCGAGACGGTGGGGTCGTGGAGTGGATGGTCGATATTGAACCCGATACCAAAACGGCGCAACTACTCCAAAACATACAACAGAACCGTTCCAAATTTAAAATGGGGATGGACTATCTTTTTAGCAATCAAAAAACTTTCGACTCTAAAGGTTCTCCGTTGCTTGAGCTCCTTATGAATGCCCAATCCAAATTGGCAGATGAACAGACACGTTTTTTACTGCAGCAAAACTATGTACGCATTAACCCGAAACTTAACGTGCCCATAGCCCTCGATGCGGTCCGGCAACGGGATAGTCTGAAAAATTTGGCAGATATAGATGAAGAGCAGTATGAGAGAATACGAAAGCTTCTCATATAGAGCATAGCGCTGTAGTTACATGTATTTTTAAAATAGAAAATATTGTTGTTACTTTACATTTTCTGATATAATGCTTCGTATGAGACATTACTTCATAAACAAAGTAGGAGTCGTAATGAAAACTGTTGCTCTTATAGGTACGCTGTTGTTGGGAATGGCGGTTTTTGCGCAGGAACGCTGCATGAATAACCGTCTTGGAGAGCCGATCTGTTCACCCCAGTGTGGTTTTATCGGTAAGAATAGACTCGGTGAAATTGTCTGCGCTCAAGGGGGATGTATTACCGATAGATTCGGTGATTTTATCTGTTCCAAACAGCAAGGCGGTACGGCAACGACCAACTTTTTTGGTGATGTTGTCTGCACCGGAGGATGTGAGCCGGCATCGGCACAACAGTGTCAAAAGCCTTATTGAATAGGGTCTGCTTCACGATTTGTGCGTCTTAGCACATAGGCATCGACGGCACAGTAGTCAATATCGTTAAATTTCAGCATAGTGTCACGGGCATTGTATTGGACGCCTTGGCAGTCACCCTCACGATACGATGCTTCAGGCTGCAATGCATTGTAGATAGCGCTGTAAGAACTTTTGTAGGTATGCGAGATGCTGCCGTAGCCCTCATGAGAGTGATGGAACGTATCGTAAGTCAAGGCACCGATAAGCGTGAGAATATCGTATTTGTTTTGGGTGAGTTCTTCAAAAGATCCTGAAATATAATAGTGATCGTCATGCGGTAGGGTGAGAAACGTTTTTGTTGCATGATGCAGTAAATTCCAAATAGTAAGGTGAATGCGCGGGTCGGTACCGGTACCTTGATTGCCGTGCATCTGTAAAAAAGCAACATTTCCGTGCAGTTGCGCGAGATCTTCTTGATTCATACCAAAAGCGAACCAGCCGTCAATGGAGAGTACCAGACTGGCATCACTCCCGTAACCGCCGTGTTGCGGATCTTGAAAATAGTGCATAACGTAGAACGCTTGGCCTCCGCCTTGGGAGTGTCCCATAACGGCAAGTTTGGAGAGGGTTAAGCCGTGTTCAGCTTTGGCAGTGTCCAGAGCACCTTGAAAAATACGGCGGGCAAAGTCCGAATCGTAAGCTTCACCGGATTCGGCGCCAATAACAAAATAGCCTTGGCTTGCCATAAACGCCATAATACCGCGATAGTCGTCAATATGCGGAGTCTTGCCGCCACCTTCGAGAAACAGAACAACCGGCATGTCGGGAGTGATGCCGTTTTGAGGGTAATACACTACATATGTGTCGTGCAACCCTGCATTCGGGTAGCGTACGGGAAGGTAGGAACCGACTGCGCCGTAGGCTTTGGAACTGAGTAAAAAATTGAGAACAGGTGTGAGTGCAGGCGTGTTTTGGGCATGAAGAAGCGTTGTAAAGAGCAGTAGGAATACCAGCAGTGCGGCTATTACGGTTCTCATAGCAAATCCTTCGGTATAAAATAAGATAAAATTATTTTTTTTATAAGAACTACAGTGGTATTATAACAAAATTTTCTTTTAAGCTAATGGCATTGGAGTTGGTGTATAATTGCAGTAATTAAAAATAACGTGTGTAAAGGGGTCAATTTGAACGGCACGACTCAAGAATTAAAAGAGAAGATAACAGCACTCAAAGAGCGATTGGATGTTACGGTTGTTGCTCACTTTTACCAAAGAGATGAGGTGTTTGAGATGGGAGATATTACCGGAGATTCGCTGGAACTTGCTCGAAAAACAATGGAAGACGACTCCAAATACGTACTCTTTTGCGGTGTCGGATTTATGGGGCAGAGTGTTAAGATTATGAGTCCGCACAAACGGGTTGTTATGCCGCGTATTGCCTGCTGTTCCATGGCAAAGATGATTGGCGGTGAACAGTATGAAAATTCGGTGCAATTTTTAGAGGCCAACGGCATCACCCGTGAGAATATTATGCCGGTTACCTACATTAACTCCGATGCCGACGTCAAAGCTGCCGTAGGGAAAATGGGCGGTATGGTCTGTACGAGTTCCAATGCTAAAACCATTATTGAAAAAGCACTCGAAGCGGGCAAAAAAATCTTGTTTGTCCCGGATCGCTGTCTGGGGCAGAATATTGCCAAAGGAATGGGACTTAAATCGTGTGTTATCGGTGACGGCAGTGATGTTAACGAGGCCGATATTATCTGTTATGACGGCTTTTGTTCGGTACATCAACTGTTTACGCTCGGTGATATTGCGTTTTATCGAAAAAAATTTAAAGACATTAAGATTGTAACACATCCCGAATGTGATCCTGCGGTTTGTGATGCATCGGATTTTGTCGGATCGACGTCACAGATTATCCGCTACATCAAAGAGCTGCCGCCCGAGCAAAAAGTTGCCGTAGGTACAGAGTTTAATCTGGTTAACCGGTTGCGAAAAGAGAACACTTACGTACTCTCGTCAACCAAACCGGAGTGTCCGACGATGAATGAGACAACACTGGAGCATCTCTATGAGACGCTTGTTGCTATTGAACAGGGTGAACCGATAAATGAGATACGGATTGATCCCGATACCCAAAAATGGGCAAAAATTGCATTAGAGCGAATGCTGGCGCTATGATTGAGGCGTTTCTTACAGAAGTATTGGCGGAAGATGTCGGGCGGGGTGATCTGTATGCTTTAATTGCCGATGCAATCCCTTCGCGTGCCGTGATTCTTGCTAAAAGTGACGGCGTTTTGGCAGGGCGTCGCTATAGCGACGTGTTGGCTCAGATGGAAGGGTTCTCCCTCTCATGGCACTTTAATGACGGCGATACCTTTGTTCAAGGAGACGTTCTTGCTGATGTCGATGGCGATTCACAAACTCTATTGCGTATTGAGCGGACACTGCTCAACATATTGTTGCATGCAAGTTCGATTGCGACATTGACACGCCGATTTGCCGAAATTGTAGCGCCCTACGGTACCAAACTGCTCGATACCCGAAAAACCCGACCGCTTTTACGGGTTTTTGAAAAATATGCAACACGGTGTGGCGGTGCGGTCAATCATCGTATGGGACTCGATGACTGTCTCATGCTTAAAGATACCCACTTGAAAACTATTGAAAATCTTGAAGCATTTATGGATCGGGCACGTCGTACCATTCCCTTTACCGCAAACATTGAGATGGAAGCTGAATGTATGGAAGATGCCAAACGGTTTATGCGTCTGGGTGCCGACATAGTCATGTGTGACAACATGACACCCGAAGAGTTGAGGCAGGTTGTCATCTTCAAGCAAGAGCATTTTCCTGCCGTACTGCTGGAAGCCAGCGGCAATATTTCACTTGACACGGTAGAGGCATATGCACAGACCGGTGTCGATGCAATCAGTTCGGGTGCTTTGATCCATCAGGCACAGTGGATTGACCTTTCCATGAAGATGCAGTAAGTTACATGTATATTTCATGAAGGGTTTAGATGGCTGACGATCTCGAAAAAACGGAAGAGCCCACCCCCAAGAAAATAGAAGATTCCCGTAAAGAGGGGAATGTTCCCAAGAGTCAGGATACCTCCGGCGTTATTACACTTTTTTTTGCGATTTTATCCATTTTGATGCTCTTTGATTTTATGGGAGATCGACTGTTTCATCTGTCGCGTTATCTTTTTTCATTGCAAGGTATGGCGTTAACGCAGACCAATTTAATTGATATTGCGTTTACGATGATGATGGAGTTTTTAATCATTGCACTGCCTCTGGCATTAGTCGTAGCTATTTCGGGAATTATCGGCGGATTGGCACAATTTGGTTTTCTCTTTACGACCAAACCTCTGGTCCCTGACTTTAAAAAACTCGATCCCATTAAAGGTGCCCAGAACCTTTTTTCGCTTAAAAAAATTATTGAAGGTTTTAAGATTACGCTCAAGGCTATGGTAACCATGGGGGTAGGGTTTAGTTTTTTCTTCTTCTTTATTCAGGAGCTGCCGACGGTGGCGCTGTTTCCGCTGATGGATCAGCTTGAATGGGTGAAAGACAAGATGATTGTCATTGCTTTGGTGATGTTGCTGGTGTTGGTGGTGTTTGCGCTTATTGATTTGGTGATTGTCAGAAAACAGTATTTTGACAAACTCAAAATGAGTAAACAAGAGATTAAAGATGAAATGAAAAATATGGAAGGAGACCCTCATATTAAAGGGAAAATTCGTCAAATTCAGATGGAGACGGCACGGAAACGGATGATGGCGGAAGTTCCACATGCTGATGTTGTCATCACCAATCCGACACATTATGCCGTAGCCATAAAATATGACGGTAGTAAGCATCGCGCGCCGGTGGTCGTTGCCAAAGGGATGAATACGATTGCCGTGCAAATTAAAAAAATTGCCCGTGAGCATCGGGTGCATATTGTACAAAACCCTCCCTTGGCTCGTACGCTTTACAACGAAGTTGCTATTGAAAAGCCCATACCCGAAACATTGTTTGCTACTGTAGCCGAAGTGTTGGCGTATGTCTATAAAATCGACAACAAATAATGTACATGTAAATAAGAGGCATCTCTAAAATTGCTTAGGCATCATACTCATGATCGAGATAGACTTGCGATCGCAGGTGCTTTTGATATGCGGTAATGTCAAAATCTTTAATGTCGCTGACACCGTCGTCAACAGCGCCTTGTGCTACGGCCGAAGCGACCCAAATAAGCACCTCTTTGTTGAATGGAGAGGGAATGACATGATCTGCACCGTACGCCATATCGGGTTGATTGTATGCTGCTTTGACATAATAGGGTACGGGCTCTTTTGCCAATTGTGCGAGTGCGCGGGCCGCTGCCATTTTCATATGTTCGGTAATTTTCGTGGCACGAACATCCAGAGCGCCTCGAAAAATTGAGGGAAATCCCAAAACATTGTTGATCTGATTGGGATAGTCGCTGCGTCCCGTGCCCATAATCACATCATCACGAATCTCACGGACAATTTCAGGTAAAATTTCGGGTTCGGGATTGGCACAGGCAAAAATAATGGGATGCGGCGCCATGGAACGCACCATCTCCCGTGTCACGATATTGGGTCCGCTAAGACCCAGAAGCATGTCGGCTCCGTGCATTGCATCACTTAAGGTAACGTCATGCGTATCGATGGCTACGGCCTGTTTGTAGGGATTGAGGTCACTGCGTTGGGTGCTGATGACGCCTTTGCTGTCAACAACCACTATATGCCGTGCCCCTAAATCACGGTACATTTTTGCTGATGCCAATCCGGCGGCACCGGCACCCAAAATGACAATTTTAACCGTTTCAATGCGTTTGTTTCCCAGCTCTAGGGCATTGAGAAGCCCCGCAGCTGTTATGATGGCGGTACCGTGCTGGTCATCATGCATGACGGGAATAGCAACACGCTCTTGCAATTTTTTTTCAATTTCAAAACATTGCGGAGCTGCAATATCTTCGAGATTAATACCTCCGAATCCTTCGGAAATAGCGGCACAGGTATTGACAATGCTGTCGACGTCATGAACATTGAGTTCAATATCAAAGGCATCAATGTCGGCAAACTTTTTAAACAGTACTGCCTTGCCTTCCATAACCGGTTTTCCGGCCAATGCACCAATATTACCCAGACCCAGTACCGCCGAACCGTCAGTAATGACAGCAACCAAATTGCCTTTGGCAGTGTAATTATATGCCGCTAAAGGATCTGCCTCAATCACCTTACACGGGACGGCAACACCGGGAGTATATGCCAAAGAGAGATCCTGCTGGGTGTCACACGCCTTTGTGACGGTAATGGCGAGTTTTCCGCCTTGATGGTAGTGCAGTATGTCGTCGTGAGTCTGTTGCGGCATAATAATCCTTAATGAAATGATTGCGCATTCTAGCATAATTTATTTTTTTGTATTATAATGGTGAAAAAATATTAAAGACAGAGAATTGAAAGTAACAACGCATATTTTTATTATCAATAAAAATGATTTAGATAAAAAACTGTTAGAAAAGTTGCTGCACTCTTATAATATTGCTTTTTTTGAGGAACTTGCAAGAGCAAAACAGGCAATTGAAAAAGCAGTGCCGACACTGATATTGATTGACGGAGGATATGGAGACGAAGGGTTTGCCTTCTGTAAGAGTATCACACAAAACGTCAGTGTTCCGGTTATGTTTTTGTTCGATACGGCAGAGCGTACATTGATTACCAAAATGTTTGGTAGCGGCGGGTGTGATTATGTTCTGCGACCGTTCAATCAAATAGAGCTGACGAGTCGTGTTTACATTCATACATCATACGCCTCCATAAAAAAAGAGCTGGAGGATTTTGCCTATTATGACCCCATGACACGGCTCTATAACCGCCGCACTTTTTTTAAACATGCCCACAAGCTTTTACATGCGCATCAGCGCGATCAGGTTCCCGTACATCTCTTTTTGTTTCATTTTCACTCCTTGCATAAAATCAATGAGACCTTCGGCTATTTTTCCGGAGACAGGCTCATTGAAGAATTTGCCGGAATTATTAAGTCGGTACTCAAAGAGCGTTCCATTATCGGTCGGCTTACGGGGAACATTTTTGTGGCAATGGTAAGCCATAAAAACGGTAAGGAGCTCTCCGAATATGCATCGCGAATCAGTCGCAGAGCTTCGGAGTTGAGTATTGAAAAAGAGTTTCCTGTTGTGATTGAGTATGTTATTGTAGAGCGCTCAAAGAGGCTACAGAGTGTTGACGACCTTCTATTAGAGGCAACAAAAAAACTTGAACAGTGTGAAATAGCGCGTACAAAAAGAAACTATTAACAACTTCGTAACGGGGTTTGCTATAATGGCGTTAATGAAGCATCCTCTTGTAGAAAAAATGGAACATGCCCGGCATATTGTGTTAATAGCACATGTTAATCCGGATGCCGACTCTTTGGGTAGCGCCAGCGCCTTCTATTCCTATCTGTTACGTCAGCAGAAAAAAGTAACACTTTTTTGTGCAACCTCTCAGGTAGATCGTCGTTTGGCATTGTTACCCTGGTTTGATAAACTTCGACATGATATGCCGCGGCATGCTGATCTTGCCGTCTGTTTTGATTGCGGAAGCAAGGAGCGCTTGGGCACGACTGTTGGGTGTGAGCTGATCAATATTGACCATCATGCCAGCAACAGCAATTTCGGTACGTACAATGTTGTTGATGCCGATGCCGTCAGTACAACGCAGATTGTCTATGATTTTTTCAAAGAACAGGGCATTCGTATAAACGCAAAAATGGCAACGGCGCTGTATGCCGGTTTACTGGATGACTCGCACTGTTTTTTACATGTAAAAACGGATGCGGCTTCTTTTGAGATGGCAGCTGATCTGTTGCGTTGCGGTGCTGAGAGCAAAAGCATTTCAACAGCACTGTTTCAAACCTGTTCTTTGGCATCGTTGCGGCTTGAGGGGGTACTTTATGGACAGTTGCGTTTACGTCATGGGGGCAGAGTTGCCCTATTACATGTAAATTTACAGATGCTTTTAGCTACCGGTGCCGTGCCTCAGGAAGCAGAACGGGCGTTACAGCGAGCACAGACCTTGGCAACGGTTAATATTACTGTTTTGTTGCGAGAACGACGCCACGGCAGTGTCAAGTGCTCGTTACGAGGTGACGGCAGTGTCAATCTTGCGGCAGTTGCAGCACGATTTGGCGGCGGAGGTCATCGAGACTCTGCCGGATTTATAGCCGATGGAACTCTTTGTGCTTTGGAAGAGAAGATTATGAGTATATTATGTGAGGAGATGAATTGAGACGAAAAAAAAATAGTGCATCGGCGTTAATGGCAAAGTTGCTTATGGTTGTGTTGGTCGCAGGAACAATCTATGTGGGGATATCCGATACGTTTGAACGTGATAAGCCGGTGATAGTAGTTTACAATGGTGAATTTTGGAATTTGAAAGAGCCCATTTCAATTCAAATGAACGACCAAAGCGGCATTACTTCGTATACGGTAGTATTAAAAACGCAAAAAGAGAATTTTGATTTGGCTCAAGAGATGCTAATAACTCCCAATAAAGAGCTTAAGCTCAACATTAAACCGCCAAAACGGCTTTTTGGTCTGAAAGAGAGTGATGTGACTTTGTATATTGAAGCGAATGATGCAAGTCAATGGAATTTTCTAAAAGGCAACAGCGCAGTAGTAACGAAAAAAATGATTATTGATAAAAAACGTCCGCAAGTCAATGTTATTGCCAACAGTCGCAGTATTACGCAGGGGGGCTCGGCACTTGTTGTTTTTAAAGCGTCGGATGAGAACTTAAAGAGTCTCTACCTTGAATCGTCCAATGGTAAAAAATTCTATCCGCAGACATATTTGGAAGAGGGAAACTATGCCTCTTTGGTGGCATGGCCGGTTAAAGATAAAAACTTTCGTATGCACATTATTGCAAAAGATATGGCAGGAAATCTAACAAAAAAATATGTGCCTTTTTATCTTAACAATAAAACATACCGAACTTCAAAAATTAATGTAACCGATCGCTTTTTAGATGGAAAAATTGCAGAATTGGCAGAAGAGTTTGTTGAAACACAGGGTGTAGAAGATCGTATTGAGCGTTTTAAAATCATTAACGAGGAAGTTCGGGCTAAAAACGAGGCGCTCATTCATAAAATTACTTCAAAAGTTCCCGAAGATATTGTAGAACGGCTTCAGATTACGCCGTTTTATCCACTGAAAAACGGTAAAAAAGTGGCAAGTTTCGGCGATCACCGATACTACTACTATAAGAAAAAACGGATCAGTGAATCGTACCATTTAGGTCTGGATCTGGCATCGGTTCAGATGGGTGAAATCAAAATACGAAACAGTGGTAAAGTGGTCTTCTCAGGAGATAACGGATTGTACGGTACCATGCCCATTATTCATTTGGGAATGGGGTTGTATACGTTATACGGACATTGCTCAAGTGTAGATGTTAGCGTCGACGAAGAAGTCTCGCCTGGTATGAAAATTGCTAACACAGGGATGAGCGGTTATGCTATGGGAGATCATTTGCATTTCGGTGTTTTGGTGCAAGGCATTGAAGTGCGTCCGGAAGAGTGGATGGATAAACAGTGGCTACGACTCAATATTGAAGATATTTTTAAAAATGCTCAGAAGGTTATTAATAGATCTTAGTTATACTAAATCTGCAGTATTGCCAGATTCTGTTGCGCAGCATTTACATGTAAAAGGGTAGATTATGTATCAAACAACCATAGCCAAGCCGGTTGAACTTGTAGGCATCGGGCTTCACAAAGGCAATCCGGTACGGTTACGTCTGGAGCCGTTGGAAGCCAATAGCGGTATTGTTTTTTATCGCAGCGATATGCGTGTCGCCATTCCTCTGAAACCGGAGAATGTTATTGACACAAAAATGGCAACAGTCATCGGCAAAGAGGGTCATGTCATCTCAACCATTGAGCATCTGCTTTCGGCAGTGTACGCATACGGTATTGACAATCTTCGCATTATTGTTGATGCCGATGAAATTCCGGTCATGGACGGTTCGAGTGCAAGTTTTTGTATGTTGTTAGATGAAGCGGGTACGGTGGCATTGGATGCATCAAAACGGATTATGCGCATTAAAAAAGAGATTACCGTCCAAGAAGGTGACAAGTACGTCAAGTTGAGTCCATCACCGGAGTTAACGTATGATTTTACCATTAAGTTTCAGCATCCTGTTATTGATGAGCAGAAATATGTCGTACATCTGAGTAAAGAGAGCTATAAAAAAGAGATTGCACGGGCACGTACTTTCGGTTTTTTAAATGAGGTGCAATATCTGCGCTCTAAAGGTCTGGCTCTTGGCGGTAGTTTGGAAAATGCCGTCGTTTTGGATGATAAAAAAGTTCTCAATCCTGAAGGGCTGCGTTTTGTAGATGAGTTTGTGCGTCATAAAGTACTCGATGCTATTGGCGATATGTCATTGTTGGGAATGAATTTTATCGGCAACTATGAGGCATTTGCCGGCAGTCATGACCTGAATCATAAGCTTACCTTGGCACTTTTGGCCGATGCGCAAAGTTACGATATTGTAGAGTTTATCGGCAGCGAGGCCAAGGAGATGGCAAAAGCGTATGCATAGTGTTGTAGTGATTGCATTGAGTCTGCCATTGAAGGTCGGTATTTACGAGAACAATCGACTCATTCAATCTCACGAACTGCATGAGCAGACGTCAGACTCTTTGCCGCTTTTTTTTGAAACATTGCTGCAAGAATATACCGTTACGCGTTTAATTTATGCCAACGGCCCGGGAAGTTTTATGGCCATTAAGGTAAGCTATCTTTTTCTAAAAACCCTCAGTATTGTCAAGAACATCCCTTTTTTAGCGACCGATGCATTTTATTTTAATAAGAATCAACCTATAAAAGCACTAGGAAAGCTCTGTTTCGTTAAAATGGCGCATTCTGTTGAGACACAAGTTTTTGATGAAGTACCAAGCAGCACATTTGAACTGCCTCAAGAACTTATTATAGAAGATTTTAACAGTGATACATTACCGCAGTACGGAATAGCAGCGGTCACTTAAGGAAAGTAATTGATAATTAGTGTACCTGCAACCAGTGCCAACTTAGGACCTGGATTTGATACTTTGGGTCTGGCATTGACACTGCACAATAAAGTGGACTGCAAACCGTCGCGTTTTTTCAGCGTTGCCATTAAAGGTGAGGGTGAAAACAACCCACGGCTTAAAGGGAACAATCTCTTTATCAGTATTTTTAATGAACATTATAAGAAATTGACGCAACGTCAGCAAAACTATAAATTTACGTTTTATAATCAAATTCCGATGTCCCGCGGTTTGGGAAGCTCTTCTGCAGTGATTGTCAGTGCCATTGCTACGGCGCATGAAGCCGCAGGAGTACGCGTATCTAAGCGTAGAATCTTAAATCATGCCTTAGTGTATGAATCACACCCCGATAACATCACACCGGCAGTACTGGGAGGCTTTACGGCTTCGATTGTAGAAAAAAACAAAGTTTTCTCTCAGGTAAAACATCTTCCGAGTTATTTGAAAGCGGTCGTCATTATTCCAAACAAACCCATCTCTACGGCGCGTTCACGTAGCAATTTACCCCGATCGTACTCTAAAGAAAATGCGGTGTTTAATCTCTCTCATGCCGCTATGACGGTTGCTGCGTTTTGGAATGAGGATTGGGAGATGCTGCGTTTGGCAACACAAGATCGTTTCCATCAAAAGATTCGCATGAAAATGTTGCCGGAGCTCTTTTCGGTTCAAAAAGTAGCTTACGACAGCGGCGCATTAATGAGTACGCTCTCCGGAAGCGGTTCAACATTTTTTTCGATGGTATACGATCATGATGCTTCGGCGCTGGCCAATCGTCTAAAGCAGAAGTTTCCGGACTTTAGCGTCAAAATTTTAGATTTTGACAACTACGGGTTACGTATTGAAAAATAATTATTGGATGGATCAAGGAACATTAGGGTATAATGCGCGATATAATTAATGTGCCGATACGAATGTGTGTTTCTTGCAGAAAAAAGGTAGCGCAAAACAGTTTAATACGCTTACAGTGTGTTGATGGTGACTTGCATCCCTATCGGGGAGAAGGTCGCAGTTTTTACCTCTGTGAAACATGTGTGCGTGATGCCAAAAAGATGAGACGCTCGTTAGCGCGGGTCTGTCGAAACAATGCTACAGAAATACTTTTGAATAGGTTAAAGGAGATCATCGTTGATGAGTGATAAAGTTAGAGTCCATGAGATTGCAAAAGAACTTGGAATTGCCTCTAAAGAGGTTGTAGATAAAGCCAATGCAATGGGGATGTCTCTTAAAACAGCCTCAAGTTCTGTCTCTATGGAGGAGGCTGAAAAAATCATGAACTATATTATGAACCCTGACATAGAAGAGCCCAAGCCTAAAAAAGTCACGGTAAAAAAATCCGTTTCCAATGAAAAGGTTGTGAAGACGGAGTCAGAGACAGAACATAAAGAAGATGATACTAAAAAAGAAGTAGAACAACCTACTGATGCGTCTCCTGAAATTAAAGATACAGAGCCTGTTGCAGCCAAAGAAAATGTAGGCGAAGCGACACCGACACAAGAAGAGCTTCCTAAAGCTACAGAAGCGGCACCTAAAAAACGATCCGGTCTGCGTATTGTTAAAAAGAAAAAACCCAGAGTTCAAGAAGATTTCAACCTACCGAAAATCGAAGATGCGGCAGCCGTATCGAGTTATGGAAAGATGAGCCAAGAGGCACTTGAAGAGTTGGCATCGAAACGAACAAAAAAACGTACAAATGCTCCGGCGCAGCGTAAAGACAGCGGTAAAACTATTAATATTTTTGCAGGAAGTATGGCAGATGTATCGATGGATTATGATGACAATGAGGTGGTGCTGCTCGATCTCAACGAGATTGACAAAAAACCTATAGAAGAAGAGGTGCGAAAGCCCCGCCCCAAAAAACCTGTCGGTCGCAATGCAGGTAAAAAACAGGGGGGCAATCGAAAGCCCCGACAGGTGTCTCGCGACAAACGTAAAAAATATATTAAAGACAAACCGGTAGATGAAGTGGTGACTCATGTGGAAATCCCTGAAGACATTCGCGTGTATGAGTTTGCCGAAAAACTCAACCGTCCAATGACAGACATCATTAAAGTACTCTTCAATCTCGGTATGATGGCTACTAAAAATGATTTTTTGGGCAAAGATGAAATTGAGATTCTCTCTGAAGAATTCGATGTCGAAGTGACAGTTATTGACCCTAAAGATGCGTTTAACTATGAAGAGAACTATGCGCAGAGTGCTGATGATGCCAACATGCAGGAACGTCCACCGGTTATTACGATTATGGGGCATGTTGACCACGGTAAAACATCACTCTTAGACGCAATTCGACATGCTCGAATCGCCGATGGCGAAGCCGGTGGTATTACGCAGCATATCGGTGCTTATACGATTGACCATAACGGTAAGAAAATTACGTTTATTGACACCCCGGGGCATGCAGCGTTCAGTCACATGCGTGAACGCGGTGCTCAGGTGACCGATATTATTATTATTGTCGTTGCCGCCGATGACGGTGTCAAACCGCAAACGCTGGAGGTCATTAAATTGGCCAAAGAGTCGGATGCTCCGGTGATTATTGCTTTAAACAAGATGGACAAAGAGGGTGCCAATCCCGATGTGGTGAAGGGGCAGATGGCAGAACACGGTATGACTCCGGTTGACTGGGGCGGCGATACCGAATTTGTTCCCCTCTCCGCAAAAACCGGCGAAGGTATTGATGATTTACTGGAAAATATTTTAGTACAGGCGGAAATTTTAGAGCTGCGTGCCAATGCCGAAGTGTTGGCGAAATCTGTTGTTGTTGAGAGTTCATTGGAAAAAGGTCGCGGTCCTGTGGCTACGGTAATTGTGCAAAACGGCACGTTGCATGTCGGTGACAATATTGTTTGCGGCGCTTCTTATGGACGGGTACGGGCACTTATTGATGACAAAAAGAGACAGATTAAACAGATTGGACCCAGTGAAACCGCCGTGGTAGTCGGTCTCAACGAAGTGCCGCCTTCAGGTGAAGTGATGATGGCGATGCCGAGTGATAAAGAGGCTCGTGAGTTTGCACAAAAACGGTATGAATATGAGCGTCATAAAGAGTTGTCTCGTAGTACGAAGTCAACATTTGACGACTTAACCAATATGATAGCCGAAGGGAAGCTCAAAACCCTTAAAATTGTATTGAAAACCGATGTTCACGGTTCACTGGAGGCCATTAAGTCATCATTGGCAGCACTACGAAACGAAGAGGTAAAAGTTGAAGTGATTGCTTCGGGTGTCGGCGGTATTACCGAGAACGATGTCGCCTTAGTCAATAACTCCCAAAACTGTGCGTTGATCGGATTTAACGTTCGACCGACAGGTGCCGTTAAAGCGGCTGCCAAGCAGATGGGTGTTGATATTCATACGTATACTGTCATTTATCAGCTTATTGACGATATCACCAATATGCTAACGGGTATGATGAGTACCAAGTATACCGAGGAACACTCCGGTCAGGCAGATGTTCGTGAGGTCTTTAAGATTCCAAAGGGTGTGGTTGCCGGATGTATTGTTGTTGACGGCAAGTTGACACGTGGCGGACTGGTTCGTGTTATTCGTGAGGGCGTGGTCATCCATGAAGGCGAATTAAATTCTTTAAAACGTTTTAAAGATGACGTGAAAGAGGTCGGTAACGGGTATGAGTGTGGTGTAGTCATTAACGGATATGAAGACGTACAGCCCGGTGATGTGCTGGAAACCTTTGTCAAAGTAGAGCAAAAAGTCAGTCTGTGACACCTGCAGAAATTAAGATAAAGCGTACCGACGCCATATTGGCCGAATTGATTCCTGAAGCGCTCGCTTCGTTGAATGACGCCCGATTACGTGAACTTGATGTTATTGAAGTACGCTGCTCTCGTGGAAAAAGCGATGCAAAAGTATATTTGGATCCGCATGACTACAGTGATGATGAACGCCGTCTTTTATTGAAGCAGATAGCCAAAGCACGCCCTATTGTCGAAGACTATTGTATGAAAGATCAGGGTTGGTTTCGTTCACCGACTTTAGAATTTGTTTTTGATGACCATTTTCAAAAAACCAAACAACTCGATGCATTGTTTAAACAGATCTCTAAAGAGCGACCGAAAAAGGAGGCGGACAATGAGTCTTGAGCATGATATTAAAAATATGGTGGAGTCCCTTGGACTGACCCTGTATGATACCATGATCGTCACCGAGCACGATGAGACTATCTATCGTGTCAATGTCACAGCCAAAGAGGGTGTGAGTCTCGATCAGTGTGTCGAGGTGACAAAATTACTGTCACCATTGTTGGATGTAACGCCTCCCGTCTCGGGTGAATACCGTTTGGAAGTCGGTAGTCCCGGCATTGAACGCAAGCTCAAAACGTTAGACCATTTTAAACACTCTGTCGGCGAAAAGGTTAAAATTACCACTGTGGACAAGCTGAAAATACGTGGTGAAATAGTGCGTGTAGAAGATGATACGATTACGGTTGATGATACGATTTCATTACGTGACGTCAGCATTAAATTTTCAGAGGTAAGCAAAGCAAGCACCTTTTTTGAGTGGTAAGTGATGACAGACCAATTCTTCATGAAGCTTGCCATTGATGAAGCATGGAAATACCAGGGGCTGACCTATCCGAATCCGGCAGTCGGTGCCGTTGTCGTCGGCGCTCATCAAGAAATACTCTCGATTAATGCACACCAAGAAGCGGGCAAGCCTCATGCTGAAGTGTTGGCGCTGAGGGATGCTTATGTGACACTGACCAAAGACACCAAAATTTTGTCTCTTGAATCGTCACATGAAATTCACGAATATTTACATGTAAATGGTAAAAACTGTTTCGTAAACTGTACGATTTACACCACATTAGAGCCTTGCATGCATATAGGTAAAACACCATCGTGCGCATCACTGCTACAGAAACTCTCGTTACACCGTGTTGTTGTCGGCTCGCTGGATTCCAATACAGTGGCATCAGGTGCAACACGTCTGTTAAACAATATACAAAGCGGTGTCTGCCAGCAAGAGTGTGATGCTTTATTGGCGCCATTTAATGCATGGCAACACAAAAACTTTATTTTTTTTAAATGGGCACAACGGCTTGATGGCACCGTTGATGGCGGAACCATTAGCTCGATTGAGTCACGAAGAGCGGTACACCGGTTGCGCAACAGATGTGATCTGCTTGTTATTGGCGGTAATACCGTTAGAACCGATCGCCCGACATTAGATAGCCGTTTGACCGGGGGCAAAGCACCTGATGTGTTGATTTATTCTACACAAGAGCGGTTTGACATGACCATACCGCTCTTTAGCGTACCCGATAGAACCGTTTTGATTGCGAGTGATTTTGAGATATTGAGCGAATATAACCATATTATGATTGAAGGAGGTCCTTCGATGCTGCAAGCTGTGCACCATATGGTAGATTATTACTTAAATTTTACAGCGCCCTCAAGTGGTGGTACAATACCCTTTGCAAATACGGCAATAACATTTGAATATTTACATGTAGAACCGAGCGGCAGTGATGTAAAGATATGGCTAAGGAAAAAAGATGAGTGAAAAACAAGAAAAAATCGTATCGATGTTTGATGACATTGCACCGACATATGATGTAGCCAATCGTGTGATGAGTATGGGTGTCGATAAAAAGTGGCGGCGTAAAGCATGTAACAAGGCGTTTGATTACTACAAGCACGATACGGTAGCATGCATTGTAGATGTTGCATGCGGTACGGGCGATATGATGGGGCATTGGCAACAACAGTCGCGAGAGAACGGTATTGGCGTAGAGTGTATTACCGGAGTCGATCCTTCCGAAGGCATGGTTGCGGTGGCACGCGAGAAGTTTCCGGACTTTAATTTTTTTATTGCCAAAGCAACGGAGCTGCCGCAGGATGATGCATCGGCTGATTTTATCAGCATTACGTACGGAATTCGTAATGTTGTGGAGCGTGACGCCGCACTGCGCGAGTTTCACCGTGTACTTAAGCATGGCGGCATGGTAATTATTTTAGAATTTATGAAAAATGAGAACCCTTCGTTTTTAGGAAAAATTCGTGACTTTTATATGAATAAAATCTTACCTAAGGTCGGTGGGTTTATCTCTAAAAATCTGGAAGCCTATGAATATCTTCCAAACTCAATTGAGGATTTTTTAACGGTCGATAAAATGAAAGCAGAACTGGATGCTGCCGGTTTTGAGGTGCGCTACCATGAGAGCTTTTCAATGGATATCTCAACACTCATTATTGCCCAAAAACGATGATGACGCTGAGTGTCTCTGCTCTAAACGAGCAGATTAAAAATGTACTTGAGAGTACCTTTACGCGGGTCTATGTTGAGGCAGAGCTGTCTCGTATTACCTACCATAACAGTGGTCATATTTACTTTACGCTCAAAGATGCCACCGCAACCATTCGTGCGGTAATGTTTCGAGGCAATGCCAAGAGACTCAAGTTTCGTCTCGAAGAGGGGCTGAAGGTTCTGGTTGATGGTGCGTTAACGCTCTATAAACCCCGTGGTGAGTATCAAATTAACTGTTTTTCAGTGGAGCCTTCCGGTGCGGGGGCTTTGGCATTGGCATACGAACAGCTTAAAGAACGTCTCAAACAACAGGGCTATTTTGAATCTACATGTAAAAAATCTCTACCGGCATTTCCTCGGAAAATAGCAGTGATCACTTCGGCAACGGGTGCGGCATTGCAAGATATGTTGCGTGTGGCTTCAGAACGTTGGCCTTTGGTGCAAATAGATGTGTATGATGTACTGGTTCAAGGTGAACGTGCCGCACCGTCTATTGTAAAAATGGTAACATATGCCGACACACAAGAATACGATATTATTGTCATCGGTCGCGGTGGCGGAAGCATCGAGGATTTATGGGCATTTAATGAGGAGACGGTTGCTGAAGCCATCTTTCATGCCAATACTCCTGTAGTCTCAGCAGTAGGTCATGAAATTGACTGGGTGATTAGCGACTATGTGGCAGATTTACGTGCTCCGACACCATCTGCTGCCATGCAGATGATTTTACCCGATATGAATGAGATGCGGCAGACTCTTGATTCTCTCGGCACGCAAATGACGCAAGGCATTATGCAAAAAATACGTTATGAGCAAGAGAGCGTCTTGGCACTCAAACGCTCATTTTCAAATCTCTCTATCCCAAACCGCCTTAAGCAGCAAGCAGAGGAAATCAAGGAACTTAACATACGTTTTCATCAAAGCATACGTATCGTTTTAGATGCTAAACGCAGGGACCTCAAGCATATTGAAGCGCTTCTGCATGCCAACAATCCAAAACTTCGAAGTAAAAAAGGCATTGCTCAGATCTCAAAGAACGGTAAGGTAATCGCACTCTCGGATTTACATGTAAATGATGATGTCCATCTTATGGACTCTGCCTACGATATTGTCGCCACAATAAAAACAATTGAAAAAATATGACGGATGAACTATATTGGTTCAAAGAAAAAATTAATTAACTTTATTAAAGAGACCCTACGAGATGTTGTCGGCGCGAATTTAAACGATACGGTCTTTTGTGACCTTTTTGCAGGAAGCGGCGTGGTGGGTGCCGCATTTAAAACAGAGGTGGCTAAAGTCATTAGTAATGATGTGGAGTATTTTAGTTACGTGTTAAACCGGCACTGTATCGGTAATACGACACCGCTCTATGCAGAAGACCTTTTTGAAGAACTCAACGCCTTGGAAGGAACCGAAGGGTTTGTTTTTCAACACTATTGTAAACACCGTGACAATACCCGTGAATATTTCAGTGCTGACAACGGTCGTAAAATTGATGCCATGCGTCAAAAAATCGGACAGTATTATGATGAACAGCGTATTGACGAAAATTGTTTTTTTTATCTCTTGGCATCACTGATTCAAAGTTGTGATAAGGTGGCCAATACCGCTTCGGTATACGGTGCATATTTGAAAACTTTAAAACATCAAGCAAAAAAACCCATTGTATTAGAGCCGATGCCTTATGAGCTGTCGGTACAAGATCATTGTGTGTATCACCAGAATGCATCCGAACTGATTACAAGAATCTCAGGCGATATTTTGTATCTTGACCCACCTTACAATGTGCGTCAGTACGGTGCTGACTACCATCTCTTAAATACGATTGCGCACTACGATACGTTTCAACCGCAAGGAAAAACCGGACGCAGAGACTATTATCGTTCCGTATTTTGCAAAAAACGCGATGCCGCGTCGGCACTGGAGCATCTGGTTCAAAAAGCGGCATTTCGGTACCTTGTCATGAGCTACAACAGTGATGGTATTTTGTCGTCGAACGAGATAGAAACAATGATGAAACCTTACGGAACATACCGTGTCGTTGCAACAGAACACAAATGTTTTGGGCGTAAAAAAGAGGAGCGCAGTACCATAGAGTATCTGCATATATTAGAAAAACGTAACAGTTGAATTTCCAATAAAAAATAATAAAAAATATACTTTTTAAAGAGAATTTATATAAAACTGTTAATAAAGTAGAGATTTTTAGAAAAGATAAGTTAAGTTTATGTTATGATAGTACTAAAAAATCACAAGGGTCTTAAAATAGTATGAATGGATGTCACGTTAGGGTCAGTTCTTTGATTTCAATGCTTCAAGCAGTAGGTATGATGCTGTTTTTTGCTGTGACCTTATCAGCTCAAGACGCGCGTATTGCCGCAGAGCTCTCTGATTCTATGGCAGAAGTGCCTCTTAAAAAAACGCTGGGTGAGAAAGCTTTTAATCAAGCGATCGGCTCCGGCGACTATCGCTATGTCGGCAATACAAAATGCCGATTGTGCCATCGAAAATTCTTTTTAGGACGAAAAAAAGATCCTCACGATTTTGCCATGAATGCTTTAGTAGCCAGCGGACATGAAGAGAATCCTCGCTGCTTGTTATGTCATGCAACGGGTTTTGGTGTCGAGACGGGTTTTGTCAATATGGAGAGTACCCCGCGTCTGGCTAATGTGCAGTGCGAAGGGTGTCACGGTCCGGGAAATGTACATATTCAGCGCATTAAAGCAAAAAAACACGGCGGTTTTCTTGCCGGAACCGATAAACCAAAACGTCTCAAGCGCATGTGTCAAAGCTGTCATACCAAGCGATGGGACCGCTCTTACCATGACCTTGACAAGGCTTACGACAAATATAAAAATGCCGATCCCAATGCAAAAAAAGGCAGATACGGAAAGTAGTCTGCGCTTTTAACGTAAGGTGATGTGTGGAAAATAGGTATGAAGCAATGAGGCGCTTTCTACCGCAAACTGTTTGAGGAACTTGTCAAATCTGTCTTCTTGATTCCAGCGTGCTTCAGAAACCTTGCTTAATGCTTTGACCCGAAGCTTTGCATCATGCATGACACCGAGCGTATCGACAAGTCCTACTTTTTGTGCCTGTTGTGCTGTAAAAATATGGGCATTGGCAAAGTGATCTTTGTCGCTTATATTCAGGTCGCGTCCTGCGGCAACATCGTGAACAAAAAGATCATAGGTTCCCTGAATGACTTTATGAAGCTCATTTTTTTCATAACTTGTCCATTCGCGATCGGGTGTACCGACCTGCTTGTATTTTCCCGCTTTAACCACTTGTGTTTTAATACCGACCTTCTCCATGAGCGCACTGACATCGGCACCCTGCATGATGACACCGATAGACCCGACCATAGCACCGGGATTGGCGACAATTTCATGAGCGTAAACGGAGGCATAGTAGCCCCCGCTTGCCAACATTCCCTGCGCATATACAACAACCGGCTTGAGCGCACTGAGGCGTTTGACGGCATAAGCAACTTCAATAGAAGGTGCTACGGCACCTCCGGGAGAGTCCACAACAAACAAAACCCCTTTAATGTGTTTGTTCTGTGCGGCAGCGTCAATCTCTTCGACCACATTACTGACTTCCATAATGGGACCGATGAGTGAAATTTTTTGTAAATTGTTGGGTACAAACGACTCTTCGCTCGCAGGCATGAAAATGAGAAAAAGAAGCAGCAAAAAGAGCATCGCTTTAAAATGCTCTTGAATAAACCTGAGTGTTGCAGTTAGAGGAGAAAATAATCTTTTAATGCGTTCCATTTAGTTGACCTTTGTTCCGTGAATAAAAATTGAGCTGATAGGGTAATGTTGCAATATGAGATGCAGTGCAATCTGCTCGGTAGGGGCACTGTCAAGTTCTAGCAGTAGCATATCGGCATCTTTTCCGATGTCGATAGCACCGCTGTTAAGATGCAGCGCTTTAGCGGCATTGAGCGTCACACTCTCGAGTAAACGTTTGGCAAGCGGCAGCAAGGGGGTATCAGCGTGCATAAACAGCGCCGCTTTCATCTCCTCAAAGAGATTGAGCGTATAGTTTGAACTTAACCCGTCTGTTGCCGTAATCCAGTTAATACCGTGTTGCTCGAGATCATCGAGATTGATAGCGCCTGAACCCAAGAGGCGATTGGAAACGGGACAGTGAATGACGGTATGAGATGCTTTGGCAAGTTGCTCAAGCTCACACGTGTCGGCATGCACGACATGTGTCATGAGCGTGGGTGTTTTTTCAAAAAGAACGAGAAATTCATTGGCGTTGCAGAGTGCGTGTGACTGGTTTAAAAAGTCTTTAAAAAACTTTTTGAAACGGCCTTGGTTTGAGTCCAACCACTCCCGTTCACTGCTACTTTCCATAAAATGGGCACTTAAACGAAGAGATTCGTTGTGAACCCGTTGCAATGCTTTTTTAATAAGTATGGGGTGAACCGAGTAGGGAGAGTGAATGGCAACGGCAGGGTAGAACCCCTCACGTTGAAGCGATTTTGAGGCATCCAAACGGGCAAGAAAATCACTAAAAAGGGCATCGGCCATATTGGCCTGAGAGCCGATAAGCTCATTAAAAAAAATGACGTTTTGAGGCGCGTTGGCTGCAACTTCAAGGTCGAGTCCGTAAGAGCTGACGGCTCCAAACGTGGTAATGCCCGAATGGAGCATCATCATAACGGCATCATGCATGCGTGTCTGATCGCACTGTTGCATTAAGTCATCACGATGTTCAATGACACTGTGCAGCCACGGTACGAAATCGCCGTACTGCAACGCTGTTTTGTTGGCACTAAACTCCAGATGTACATGTGCATTGATCAGTCCGGGCATCAGCAAAGAGTTTGGTTTACACGGTATGCGCTCCGCTTTTGGAAACTGTTTGTAAAGATGTTCCGCCGTATCAATGGCTTTAATAGTGCGATCAAAGGCAACACTCAACCCTTTTTTAAGTTCGGTCGGTGTTAAAATATATGCCGGAGTGATTATTTTCAAATATCTTACCTATTTTGTAGTGGAATTTAAAATAAATTATGCTTTACATTGTATAATAAATACTTTAAAAGTTTATATTCCATAAGCAAAAACAAACAACACAAAGGTTAAGAATGAAAATAGCAGTCATCCAAGGTCCAAACTTAAATATGCTCGGTGTTCGAGAGCAGCAGATTTACGGTCCAATGAAGTTAGAGCAGATTCATGCACAGATGAAAGAGTTTGCAACACAAAACGGTATGGAGATTGAATTTTTTCAAAGCAACCTGGAGGGTGAAATTGTAGATCGTATTCAAGAGTGTTACGGTGAAGCGGACGGTATTATTATTAATGCGGCAGCATACACGCATACGTCCATTGCGATTCGTGATGCTATTGCTGCGGTCAACGTACCGACGGTTGAAGTACACATTAGCAACATTCACCGCCGTGAAACGTTTCGTCAGACCAATATGATTGCACCGGTATGTGCATCATCTATTGTCGGATTCGGACCCTTTGGGTATCACCTGGCGATGATCGGTATGACGCAGATACTCAATGAAGTAAAAGCGGCTAAAGAGATGCAGGCACAACAACAAACAGAAGCTCAGGCATAGGCATGGCGTTAAAGCGTGCTGTTAGCTCGGAGTTAACGCTCTATGTTAACAGAAACTTTCCTAAACGCTTTAAAGCAAGAAAGAAATACCGTCACCGCGTTACCCTTGGAATTGGAGGCAATATCGGTGATGTAGCGCGCAGGTTCCATCGTTTAGTGCTCTTTTTACAACGAGATCATCGGGTGGAAGTATTGCAAACGGCTCCGATTTTACAAAACCCTCCTTTCGGTTTTAAGGCGCAGGAGGATTTTTTAAATTCGGTTTTGGAGGTTTCTACATCAATGACACCGCAACAACTTTTACGTTATATTTTACATGTAGAACAGAAGTTCGGCAGACGTCGAAGCTTTCCCAATGCACCGCGCACGCTCGATATTGATATGATATTTTTTGATGCGTTGCAAATAAAAAGTCGGCACCTGACGCTGCCTCATCCCTGTTGGCAGGAACGTGCAAGTGTGCTGATTCCACTGAGTCTGCTGGGAAGATGCCGATGAAAATTTTAACGTTTAGCGGTGCTACACCGGCTGAAGCATTGCGTCGGGCCCAAGAAGATGTCGGTGAAGAGGCTATGCTGATTGAGACACGGGAACTTCAAAAAAAGTCTTTGGGAAAGAGTGCTCTGTACGAAATTGTCGTTGGGATTGAAGAGCATCTCTACAAGCCTAAAAAACGGCAACATCAAGCTGCTCCGAACAGAGAGACACCATTGCAGAAAAAGAGCAATGACGTACTGTTTAATATCTCTGAAGCGGCTAAGCAGATTTCGCAAATTGCTGAAGTAACTGAAGGAGCAGATGCCCAAGAGCCTAAAGAGAGCGCGCACGACATTAAGCTGATTAAAGACGAAATATCGAAACTTACCGATAAAGTGCAACTGATTCAACACATGTTTTGGGAGGAGAAATCACCGCATATGGCAGTGAGTATTCCTTCTGAGTTTGCCGAAATTTACAAACTGTCGTTGCAAAGCGGTATGAAACAAGAACATCTCGATGAAATTATGCGGCTCTCCTTAGAGCATATGCCAAGCAAAATGCGTGAAAACTCCCAAAGTGTCAAACGTTACTTTCAAACGCTGCTGCGGAAGATGGTTCCGGTACGTTTGGAGAGTGTTCCTAATAATCGAAGCAAAAAAGTGATGATGTTGGTTGGACCTACAGGGGTGGGAAAAACAACGTCAATTGCAAAACTTGCCGCACGCTATTCATACCTGATGGAAAAAAACTACAAGGTTGGGCTGGTTGTCTTAGATACCTACCGTATCGGTGCGGTGGAGCAGCTGATGCAATATGCGCGGATGATGAAACTCGGTATTGAGACCGTGGTCGATCCTCCTGAGTTTGCCAATGCTCTGGAGTCACTGCATTATTGCGACTATATTTTAATTGATACCATGGGATCGTCTCCGTATGACAAACATAAAATTGAAAAAATTTATGAGTGTCTCAAAGCAAACGATACGGAGTTTAATATTGATGTAATTCTGGTCTTGCCCAGTTCCATTAAATATGATGATATGCAAGCGACATACGACAATTTTGCAACATTGGGTGTCGATACGGTGATGTTTACAAAGCTTGATGAAACGCGGGGTTTTGGTAATATTTTTTCGCTTGTCTATGAGACGAAAAAACCGATCAGTTATTTCTCTATCGGGCAAGAAGTTCCGGAAGATTTAGTCATTGCCAAAAGCGAAATGCTCATTGAATGCCTCTTGCACGGTTTTGATCGGAGTCGAATGTCATGATGAACCACCAGGCAGCAAAACTTGAAGAGTTGGTTTCCCAGCAACAACAAAAGAGTGCGAAAAAGACACGTTTTTTAGCCATAACCAGCGGTAAAGGCGGTGTAGGTAAAAGCACCATTAGTTCCAATTTGGCGTATATACTCTCTCAAAACGGTCTGAAAGTCGGTATTTTCGATGCCGACATCGGTTTGGCTAACCTTGATGTGATGTTTAATGTCAAAATACGAAAAAACATGCTGCATGTTCTTAAAGGAGAGGCCAATGTTTCAGATATTTTAATTCCAATTAATGAGAACTTGGTGCTTATTCCCGGTGAGAGCGGTCAGGAGATTTTGCAGTATGCCGATGCCAATATGTTCGAACGTTTTATGCAAGATGCGTCGGCGTTAGATGACTTGGATATTATGATTATTGACACCGGAGCAGGTATTGGAGAGCATATTCAGCTTTTTTTGCAAGCAGCTGACGATGTGGTTGTGGTGACCATTCCCGATCCGGCTGCTATTACCGATGCGTATGCGACCATTAAAGTTACGGCAAAACTGCGAGATGAGATTCATGTTATTATGAATCAGGTTCGTAACGAGAAGGAGGCCGTGGGAGTATTTAGCAAGATTCAAAAAGTGGCGTTGGCAAATATCGGATCGCAATTACGCTTACATCTCATGGGCAAGATTACCCAAGACCCGAAAGTGGCACTCTCGGTGAAGCAGCGTGCGCTTTTTTGTAAAGAGTATCCGACATCATTGAGTGTGCGTGATCTTGAAGCCATTGCCAATAATGTGATTGAAAAAATGGAACGTAATGTGCTTGTAGAGTCGCAAGATAGTGGACTCAGCGGCTTATTTAAGCGGCTTTTAAAGCATTTTTAAAAAAAAGGTTGGTAAATGAGAGGTAACAATTTCGTCGCTTTTCTAACAGTACAAGGCTTTTTTTTAGGGCTTGCTTTTGCTGTATTGAAGGCACAAAGTGCGACAGATATTTTAACCTATACCTTATTGATTACCATCTTTTTTTATCTGTTTTCGCACATTATTATTGCCATGTATTACCGCACCTATGTTGCAAAAAAAAGCTATTTTCCCAAAGCCGGTCACGAACGTGAACTTGATCACTTTATTCGTGAAATTGAAAAACGTGAAATACTCATAGACCAAGAATACGACATGAGCGGCACTCAGAATATCATTAGTGCTTCGGCTACGGAAACAACGGAGAAAGCAGCATGATGACCGCTACCAATCCGTATGTACAAGAGTTGAAACACCGAGAAGATCAGCTTGCACTTGACTACCTTCCTGCAGTGCGTGCTATGGCATTTCGATTGAAAGAGCGCTTGCCGAGTTCGGTGGATTATATGGACCTTTCGGCCATTGGAACTGAAGAGCTGGTTAAGTTGTCGCGCCGGTATGATGAGAGTCAAAATGACTCTTTTTGGGGCTATGCCAAAACACGGGTTTACGGCTCTATGCTGGACTATCTGCGTACGCTCGATGTTGTGAGTCGTGCCAATCGCAAGCTTATTAAAGCAATTAATCGGGCTATTGAAATTCATTTGGTGACACACAATACGGAACCGAGCAATGAAGAGTTGGCCGAAATACTAGGTGAAGATATTGATAAAATCAATGATGCGCGCATTGCTTCAGAGATCTATACGGTGATGCCCCTAGACGATCAGCTTCAGGTGGGTGACGGCGGTGCCGCATTAGAAAAAGTAGAGCGTGATGAGCTTATTGATGTTATAAAATCGGTTTTGAGTGAGTACAGTGAGCGCGAGCAGCTCATTATTCAGCTTTACTATTTTGAAGAGTTGACCCTTAAAGAGATTAGCGGTATTTTAAACATTACGGAGTCGCGAATCTCGCAAATTCATAAATCGGTCATTCGGAAAATAAAAACCGAGATGGGAGAAGACCATGGCTGATATTCTCTCTCAAGAAGAGATTGATGCACTGCTTGATGTTGTTGATGACGAAGGAGATGATGCTCTAGAGGTCAGTGAAGAGTCACTGTTTCCACAACGCCAAATTACGTTGTATGACTTTAAACGTCCCAATCGTGTCTCCAAAGAGCAGTTGCGGGCATTTCGTGGGATTCACGACAAGATGGCACGTTCGCTCTCTTCACAAATTTCAGCCATCATGCGTTCTATTGTAGAGATTCAGCTTCACTCGGTTGATCAGATGACCTACGGGGAATTTTTGATGTCATTGCCGAATCCGACAAGTTTTAATGTGTTTTCGGTAAAACCCTTGGAGGGGAACGGTGTTTTAGAGATTAATCCTTCTATTGCTTTCCCGATGCTAGATCGTTTGCTTGGTGGAAAAGGGGAGCCCTTTGAATCAACGCGTGAATTTTCCGATATTGAACTCAGCCTTTTTGAGACCATTTTACGGGTGATGATGAATACGCTCAAAGCGGCATGGCAGCCTGCAAGTGAGATATACCCTGCAATAGAATCCAAAGAGTCCAGTCCCAATGTTGTACAGATTGTGGCGCAAAATGAGATTGTTGTTATGGTAGTTATGGAGATTATTATCGGGCACAGCTCGGGCATGATGAATATCTGCTATCCGGTTATTGCATTGGAACCGGTATTACCCAAGCTTGCAAACCGTGACTTGATGCTCAATGAGACCAGTTCCAAAAAGAGTCGCAATCAGGAGCTTAAAGTACTTTTGGGGGGTGCGCAGGTAACGGTAGAAGCCGATTTGGGTGAGGCAGAACTCTCGTTGGGGAGTATTTTAGAGCTAAATTGCAATGATGTTATTCGGCTTGACAGTGCCGGAGACGATATTGTGACGTTAAAAGTTGATGGCAAAGATCGCTTTAAAGGGGAGATCGGATTGCGAAGGTTCCGAAAATCAATTTTAATTACTGAAATTATTGATACGGAAAAAGATGCAGTCAAACGGGCGTTAAAAAGTTTTGAAGAGGCACGGTTTGAGACGATTTCAGGAGTGAAAGATTTTATAGAAGACGATACCAGCGAAGAAGAGGTTGAAGAACATGATGAATGACTTTTTAAAGCTATTTGAAAGTGAGACCATAGCAACAATAGAGGGCTTGACGGGACAAGCACCGGAGGTCACGTTAAAAGAGCAAGAAAATGTCTCGATTGTCTCTAATATTATACCTCCCACTTCCATTACGACAGTAGCAGTTGAAGGCGATGTAGATGCCAAAGCTATTGTTGTTATGCCTCCCAGTCTGGCAACGGCACTGGGCGATTTGATGTTAGGAGGAGAGGGTGAAGCCAAAGCCGATATGGACGACGAAGATTTGGATGCGACCAAAGAGATTGTCTCCAATATTGTCGGTGCCATTTCAACGGCGCTCTCATCACAAAAAGAGTTACCGGTCGTTGCGCTTAAAGTGGATTCTATTGCGTATGTTGATGAGAGTTCGGAAGTGAATGTTGAAGCATTTAGCAAAATGTATGTTTACAACTTTAAACTCGGTATGATTGACTCATTGATGATGCTGTTGGTTGATGACAATCTTTTAAATCTTTTTGATAAAACAGAACAACGTGCAGCGGACACCGAGACAGCCAATCCGACGACACCTGCATTAGAGGAGCCGCTTCAAGCCGCTGAGGCAAGTAACCTCGATGAGAATGAGATGCGTAATATCTCTTTGATTATGGACGTGAAACTGCCGGTTCGGGTACGCATCGGTCAAAAAAAGATGCTGCTTAAAGATGTCTTGAGTATGGATATCGGTTCTGTTATTGAACTGAACCAACTCGCAAACGATCCACTCGATATTTTAGTTGATGACCGGGTGATTGCGCAGGGAGAAGTTGTTATTGTCGATGGCAATTTCGGTATTCAAATTACCACTATCGGCACGCGACGTGAGCGGCTCAATCAGCTTAAACCCTAAAGCCGCCACTGATGAAAGAGCGTCGTAAAAGCCTGCAGCACCAACTTTCCAAACGTTATGCCAAAGATATTAAATCGGCTGATGTATGGAGTGTCTTTAAAGTTATTGCCGACTTTGTTCAAGGTTTTGAAGAGCTCGAAGATCTTGGTCCCTCTGTCACTATTTTTGGGGGTGCAAAAGCTGACAAAAACAGTAAATATTATCAAGATGCTTTACGTCTGTCTGGTATACTTGCGTCACGAGGTTTTAGTATTATAACCGGCGGCGGTCCGGGTATTATGGAGGCTGCCAATAAAGGTGCATTTGAGTATAATGGTCAGGTAGATTCAGTCGGTCTCAATATCGACTTACCCCGTGAACAGCACCCTAACCCCTATACCACGAAAGAGTGTACGTTCGATTACTTTTTTTCCCGAAAGGTGATGTTGGTCAAGTACTCTATGGCATATGTGATTTTTCCCGGAGGTTTCGGAACGCTCGATGAACTTTTTGAAGCATTGACGCTTATTCAGACCAAGAAAGTTACCGGCGTGAGGCTGTTTTTAGTCGGAGTGACCTATTATGCGCCGCTGATGGAATTTATTCGCTCTTCTCTTTTGCATCACGCCATGATTGACGAGGATGATATGGCACTCATTACCCTGACGGATAATTTTGACGATATCGTTCAAGAGATCGAAAGATCGTTAAAAGAACAACTCGAAGCACTGAAAGCCGATGGACTGGAACAGACACAATACTTTAAAACCTTGCAATGTTTTTATGAGAAAAGAGAGTGTCATGAGTAGTAAAGTACTGGTAGGAATGAGCGGCGGAGTGGATTCAACCATCTCTGCAAAACTTTTAAAAGATGATGGCTACAGGGTAGAGGGAGTTTATATGAAGCTTCATAATAGCCCAGGGTATCATGAGATTCACCTCAAACGTGCCCAAAAAGCAGCGGCACAGCTTCATATAAAATTACATGTACTCGATTTGCAAAAGCGTTTTGACGACAATGTATTTTTCCCGTTTATAGAGACATACAAAGAGGGACGAACACCCAACCCCTGTGCATTGTGCAATCGAAACCTCAAGTTTGGTGCTATGATGGAATTTGCCGACAGTATCGGTGCTGATTTTTTGGCAACAGGGCACTATCTGCGCCATGATGGAACATATCTTATGCAAGCTGAAGATGACAGCAAAGATCAGAGTTATTTTCTTTTTTACATTGATAAAGCCATTGTTCCGCGGCTTATTTTTCCACTGGGTGAGCGAAAAAAGAGTGACATTAAAGCGTTGGCTGCCTCTATTGAAGGGCTAGAGAGTTTTGCATCACAAGCCGAATCGAGTGAGATCTGTTTTGTGGAGACAACCTATACCGACATTCTTAAAGAGCATGTCACTGTTGATGAAGTAGGTGATGTACTCGACACAAAGGGTAATATTGTCGGTACGCATAAAGGATACATGCACTATACCATCGGCAAGCGTAAAGGCTTTACGGTACACGGCGCACATGACCCGCATTATGTATTGAAAATTTTGCCGCAGACCAATCAAATCGTGGTTGGAAAACGAGAAGAACTCGATACACGAAACGTCACACTGGCGCACTTAAATATGTTTGACGCGCGCACCGATTTTGAGGCGACGGTGAAATTACGATATCGAAGCCGTTCAGTACCGTGTAGCGTAAAAATCGATGGTGATCATGCCCGTGTTGAACTCAAAGAACCGGTTTACGGTGTGGCTTCAGGTCAGGCCGCCGTGTTTTACGAGGGCAATAAAGTTTTAGGCGGCGGTTGGATTATATAGTTGTTTTTTTGAGTCGTATTTTACATAATGGGTGTTTCAAAGATCTGTTTTCTCGATCGAACCAAACAACAACATATTCTATTACAACAGTATCTGTAATATAGCCCATATTGAATTTCTCATTTAAAACTGCTTGAAAAGAAGCTGATAAAGTTGCGATTACTCTATTTTCATAAATAATACACAGGTTTTTGAATTGAGGTCTTTTTTCTATATTTACTTTTGTACCTGCAAAAAAACTGTCATTTTTACTAAATTTATCTACATTAAAGCTAAGGTTTATGTCCGATAAACTCATAATATGAGTAAAAATTTTATGTTCATGTTTATAAAAAGTTTCATCAAGTATATAGGCTACATACTCTTTTTTTCGAGGTAAGTCTCGTCCTATTCTTAAGAGTGAAAGCTCATATTTTGCTCTAGTCATACCGACATAATATAACCTCTTTGTTTCATCATCATTTGGGTTGTGGTTAACGAGTAAAAATACTTTATCAAACTCCATGCCTTTTGATTTATGAATTGTTGATATTACAATATTTTTTCGATAATTTTCAAAATCTTCCAATTTGATTTCTTCCAAATATGAAAGCCATTGAGAAACATAATATTCATCACTTTCTTGTATAAATCTGTCAACAATTTTATAAAGAAGTTTAATATTAGTTGAGCTTTTATATTGGTGCTCTATTGCTTGTAACGCTTTTTCAAAATAGTTTTCTTTATAAGAGTTTTCGTCTAATAAAAAACTATTTAAAATTCTATTAAATTCAACTAACTCTATAATGTTTTTTAGCTCGAATCTTTCTCTTTCAATAAGATATTTTGATTTAATATTGTTTTCTTGTAGAAGAGAAAAAATCTGCATTACTTCAGCATTTGTAAAAGCTAAAATAGCAATATTACATAATGCTTTTTCTTGTTTTATGAGTTGAATCAGAGGAGTTATTAAGCTTGAAGCATTGGGATAACTATAAATATTAACGGTCCCATTTTCTGATGTATTAGCGTACAGAGGATTATGCTTATATCTACATGTAAGAGTTGATGCAAAAGCATTTGAATACTCTACAATATTTTTATGACTTCTGAAATTACACAAAAGTTCATACTGCTTGAAAAGGTTTTCATCTTCATCGTTTTTCCCAAATTCTTTTTCAAATCTATCAATAAAATTAATATCTGCACCGATATGGGTCATAATGCATTGGTCATCATCACCGACTGCTATAATTTTCAATTCTTTGTTATTAGTATTGTAAATTGCTTTTACAAATTCAAAACTTTTTTCGTTGATATCTTGAAATTCATCTAAAACCAAAACAGTTATGTAGGGTAAATTTACTTCGCCATTATTGATTGATTTGGTAGCTTTTTCTATAGCTCGTTCTAAAATATCATCATTTTTTTTTGACATTCTTGCAATAAGCTTTAATGCATAAGAGTGAAAGGTTTGAATCTCAATATCATAGGACAGTGCCCCAATTAAGTTATTGAGTCTGGTTTTGAACTCCCATTTTGCACTTTTTGAAAAAGTAAGCATCATAAACTGCTCAGGTTTTACGTCTTCGGTTAAGAGTAGTGAGGCAATTTTGTGCACAAGAATTTTTGTTTTTCCACTTCCCGGACCTGCAAGCACCATCATAGCTTTAGTATTTTTATCGTCAATAATCTTTTTTTGTTCATCTGACATTTTTTCAAAAATTTTATTAAATCTCTTTTGTGTAATAGGTCGAGAAATCTGTTTTTTCAGAAGCTTATATTGTTTTTTAAACTTGTCATAAGGAAGTGTAAAATAGTCTTTTAAAAAAAGTATTGCTTTATAATCATCTTCTTGTAATTTTTTAGCATACTCTCCCATAATATGGATTGACTCTATTTTAATTTTATAGTGGGCCTCAAGTCTATTTTTATATTCTGTATATTTTCTTTTTAAGGCTGATTTTTTTTCTACATGTATATTCATGGGCGAATAACTGATAAATCTACCATGCAATAATTCTAGAACATTTAAATGATGTAAGTAGAGTAGCGTTTTGTCTATCTCTTTTATGCTAGCCGTTTTATTTAACTGCTCGTGAAGCGTTTTGAGTGAAAATACAATCTTTTCTTTTTTGTTTGATGTTAACTCTTTTGAAAATTGTGCTAAAATGCTGAGTGCAACGGTGTGTTTTGTATGTATTGTATTTTTAATATTCTCTATATGTAAAAATTGAAAGTACCATAAATCCTGTTCTCTATTAATTCTTCTAAATAAAAAATTTGATTTATCTCTCCAATCCTTAATGATAGTCTTTATCAGAGCAATTTGGTTATTGTGAACAGCATGCTTGGAGTGTAAATATTCATTTAACTCTCTCATCTTGACATGTGTTCCCATAACAGATTTTAAGTATTCAAATAGGTATAGTTCTATTTTTTGTATGTCTCTAAATTGTTCAAGGGATTTTTTGTTTATTTCCAAACTTAAATCTTTACTATCTCCTAAAATATCCATTTCTTTAAGTTGATTAATAGCAAGTGATATATCATGTTTTTCATAGCCAAGTAGATAAGCCAACTCATCTACCTGAACTGAACTAACTTTGCCCCTTCCAAGAATTGTTTGCAAGACTAAGATCAATTTTTCTTTTTCATTTTCTTCATAATTTAAGATTTGTAATTGTTCATGAAGTTTTGTCATTGCTTGTGTAGCAATCGAGTCTGCAAAAAAATTGGTTTTATTTCTTTTTCTGCTTATGTAACCTTCGCGTTCAAGCTCCAAAAGAGCTGTTTTGACTTTTGTGGTATAGTCTATTGAACTGTCTTCTACATCCCAACCTGCCTCTTGCGCTAATTCAAAAGTAGTTTTATTGATAATCTCGCTCTTAGATTTTTTGATAACTCTAAAAATTGAGTTTATTTCACTTGCTGTCAGTTTTGAGCGATTTAATGCGATAAAGTGTTTATCTAAATCATTTTCATCAAAAAGAATTGGACAATAAGCATTAAGTTTCTTATCTCTTGCACCACGACCTGCTTCTTGAGCGTAGCTTTCTAATGAATCTGAAACCTCATAGTGAATAACATTAGTGATATTGGCTTTATCTACACCCATTCCAAAAGCAGTTGTGGCAACAATAATATCTATTTTATCTTCGATATAGTCTTTAAGTATTGTCATTTTTTCTTGGGATTCGATTTTGGAATGAAATGATTTAACATTTTTTTCAGTATCTAGTCGCAATTTTTCAGCTACCTTATCACAATTCTTTGTTGAAGAGGGGATATAAACTAAGGTTGAACCTTTATTCTCATTGATTATTCGTAAAAGTTCTTTATATTTATTTTTCGAATGTATTGGAATTGACTTATAGGTTAAATTTTTTCTCTCCGGAACAGCTAAATATTCATCTAATTTGATATTTAAGCCATCTAAAAAATACTTTTTAATATCTTCAATTACGCTGGGTTTAGCTGTTGCAGTAAAACATGAAATGGGTATAGACTTTTGAAATGTTTTTTCCTTTAAAAGTTCTTTAATATATTCACAAATATAATAGTAATCTTGTCTAAAATCATTTCCCCATGTTGATAAACAATGTGCTTCATCAATGACAAAACGTTCAATCAACCTATTTTTTAAAATACCAAAAATTAAATTTGAACGCAATGACTCGGGAGCGATGTAGAGAATGTCCGCTTCGCCATTTACTACATGTTCTATTGCTTCATTTCTTTCTAGTGGACTTAAAAATCCACTTATTGCAACCGCTTTAAAATTTGCTACGTTAGCATTGAAACTTTTAATGTGGTCTTCTATAAGTGCTTGTAGTGGTGATATAACAACCGTAAGTGCTTTATATTTTGAAGCTTTATATACTGCTGGCAACCAAAAAGTAAAAGTTTTTCCTCCTCCGGTCGGTAAAACAGTTAGAAAGGATTCGTCTCTAAGAGAAGCTTCTATAATTTCCCGTTGTGAAATGGTTGGATCATCAAATAATCCGGTATTGAGTCTAGGGAAATCTCTAAAGGTTCCAAAGCCAAAAATATCTTTTGAAAAATCACTTAGTTTCTCATTGGCATCAATCAAGTCAAAACATAGTTTTTTTTGTATTTCTACAATATTAGGATAAGAAAACAGAATTTTTGGTGGATGTGATTTGATCTCGATATGTGGTGTCAAAATAGCTAAAATATAAGACAGCTCAATAGGATTGTTTTTTATAACTTCTTCGAGATAATCATAGTTTACAATGAGATTTTTATGATGTTGAATTATCAACTCATATAAGTGATTTTTAGATAAATCTATTAGGTTGATGCTTTGTCTTAGATATGAAAAAAAAGCATAAAAATAAACTTCATCTTTTAAAAGTGAATAGAAAATATTTTGAATATTTACATGTAAATTTAAAAACCGCTCTTCTAGTTTCATGAACAGTTTCAAGGTGATTTTAGAATCTTCTACAGGATCATTTTTAAAGTCATCTTCATTCTTATAGTTTTTCGGCAAACTATGAACTGTTTTTTCATTGAAAAGAAGGAGTGAGAGTGGCAGGGTATCTATAATGTGGTACTCTTTTATATGTTGATAAAGAGATGTCTCTTTTAATATTTCTATATCAAAATCTATAAAGTTATGACCTGCCATATATGTACTAGAACAAAGTTCAATGAAAGAAGATGCTGCTTTAAGAGATGATGTTTTTAACTCCCTGCCTTTATAGAGGAGACCTATATCATCAATATTTTTTGTTTTTGTATTGGCTTCTATATCACAAAAAATAATGTTATATTGTTTTATATTCAAGCATTTTCTCCATAAGTACACATTTTTTTCAAAAGAAGTCAAGATTAAAACAACGTATAGAAACAAGACTAAACAAGTTTTAAAGTAAAGTATAGCAGATCAGAGGCAAGAATCAAAGAAAGAGGCGGGAAGTTGAGAGTTTCTTGGGAATAAAGACCCCGCTTTGTTGCGCTAAATACGTTCAAGGTCTTTCAAACCTACATGTAAATTTACTAACGTCTATAATTTTCTTTAAAGGCAACGTAGCGCATAGCCGAGGCATAGAGCTCGGCAACTTCCTCATCGGTCAGTGTACGAACCGCTTTAGCAGGGCTTCCCATAATAAGCGATCGCGGCGGGAATATTTTGTTTTTGGTTACCAGTGAGCCGGCACCGACAATAGACTCTTTACCAATGACGGCGCCGTCTAAAATGGTAGCGCTCATACCAATGAGGCAGGCATCTTCAATGCAGCAACCGTGCAGCATTACCCGATGCCCGACGGTGACGTCACTGCCGATAATAGTCGGATGACCGTCGCTGCGATCTTCCTTTTTGTAGTGGGTGACATGAATCATGCTCAAATCTTGAATATTGCTGCGATCTCCAATCTGAATGCGGTGAACATCACCGCGTACGACGCAGCCAAACCAGATACCGACATCATTGCCGATGCTAACATCACCGATGACATCGGCAGACGGAGCAATCCAGACGTTGTGTTGTAGAGAAGGTGCGGTATTGTTATAGGGGTATAGCATTTTAACTCTCCTTGAGCAGACGTGACCCCAACTGTTGCATGTAATTGGGTTCACGTTTTTTAAGATCTTTGTAAATTTTATTGGCGTGCGACTCCATGAGACGCTGACTGTCAATAATTTTACTTTTGTCATTTTTAACTTTTAGATAGTTGCCGTCACTTTGGAGTTCATATGCCAGTACGTTGTCTGAGCATTGAAGCTTGAGAATATCCAGTGCTTTTTGTGCTGTTGTTGCATCGGTAATGCCGGTAAAAAGCTCAATGCGACGGATAAGATTTCGCGGCATCCAGTCGGCACTGGAGAAGAATATTTTGGGTGTGGCGTGTTTGAAATAAAAGACACGGGCATGTTCAAGATATTTTCCAATGATGGAGATGACACGAATATTCTCACTCACTCCTTCAATACCGGGTTTAAGACCGCAAATACCACGGACAATAAGTTCGATTTTTGCACCGGCCTGTGATGCTTTGTAAAGAGCGCGAATGACATCTTCATCGACTAAAGAGTTTACCTTGGCAATAATATGTCCCGCTTCACCTTTTGCAGCTTCATTTTGAATTAAGGAGAGTACTTTTGGTTTAATTTGCGTCGGTGCCATGTAGAGCTCATTGAGTTTACCCTTTTTGCTAAAGCCGGTAAGAAAGTGAAAAAATCGGGTCAGATCATTGGTAATGGCAGGATCAGAGGTCAGATAACTTAAGTCGGTATATATTTTTGCCGTATCAGGATTATAGTTTCCGGTTCCTAGGTGGGCGTACTGCTTAAGCTTACCGTCAACTTTGCGGGTAATAAGAGCGGCTTTGGCATGAACCTTAAAGCCTTTAATACCGTAAATGACATGGGCTCCGGCATTTTCCAAAGCTTTGGCCCAAACAAGATTGTTCTCTTCGTCGAAGCGTGCTTTAAGTTCGACCATAACCGTTACCTGTTTGCCGGACTCTGAAGCACTCATAAGTGCTTTGACAATAGGAGAGTTGGATCCTGATCGGTACAGTGTCATACGAATGGCTACGACATCACGATCTTTTGCGGCGGTTTGGATCAGTTTGACAATAGGTTCAAAACTTTCATACGGATGGTAGAGCAGTGCCGGTTTTTTATCAATAATGCTATAGATATTGTCATCACCGTCAAAAGGCGGCAGCAGTTTGGGCTTAAACGAGGGCAGGGTCAAATGGGCAAAGTTGCGATTACCGACAATCTGCCACAGACTGCCGAGATTAAGCAGTGTGTGAAACCGGTAAATATCGTCATGGTCAATGTTGGTATGGCGATTAAAAAAGTCAAGCAGATCGTCATTGGCATCATGGCTCAGTTCCAGCCGGACCATTTCGCCTTTTTTACGAAGCTTCAACCCCTCTTCTAAAATTTCCATAAAGTCATCGGCCTCTTCTTCTTCAATGGTAATGTCGGCGTTACGGGTTACTCTAAAAGAGGTGAAACTAATGAGCGTATAACCCGGAAAGAGGTCGTGAACATGCTCTGAAACCACACTTTCAATGGGAATGTAAGTGTGGTGATTGAGTTCAATAAAACGTTTTAAAACTCGGGGAATACGAATAATTCCGTAACGTTGAACTTGTGGGTTGTCGCTGTCTTGGAGCTTGACGATGAGTCCAAAACTCAGGTTGTTTAGATGCGGGAACGGGTGGGTAGAGTCAATGGCAATGGGAACAATAACCGGATAGATATGCTCATAAAAGTAGGTATTAAGCTGTTCTTTTTGTACACTCGAGACCTTGCTGTACGACTTTAGGTAGAGTCCCTCTTTTTCGAGTTTTTTGAAAATGCCGTTCATGCAGTGTTCAACTACCTGCATCTCTTGATGCAGGTAGGCGCGAATATCGGTGAGTTGTTGCAAGGGTGTGAGACGGTCAGGACCCGAAACAATAACACCGGCATTAAAAAGCTTTTTTAAACCGGCGACACGGATCATGTAGAACTCATCCAAGTTGGTACCGTAGATGGCTAAAAACTTGAGACGTTCAAGGAGCGGAAGCGATTCGTTTTGTGCCTGTTGAAAGACTCGGGTATTGAATTGTAACCACGAAAGTTCACGATTGTTGTAAAGTTTAGGATCTTTTAAATTTATCATCTGTTCCAACCATAATGTATTAGAAAGCAATTATAGCAAAGATGGGGTAATCAACAGTGATGTAACGTTTTTATCCCTTTTATAAAACGAATATATTTAAAATAGAACAATATATGTGTATAATAAAAAAATGAATGATGCATAAAGGAAAATATATGTTGTTACAAAGAGTTCTTTTTGTTGGAGCAGTATGGTTGTGCTCCAGTGCACTTTATGCTATAACGCTCAAAGAGGCATTGGTTCTGTCACTTGAGAACGATCCTGCTACAATAGAGCGCATCAATAACTTCAACGCTTCTCGGGAGGCGGTAGATGTGGCAAAATCAGAATACTATCCTCGAATTGATCTGTATGGCGGAGTGGGTTCTCAAGATATAAGTAATGCCGATACCCAATTTCAAAAAAGCACTGAAACGGTCTATGACACAACTATAGAGATGCGACAGAATTTGTTTAACGGTTTTGCAACAAGCCATCGTGTCGCTAGTGAAGAGGCACATCTAAAAGCAGCTGCTTACCGTTATGTACATAGACTCAACAGTACGGCATATGAACTGGTGAAAAACTATATTGATGTCATAAAATATCGCGAATTGTTACAGATGTGTGTCGAGAGTATTGAACAAAATCGTGTGATGGCAAAAGAGATTGGCAAACGTTACCAAACGGGTGCCGTAGGATATGCTTCGGTGCAGAAAAGCGAGGCCTCCTTGGCACAAGCACGTTCGTACTATTATGCTATAAGCGAGCGTTATAAAAAGGCGCAGCACGGTCTTAAAAAATCTATGGGTTGGAATGTGGACCCTCAGACGCTTGAAGCACCCAAGCAGATTTTACAACTTCCTGCGACACGCTCCGATGCCATGCAGCTTGCCATACGAAACAATCCACTTGTTCGTGTGGCCGATGCAGAGTTTCATGCGGCTCAAGAGGCTTATAAGCAGACTCAGGGAGCATATTATCCAAAAGTAGATGCCATAGTGCGCCAAGCGTTCAACAGTAACCGTAACGGGATTGTCGGTGATGTCAACGATTTTAGTGCCATGGTGACACTCTCTTACAATCTCTACCGCGGTGGTGCCGACAGTGCTTTGCAGCAACAGCACGTTAGTAAATTAAGTCAAAAAGTTGCATACCGCAATCATCTAAAACGGCAGATTATGGAGCGTTGTGAAACGGCATGGAGTCGTGTTGAGACACTGTTGCAGCAGCTACGACATCTTGAAAAATTTGAAACCTATGCGCAAGAGGCTTACCGTCTGTATATGCAGGAGTACCGACATAAAAAAGCTGATTTGCTTGATCTGATCACAGCACATAATGATCTGTTGCAGGCACAACATGATCGTATTGCACGCAGTTATGAGTTGCTGCAGGCACGCTACAAAATTCTAGATGTTACGGGAACAATGGTTGAGACCGTATTGAGTGACACCGATGCGCTCTACGCCAAAGTGGGTATTGCGCAAGACGGCATTGCGCGTGACACCCTGCCGCTTCGCTTGGATAGTGACGGTGACGGTTATGATGACAGTGATGATCTTTGTCAAAATAGTCCGTCACCGCTCTCACCCGATCGGTACGGTTGTTCCAAGCTGCAACAGCAAGCAGAAGATACAGCACATTTACATGTAAATAAAGAGTCGTTTATTGAAAGGCTGATGCAGTATGAAGCGGTGCCGAAAGAGCGTCTCGTTACAACGCCTCCAGCACCTCCAGCACCTCCAGCCGCTCTTACGCAAGAAGATCAAACCGATTCGGTGCAACCAAACGTCAGCCGGTCTGTTCCACTTGAGGGTCATGTTATTATTTTAGGATCGTTTCAAACAAAAGCTGCGGCCGAAGCATTCGCCATGCAATTTGATGACACGGATCAAGCACTCTTGGTCATAGAGGCCACCAAACATCGATACAATCTTAAGCTGGTCGCGAAGAGTCGACCAAAAGCTTTGAAGTTGCTTCAAAAGGTACGGATGAGGGTATCGGATGCGTGGTATGCCGGTAAACAACGTATAGTATCCTATAGCGTAATTGCCACGTAAAGACCCCTTCTAGCGTTCCCAAAGCAGGGCGACTTTGCGAACATGAACATCTGCTTTTCGCGGCTTGATCGGTAACGGCTCAACGGGGTGATTCTCAAGAGAGAACTTCTCTTCGAGTCGATCAACTTTACTCTCCAATTCTTCATGCAGGGCGGCAATCTCTTCTTCGATACCTTCAATAGCTTGTGTTGCCGCTTTCACATCGCTGCGCTCTTTTAAGATACGTCCACCGCTTTTGATGGCACGGGCTCCTTTGCGCAGGGTAGCGCTGCTTAGCGTTTTGTTACCGAAAAGCGCGCCGAATATTCCCATACCGACGGCTAAAAGGGTATCGGTCGTTTTGGCGCTGACGTCCGACTCTTCTTTTTCAAGTTTGGCGAGCGCACGCTCTAAGCGTCTTTGCAACGTGGCACTTTTTTTGGCATAGCGCGTTTCAAGCGTCTCGATTTCGTGCAGCTTCTTCTCATTCAGCAGATCGCGCAGTCGTACTTTAAAATCGCGCAGTGACTCATGCGGTTTGGAGTCGCATTTTAATGATTTACATGTAAATAGTGTTAGACGTTTGTTGTGGTACAAATACTCTTTTAAAGAACGTTCATACTGTTTTAGGTTTTTCATGTTCAGCAGTGTCTCCGGCAGTGGGGCAAAGATGGCGGAGGCGGAGACTTTTGTAGTAAACCGATCAAAGTCAAACGATGTTTCATAAGAATCTTCCCAGTCAATATCGTCGGAGTGTTCATCGAGTTCCAATTTACATGTAATGGTGTGTATTGTGTCAATGCCGCGACGCTGATTGAAGAAACGTACCGTGGCCTCTGCTGCAAGCGCAGGGTAAAACAGCGTCTCGTTTTGCAAAGAGGTGTCGTTGTAGTATTGGGGTATGGATTCACTAAGAATAGGCCGTGTAGGCGTTGCAGTGACGCTATCGCGTAGGCGCTGCGGCGCTGCGGGCTGTGATGCTGTTTTTTTTGCGGCCATTAAAGAGCGAATATCACGTTTGGACATTGGGCCTTTGAGGTATGAGAGTACCCAGCGTGTTTGAAAAATGCGTACCTCGTCTTCATGAGCGCTTTTAAGAAAAAAGGTACGTCCTTTCAGTGAAGCGATCATATCGGCAATGTCACGTTTGCTCATGCCTTTGATTTTATCGGTAAGCGCATCAATGACTTTGGCAATGTCTTGTCGGGTCTGCAGCTTTCCGATAAACCAGGTACCGATGTTGGAGAGTCCTTTGTAGTCAAGATCTACCGGATTTTGTGTCGAGAGAATCACCCCTACACCAAACGCGCGTGCCTGTTTAAGCAGAAGCAGCATCGGTTCTTTCGAAGGCGGGTTTTTCGACGGGGGAAAAAACCCGAAAATCTCATCCATATAGAGCAGGGCTTTCAGTGTGGATGCACCACGTTGTGAGCGCATCCAGTCAACAAACCGGTTTAGCAAGAGTGTGACAAAAAACATGCGTTGCGAGTCATTGAGATGGGCAATGGAAAAGATAGTGATCTTGGCGTTGCCGCTTGCATCGTAGAGTAGGTTTTGAATATCGAGCGGTTCACCTTGAATCCATGAGGAAAATGAGACGGATGAGAGCACATTGTTAAACAGCATGGCAAGATCAAGGCGTTTGCTCTGCGGATAGAAGCTCTTAAGTGAGAGAACCCCGATTTTTTGAAACGGCGGATTGGTGATATGTCCGATAAGCGCTTCAAGAGAGAGATCTTCTCCCTGCAGCCAGAAATGCTTAAAAATATTTGATACTAGCAAAAACTCTTTGGAACTTAGTGAGTCGGCTTTGATGTTGACCAAAGCGAGTAGCGATGAAGTGGTCGCATTGATGAGTGCACTAAAAGTATCGGGATCATCAAGAACTTCGACGGAAGGAGCTTTGAAACTGCCTAAAATATTGATACTCAGACCGGCACTGCTCCCGGGCGTGTAGATGTTTAACGGTACGTTGTGTAACGCGGCAACCCGATCAAGACCTTGATGGTACGAGGCAATGCCTTCGTTCCAGACGGCGGCAGTCTGAGCTGCCATCGCTTCAATGCTTAACCCTTTATTGGCGGCATCTGTGGCATCGATCCACGGCTGAAAATCATCGGGCCGCATTGATGGAAAGGTCAGGGCCAAATTGCCCATATCGCCTTTAGGATCAATGATAATTGCCGGAATGTTATCGAGTGCGGCCTCTTCAATGAGCCCGATACCCAGACCGGTCTTACCACTGCCGGTCATCCCGATAATGGCAGCATGCGTGGTAAGATATTTACTCTTATACAGGCTTAGTTCATCGGTTTGATAATCTTTTCCTAAGTAAAACAGTCCCAGTTTTTCAAACAATTCTCGCATGGCTATTTGTCCTATTCTCAAATTCTGCTATTATATCACTTTATATCAAGTGTTAGGAAGTTGTCCATGTCAGTTTTTCAAATTTTAATGTTAGCCGTGACGGCATTTTTTGCCTATAAGGTGTATGAGCATATCAATACACTTGAAGATCCTCCGGAGCCGACTCCTTCACGGGACTCTCTTTCGTCGTTTGATCCGGAAGCCCTGATGGCTAAAGCAGATGATGCGGTTCAAGAAGAGGACTTTAAACGTGCCGCCGCACTGCTTCAAGAGGCACATGCAAAAGCACCGGACAATACGGAGATTTTAAATAAACTGGGGTTTGTTCTGGCACATAACGGTGATTTGAAAGCAGCTATTGAAACCTATGCGCAGTCACTGCGTATTGACGACAATGATGATGTCACCCATAATGCGATTGCTTCGCTTTATCGTCGTACTTCCGAGTTTGAGAAGGCACGACAGCATTACGAAAGAGCTTTGGAAATTGACGATACATATGAGATTACCTACTACAATTTTGCCAATCTTTTAGTGCAGACGGGTGAGAAAGAGAAAGCCGTTACGATGTATGAAAAAGCGCTGGAGCTTAAGAGTGATTTCAACGAGGCTGCTGAAGAGTTGCAGAAGTTACGTGAATGAAAATAGCAGATATTTACCGGTTTTTAGATGAACTCTCTCCGTTTGAACTTCAAGAAGCGTGGGACAATTCGGGGTTGCTCGTTGGTGATTTTGATCAAGAAGTGGACACCGTAGTTTTGAGCATTGATGTTGATGAAGAGCTTATAGAGCGTTTAAAAGCCAATACGTTGGTCATTACGCACCATCCCATTATTTTCGGCGGCTTAAAACAGCTGCGTTTTAACGAGTATCCGGCGAAACTGCTGCAGCGGATGATTCAGAAAAATATTGCAAATATTGCTATGCATACCAACTTTGACCAGACACACCTAAATACCTATGTTGCAGAAGAAATTTTAGGTTACCGGATTGTTGAACGTGACGGTTTTGTAGCTTACATGGATGTTAACGATACATTTGAAACACTGGTGCGCAAGGTGCAAAAAGCTTTTAAACTTCCCTGTATGAAAGCAGTCCGATGTCACGATACCGTGACACGGGTGGCCTTGACGACCGGCTCGGGTGCATCGCTTATCAAAGAAGTTAATGCGACATGTTTTTTAACCGGAGATATCAAATACCATGATGCCATGGAAGCAAAAACCATAGGAATGAGCATGATCGATATCGGGCACTATGAGAGTGAATGCTATTTTGGCGATATTTTAGAGAAATATTTGATTAATTTAGGATTAAGCGTTATAATTTCGCCATCGAAAAACCCCTTCACCTATATGTAACATACATTGGATATAGAAATTCCAAAAAGGAAACAGATGAACAAACACCTTGAACAACTCATTGAACTCTCTATTGTCGATAAAGAGATTGATGCTTTTGAACCGCAAATAGAAGAGGCAAACTATAAATACGAGACTGCCTTGGCCACAAGTGATACGGTCGCAAAAGAGATTGAGACGCTCGAAGCAGAGATTAAAGAAGAGGTGCTGAAAAAGCAAAAAAATGAGCTGCATCTTGCAGAACTTTCGGCAAAACTTGAAGATAACAGTAAAAAAAGTGCCGAAATTAAGACTGAGCGCGAGATGAAGTCACTGCAGCTCGAAGAGGAGATCGCAAAAGAGCAGATCACCTTTGCCAATGAAGAGATTGAGCGCTTGGAACGTATTATTGCGAGCAAAGAGGAGAGCATCGGTATTCTTAAAGAGAAACTTGATGCACTGGCATCCGGATTGAGTGACATTAAAGCGGATCTTGATGAAAAGCTTGCCGCTATTGATGTTGAGCGCACAAAAGTATTTGCCAAAAAAGAGAAGCTTATTTCAAGCATGAACCAAAAGGGACTCTCTTTTTATCAGAAAATCCGTCGTTGGGCAAAAAACACCACGGCAGTAACGGTAAAAAAACAGGCATGTATGGGTTGCTTTATGCGAATTAACGATAAAATTTATGCTGAAGTCATTAAAGGTGAAGAGATTGCTACGTGTCCTCATTGCGGACGTATTCTTTATCTGGATAAAGACGAGGCAGTGCAAGAGGCTTAATGACGCCTTTTAGTCTCCTCTATTTTGGTGCGGCACTGCTCTTGTATATTGCGGCACTGCCTTGGTTGATACTGCTTACGTTAAAAAAAAAATACAGACACTCCATTCCGGCACGCTTCTTTTTATGTAACAATCCTCCTTTTACAACGGAGGGAATCTGGTTTCATGTGTGTTCGTTGGGAGAGAGTCGTGCTTTAAAACCGTTATTAGAGCGTCTAAAGCATAGAGAGATAGCGATTACGGTGACAACACAAACGGGCTACGAGGCATCGCAGTCATACAACGCTGAAGTACGCTATTTGCCTTTTGAGATTTTTTTACCCTTTTGGATTCGTAAGCAGAAGACGCTTGTAGTCTTGGAAGCAGAGTTTTGGTATCTGCTTTTTGCGATAGCATCGGCACGAGGGGCAAAGGTTGTGTTGCTTAATGCACGGATATCGGAGCGCAGCTATCCAAAATATTTGAAACTACGATGGTTCTATCGGAAGATATTTTCTTATGTCGATACTGTTTTGGTTCAAAGTGAGATTGACCAAAAGCGCTTTTCTGCTTTGGGTGCACGTCATATTGAGGTGGTGGGCAATATTAAACTGGCACAAAAGATTACAGCAACAAGGCACTATAAAAAGTCGGACATAGAGACGATTGTCGCTGCCAGTACGCATGAGGGTGAAGACGGCATGATTCTTTCCGAATTTGCCGCCTATCGAAAAGAGCGTAAGAGCAGACTCTTGGTGGTGCCGCGCCATCCGGAACGTTTTGAGAAGGTGTGGGCGTTGATGCAACGTGTCTGTGACACGTATCAATTGACATGTAAACGTTTTTCGCTACATCATGATTTTGACGCAGATATGGTACTTGTTGATGCTATGGGTGAGCTTAATAACATATACGCCATAAGTGACATTGCAATTTTAGGAGGTGCTTTTGCTCCTATCGGCGGGCATAATCCGCTTGAACCGGCAACCTTCGGCTGTAAAATTATTACCGGAAAACACCACTTTAACCAGTTGGAACTGTTTAAATATGTTGAAAATATTTTTGTTTGTGAACTGCATGAACTCAACAAGACATTATTGGCAGCAGAGCAGCTGCGAGCGGCGTACATTACCGAGACCATCGATATGGACAGAATAATAGATATTATAGGAAAAGATCATGGCAAATAAAAAAAAAGAGTATGCATATAAGCGTGCCGAAGATAAGAAAAAAGAGGCAAAAGTAAAGGCAAAGAGCAAGGCTTTTGCTGCAAGTGATGCCAAGCGTGAACGTGTCAAAAAGGCACGACGTAATACACGACAAGAAGACTCCAGTATGCTAAACGATCATTATGACGAAGGCGATAAAACGCGTGTAGCAGCGAGTAACACGGAGAAAGCCTACAAACTTTTAGCACAGCAGGAGTCACTTTCAAATTCACAAGCCAAAGCCCTTATAGACAGAGGTCTGGTCTATGTCGGTAGTAAAAAAGTGATGATAGCACGCGGAGCACTGGATAAAAAAACACACTTTAACGTACAGCGTATCGAAGCTATTGTGCCGATCTTTGAAAATGATGATTTGATTGTGGTTGATAAGCCGGCATTTATAAACTCGGATGAGATTGAGCGTCAATTTGAAGGAACACGTCTGCTGCACCGTTTGGATCGTGAAACGAGCGGTGTACTGATGCTGGTAAAAAATGAATTGTTTCGAGAACGTGCAATAGCAGCTTTTAGAGAAAAGAAGGTCTATAAAGAGTATGTAGCTTGGGTTGAAGGGGTATTTACCGAAGAGGTGTGCATTAACAAGCCTATAATAACGGAAAAACGACACAATCGAGCCTATTCAAAAATTGCACGACAGGGTGGAAAAAGTGCCACAACCGAGGTCTATCCTTTAGAAGTTTCGGGTAAAAAAAGTAAAGTCAAATGTATTATTCATGAAGGAAGAACCCACCAAATTCGAACGCACTTACGCTCTATAGAATTTCCGATTGTCGGGGATGAGCTTTACGGGGGAGGGCGTTACCGCAGAGTCATGTTGCATGCAAAAAAAGTTACATTGCTGGGGCTGACGTTTGAAACAAAGGAGCCTAAGCTATTCTCACATTTGTCGCAGTAGCGGAGCTTAAAACATCTTAACGTAGTCATAATACAACCGTAGTACAATTACGTAACGAGTCATAACCTAATATAATATAGGAGAAGATGTTTTGATAGATTTTATAGCACCGATACTGGCTGCGGTGATGAGCACAAGCGGCGGTTCTGCCGCAGTGCAAGAGCAGCAGGCCATTACAAAAATTATAGCTTATGCACAGAGCAGCACCAATCCGAAGCCGACACTGCAAGACTATATTGCTGCGGGAGTTGACGGCGTCGATAAAAATAATATAAATGCATATAACCATCTGGTTGATTCTTTAGAGGGTAGCGATGTGGACAGCGCTGCAGAGCGCGCGTCGTTAAAAGACTATTTTATTACACTCAAACCGATAGACGATATTGTAACCACCGAGTATTTTTCTCCCATAACCGTACGTGCTAATATTTCATACGGGGGATCGGATATTGTACGCTATTTTTTAGAAAACAGTAATTCCGCACTGATTAATGCTACGGTAGACGGCAAAGGAGTCATTACAATCACGTCAACCGGAAACGGCAGCGGGACGGGGTCGAGTCGATTACGATTGATTGTTTTTACCGGAACGGATGCGCACAATGCCGAATTTACGGTGACGGTCAATACGATCAGCAGCGAGAGTATGGCATTTGATCCGTTGGCATTTACGGTTGTGAGCGATGCGCTTTGGGATGAAACGGCCGTACGTAAAGTGCTTTATGCTTTTGCTTACGGCGGCCATGCCACCGATACGCAAATTCGTACCTGGGCAGCAATGCCGCCGCAGCAGGCCATTGTACAGATGTTGACATTTGAGCCGAAGAACAAACTGCTTTCACCGTCAGCTTATATCTTACCCAATACGGTATCGTTGGAGCGATTGGCAAAGTTTTGGAATACGGCAAAGTATGTTAAGTCGGAAAAGAAAAAATATTTTGAAACGAAACCAAATTCTTGGGCTACACCGTCATATAGCTGGATTATGGCGGTTATGAGTCGTGGGCTCAATCCATTTGTCCACCGTGTGGGACTGTGGGAGACCAACTACCATATGTCGGTGAGTCAGGAGTCAGGAGTCTATCCGTTACCAATGCTAACATACTACGATACGATTATGCAGCAATTGCGTGATAATCGCTCTTACGAGCAGGTCATGGCCTCAGGAGCCAAGTCGGCTGCGGTAGCATTTCAGTATGGTCATAACTATAACAGTTATAAAAACGGTCTCTTTCGCGGCAATGAAGATTTCGCCCGAGAATATTATCAGCTCTTTTTCGGTATTTTAGGTAACTATGACCATAATTATCATGAAAACACTACCATTCCCAATACGGCGCGGGCCCTGACCGATATGAAAGCGTTGTGGCATCCGATTGCAGAGGGAGGACCCGAGAGAAAAATTACCTTCGGCACGGCAGAACACTACAGTGCGGATATAGATATTTTAAAGACAACGGTTTCAGGTTACCGTGCCGATGTCAAACTCGACGCCATCGCCACGGAGGCGATTGAACATGCTGAGAGTCTGAACAATTTGCCGGTCATGATTATTAAACATTTTGCCGATGACACACCAAGTGCAGGTACCATAAACCGGGCGCGAAGCAGCTGGGCAATGATGCCGCAAAAACGGCTGTTACCGTTTTTGTGGGCGTATGCGGTTTCAACCGACTTTCATAATCCGGCGCGTATCAAGTATGCCAACTCCATACAGCGGTTGGTGACCACAATTAATCTCATGACGATTGATAATGACGAGAACGGACGTATGCTTTATAATGCCAACTGGGAACTTTCCAAAGAAGATATACGTCCGTTTCGTCCTGTGCATGCTGTATTTGGACATCAGACGGGAGTAGAGGCCTCCGATAACGGGAATATATTTCGCATTAACTACAACCGCAGTGCTAAAAGCGGCTGGACCTACTGGCAGTACTATGACTGTGTCAAAAACAGTAGCGGCGAGTGCCCAAAAGACAGTAACGGCAATGTGATTGGGGTGTGGGAGAAGAAGTGGCGCGACAAAATCCCAACCAATGGAGCCGGTGAATATGTAGTCGAAGATGTGGCACGTTGGCTGTGGGAACGTTTTATTGCCGACGGCGGCAAGCACTATGGTCCATTGGAGCGTGCGCATCTCATTGCTCTGCTTAACGGTAAAGATTTAGCGCTTTTGCTGGATGAACAAAATCCTTTAAAAGTCTATACGCGAGCCGATATTACCACCAATAACGGCATTAAAAAGCTGCTTAATGATGCCGCTGTGGCACGAATGGATTTGAAAAGCGGCGATCTTAAAAAGCGACGATCTGCTGATTATCGTGTCAATCTGGCAATTTCATTTATTGCCGCCACACCATACATTTATGCGCAGGAGGGTCGATAATGCAACGACGTGAATTTATTAAACTATCGGGTGCAACGGCACTCTTTTTGGCCTTTGGTGTAGGAACTTCGCTACATGCGGCAACCTCCATCGGTGCACGCACCGTAGTCAATATTATGCTCGATGGCGGTCCCGATTTTAAACACCTGATCGTACCGCCGTTTAGCAGCGATGCTAACAGCTATGGCGCTGCGTACTGGAGGGCGAGGGCATCGATTTTTCGTACCACGGCCGGTGACAGTGCGAAGTTGCGTCAGGCCTATCGGGACAACTATGATGAAGTGACGTTTGACGGCGTGCGTTTTGGGATTTTAAAATCGTGTGCGTGGCTGAAAAACGAGATACGTAAGGGCAACGTTGCTGTTGTCAGTAATGTGGTGGCATCTACCAATCGGGACCATTACCACTCCAAGTTGATTCTGGAGAGCGGTTCACTGCGTACCGGTCCGAATACAACAGAGGTCAGCGGTTGGGGCGGGCGCAGTGTAGGTGAGCTTGACGCCAATGCTGTAGCAGTCACACGGGGGGTGCGTCTGGTCTGCAACGGCGAGGATCTTTCCGGTCGTAAAGGGTATGACAATACACGCGTCATCAGTAATTTTGACAGTCGGGATATGGGACTGTATAACTACGACACCCAAGCCGATCTTGACAGCGGATCGCGCAGCTATAAATGGTCTGTTCAAGCGCTTATGAGTCGTTCGCTGAAGAGTTACTATCAAGCCAAAGCCAATGAAATTCCCGAACAGAGTCCGTATCGTAAGTTTATTAAGCATGAACAAAAGTTGCGCCAATTCGGTGAGCGGGTAGGCGCACGACTAAAAGCACGACCGGTACCTTCGGCGATTACAGCGCTGTATCAAGGTGGCAATACCCTCAAATCTACCTATTTCGGTCAGCAGATTCGCAACCTGTACGACAGTTTTGTTACGCAGGATATTTTAGCAATGCGTTTTGCAAGCATGGAGTATACCGGATGGGACAGTCATCGCGATCAGCACCGTAAGATTGAACCGATGTTCAGTGATATTTTCGGTACGAGTAAAGGGTTGCATACTCTGGTGAGCCATTTGGATGCTTACAATAAAGCGATTACCAATAACACGGTTTTTGTCATCTCCGGTGAATTCGGTCGACAGCTTAAAAGCAACGGGGACCACGGCACCGATCACGGTCGCGGTAACAGTGTGTTGGTGATTGGAAAAAGCGTTAACGGCGGGTTTTACGGGGATCCGTTCCCCTCCGATGAGACTGCTCGTCTGGAGATTAAAAATGAAGACATCCACGGAAAGACATCCATGTTTCAAGTCTATGCACGGGTCTTGAACTGGCAGCAAAGCGGTTTAGGATCGCAAGTATTTGATTTGAGTAATCAACCCGTTGAAGCCGGAGTCAATCTTTCAGCACTTCTAAAAGCATAAAAATTATGAAACATTTCCGGACTGGCAATTACATGTAAATTGCGAGCAGAGATGTTTCAAAACACCACATTATCATTGAGATCACGCTTTCATATACCAATGCTTTTCTTATTTTTAATATTACCTGAAGTTAATTTTACTAATAATAACTAATTAATTACTTTTGGATATTTTTAAATATGTAAAAGCCGTTAATCAATACATGCCAGAGGAGATCGAATGAACAATAGTAATGTGGTGTCCACCGATCTGCTGATTATTGGAGCCGGTCCGGCAGGACTCTCAGCAGCAATTCATGCGGCAGATACATTCAAAGAGAATGGCGATAGCAAAAAAATTATTCTCATTGAAAAAGGCAAAGAGGTCGGAGCGCATATTCTTTCGGGTGCGCTTATTAAGACGGAGGCCTTTAAAGAGCTCTTAGACGAAGAGGAATTCGATGCCTTGCCGTTTGATTCACAGGTGACGACCGATATGACGCTAAAACTTAGTGAAGAAGGCAGCTTTTCCTTACCGTTTCACCCTCCTTATATGGATAACAAAGAGACTCAGATAGCATCGCTGGGAGCCCTCTGTCGGTATCTCGCAACGCTTGCCGAAAAAAGAGGGGTGGAGATCTACAGCGGTTTTGCCGTTGATGATATCTGGTATGAAGCGGGACAGGTTGTCGGTGTCATCACCAAAGACACCGGTGTGGACCATCGTGGAAAACGGCTTAAAAATTTTCAAGAAGGAACAAAAGTACGCGCAGAGATCACTATTTTTGCCGAAGGATCTCGCGGTTCATTGGCCAAAAAGCTGTTGCGTCGTTTTAATCTGGATTCGGGCAGGAATCCGCAGATCTATTCACTGGGTGTTAAAGAGCTTTGGAGTGTTCCAGCAGGAACCGTACAAGCCGGAGAAGTGCTTCACACCTTTGGGTATCCGCTAAAGAGTGACGAAGAGTTCGGCGGCGGTTTTGTCTATGGGTTGCAAGATGACAAAGTGGCACTGGGTTTTGTGGTCGGTCTGGATTATGTCGATCCGACTTTCGATATTCATGCTGCCATGCAGGTATGGAAACAGCATCCAAAAATTGCCGCACTCTTACAAGGCGCAACGCTCATTGAATTTGGTGCAAAAACGCTTCCAGAAGGAGGATATCTCTCCATACCCAAACTCTATGACGATAATTTTATGATTGTAGGTGACAGTGCGGGACTGGTGGCGATGCCGGCACTTAAAGGGGTGCATTTGGCGGTGACTTCAGGCATGTGTGCCGCTAAAACCGCAGTATTGGCTCTGTTTAAAAACAATACGACGGCAGCGGAACTTTCGCATTATGAAGCATTAATTGCAACGAGCCGTATTTACAAAGAGCTCTATCCGGTTCGTAATTTTCGACAATCGTTTCGCAACGGTCTGTGGCAAGGCGGCTTAAAATTCGGTGTTCAATTGCTCAGCGGGGGTGCCTGTCCGTTTTCGGGTGACTTAAAGACGCAACCCGACAGTCAAACCTTAGAGCCGCTTGACGAGTATCGGGGTAGGAAATTTCAACAGCGTTTTAGAGAAAAACTCCATTATGATAAAAAACTTACCTTCGATAAAGTGACGAGCGTTTTTTATTCGAAAACCACACATGACGAAGAGCAGATACCGCATTTACATGTCAATAATACGGAGCGTTTTAAGCGCATAAACATGGCGCGTTACGGTACGCCGTGTCAATACTTTTGTCCGGCAGAAGTTTATGAAGTTCATGTCGATAAAGAGGGAGATACGACACTGCGTATTCATGCAGAAAACTGTGTGCATTGCAAAACGTGTGATATCAAATCACCGGCAGACGGAATTACGTGGTCGGTTCCCTACGGTGGGGACGGCCCCGAATATGATTACATGTAAAACAACTCAGGAGCGAAGATTATGGCATTGACAATTATTAGTTTGATGAAACAGGTACCGCTTCCCTCGGAGATGCGGATGGGAGAAGACGGTTTGATGGATCGTACCAAGGCCAAGTCAATAATAAATATTGACTGTTCGTTCGCATTAGAAGCAGGACTGCAGCTCAAGCAGCAGCATCTCGACGCCAAATTGATTGTCTGTTCCATGGGCCCTCCTTCGTTTGAAGTCTCGTTGAAAAAGGCGCTTGCCATGGGCTATGATGAGGCCTATCTGCTCTCTGATCGAAAATTGGGCGGTTCGGATACGTACGCAACGGGTCTGGCACTCTCAACACTGCTGCATCATTTGGGGTTTAGTAAAACGTCCAAAGAGCCGTTTGTTATTGTAGCGGGTCGTCAAACCAGTGACGGCGATACCGCACACGTTCCGTCTCAAGTAGCGGAAAATATGGGCATACCTCAAGCGACATTTATTGAAACATTGGAGTCTGACGGGGAGCATATTGTCGCAAAGCGTATTATTGAAGGAGGCTACCAAACCTTGCGCCTTCCGATGCCGTGTGCTCTCTCATTGACACCGACGGGAATTCCTCCGCGTCGCCCGACGCTTCAGGGTACCATGCGGGCACGGCATCAAAACATTACGGTTTTCAATGTTGATGATATCGGCATTGATCAGCGTAAAATCGGTCTGAGCGGTTCTCCGACGATTGTTGCTAAAGTGACTAACATTCAGAGTGAGCGGGCACCGATTAAAATGAGTCAGGGAACCGATGCGAACGCATTGGTTCAGAGTCTTATACATAACATTCAAGAGGGTAAAAACGTTACCGCCAAAGAGACGACAAAAAAGAAAAAGACAACAAAACGTCCCGATTTTCCGGAGGTGGATTTTAGAAAAGGGGCGCGGGGTATTTTAACATGGGCAGAAGTCGCCGAAGGTGAGATTGTACGCCCGTCACTGGAGTTGTTGACACCTGCACGTGAACTGGCTGCGGCACTGGGCGAGGAGACAAAAGTGACGACATTGCTTATTGGTGATGATGTTGATGCGTTGGCATCGACGTTGATTGAATACGGTAGTGACGAAGTTATTGTAGTGAATGACAAACGTCTCAGTGAGTATCTGGTCTTGCCCTTTGCCACCATCTTTTCCGATGTCATTGCAGAGAGGAAACCTGAAATAGCACTCTTTGCCGCAACAACGGCAGGACGCGAACTCGCACCGCGTATTGGCGTTAAAGTACACGGCGGCGTCACGGCGGACTGTACGGCACTCGAAATCGGTGAACACGTTGACCGTAAAAACAAACAGATTTTCAAACCTATTTTGGAGTCGCGTCGCCCGACGTACGGTGAGAGTAAACTGGCAACAATTTTAGGGTTTGTCTGTCCGCAAATTTCAACGGCACGAGCCGGTACTTTTGCAGTTCCCAAGCGTGAAAAAGGGCGTCAGGGTATTGTCACAAAGCGGAAAGTACGACTTAAAAAAGAAGATATGTGTGTTAAGATTTTACAGACGGTTCGTGGTGAAGGAGGCTTGCAAAATCTTTTTGAAGCTGATATCATTGTTGCCGGAGGTCGGCCTGCCGGTGAAAGCGACGGACTCAAGCTTGTAAAAGAGCTGGTGGAAGCACTGCGTGAGCAGGGAGTCAATACGGAGTGGGCGAGCAGCCGTCCTGCAGTCGATGCCGGCTATGCAGAGTATGCGCGACAAATTGGCCAAACCGGTAAAACGGTACGGCCGAAAGTCTATATCTCCATAGCCATTTCCGGAGCGATTCAGCATCTTGCGGGCATGAAAGAGTCTGAAATGATTGTCTCCATAAATCATAACGCCAAAGCCGCGATCTTTTCTCATGCCGATTTTGGTATGGTAGGAGCCTATGAAGACCTGTTGCCGGAACTCATTGAGCAGGTACGTCGCGGTTTTACATTTGGAGTCAATGCAACATAAAACAAGGAGCAATATGATGGTGGGAAGAAAAGTAGGCATAGTAGGATCGGGGTTTGTCGGAGCCACTGCGGCATACAGTCTGTCACTCTTGGGTAGCTGTCATGAGGTCGTGCTGTATGATATTGTTCCTGAAGTGGCAAAGGGTAAAGCCATTGACATTGGGCAATCTACCTGCTATTCGCGTCACGGTACGATTGTGAGTGCGGCAGAAACTCCGGAGGAGATGTGCCATTGTGATATTGTCGTGATTACTGCCGGTGTGCCGCGTCGCAGCGAAATGACACGAGCAGATCTTTTGATGATCAATGCTAAAATCATGAAGCAGGTGGTTCACGATATTAAAAAGAACTCGCCGAATGCGATTGTTTTGGTGGTATCGAATCCGCTCGATGTAATGACCTATATAGCGCTTAAAGAGACCGGATGGGAGCGTCACCGTATTCTGGGTATGGCCGGAGCGTTAGACGGTTCGCGTATGGCCTATCAAATTCATCAAAAAGTGGGGTACGGATCGGGTCAGACCCGTGCTATTGTGATTGGTGATCATGGGCAACATATGATTCCGTATCCGGAAATTTCAGCAGTCGGCGGAGTTCCGCTGGATCAGATTGTTGATCGTGAGGCGATGGATCAGATCATTGCGCGTACCAAAGACGGCGGTGCGGAGATTGTAAAATATTTGGGGACATCGGCCTATTATGCTCCGGGTCGGGCAATCGCGGTTATGGTAGAGGCAATATTAGATGACTCACGTATTGTTATCCCCTCTTCGGTACTTTTAGACGGAGAGTACGGGTATCGTGATGTTACCGTAGGTGTTCCGGTAGTGTTGGGTTCTCGGGGTATTGAACAGATTATTGAGCTGGAACTTAACGATGATCTGAAAACGAAATTTAAGAGTTCGGTAGCGTCGATTCAAGAAGGTATTGACCTTTTAAAAGAGGGTGGCTTTTTTTAGCTTCAAGAAAACTTAAAGTATCATTTCGATATAATTCGCTACTTTTTACGCTTGGAGTAGTTCGGGCACAAAATTACATGTAGGAAATCGGTAGTGTTTGAAACTTTAACGGACTCGTTTACGGCTGCAATTAAAAAAATTCGTTTTCATGATGATGAGAAGGCTTTGAAAAAAGCGCTTCAAGAGTTGAAAAAAGCGTTGTTAAAAGCAGATGTTCACCACAAAGTTGTTAAAGACCTTATTGCCAAAGTGGAATATGATACCAAAGCATCGGGTATCGGCAAAGACCAGTTTCTTGATGCGTTACGCAGTACCTTGTATGATATTTTGGAGGTAAAAGGCAATCAGGGGTTTGTTTTTGCCCCAAATCCTCCTACGGTTATTTTAATGACAGGGCTGCAAGGTTCGGGAAAAACAACGACGACGGGTAAATTGGCTACCTATCTTAAGCATCAGAAAAAGAAAAAAGTGCTTGTGGTAGCTGCTGACTTGCAGCGTTTGGCTGCGGTGGAACAGCTGCGTCAGATTACGGAAAAAATTGAAGTAGATCTTTATGCCGACAATGACGGTAACGACCCGGTAGCCGTAGTAACAGCAGCGCTTCAAAAAGCCCGAACATCTCTTTATGACGTGGTTCTTATTGATACGGCGGGGCGCTTGGCCATAGACGAGGCATTAATGCAGCAGCTTCATGAAGTGAAAAAAGCGGCATCTCCGGACGAGATTTTTTATGTCGCAGATTCACTGACGGGTCAAGATGCGGTGCGAACCGCACAAAGCTTTCGTGAGAAAATCGGTATTGACGGAGTTATTTTAAGTAAATATGACGGTGACTCTAAAGGCGGCGTTGCTCTTGGGATTGCGTCGCAGGTAGAGGTGCCGTTACGCTTTATCGGAAGCGGCGAGAAGATGGAAGATCTTGAAGTGTTCTTGCCCGATCGTATTGTCAACCGTCTGATGGGTTTGGGTGATGTCGAAGGCCTTGCCGAAAAAACGGCAGGTGTAATTGATGAGAAAAAAGCCAAAGAACTGACTAAAAAGATTAAAAAAGGCAAGTTTAACTTTAATGATTTTTTAGAACAGATTGAGAGCATGAAAAAAATGGGTAGCATGAAGTCACTCATGGGTATGATTCCGGGAATGGGAAATATGTCCAAAGCAATGAAAGATTTTGATCTGGACAATTCGCAAGAGCTCAATCAAATTAAAGCATTGGTCAGTTCAATGACGCCTAAGGAGCGTGAAGATCCGGATTTGCTAAATAATTCGCGTAAGCAGCGTATTGCCAAAGGGTGCGGTCTGTCACAAATGGAAGTCAACAAAATTTTAAAACAGTTTAAAAACGCATCTAAAATGGCCAAACGTTTCTCCGGAAAAAAAGGGATGAAAGAGTTGCAAAACATGATGGCACAAATGCAAGGCGGAGGATTTCCGCGGTAATTTACATGTAAAATGTTAACTTCTGTACTATCATAACATCGTGCAGAGGCTAGCATTTTAAATAATGCAGAAAAAATTTAACATATTCAGCATGTTGCAATAAAACATGTGCAGAGAAGGACCAAAAAAATGGCTACAGTAATTCGATTGACCCGAATGGGTCGTAAAAAACAACCCTTTTACCGCATTGCGGTAACAGATTCTCGTAAACGCCGTGACGGCGGGTGGATTGAGCTCATTGGGTATTATAATCCGATGAACGATGAGAAAACATTGAAAGTTGACAATGAGCGACTTGATTATTGGCTAAGCGTAGGTGCTAAAATGAGTGACCGCGTTAAAAAGATTACCGGTAGATAAGCATGGTAGATGACTTTGTTGCTGAGTTTGCACAGCTGATTGCATCGCATCCGGAAGATATTCGCGTAGAGACTTTGGATCAAGGTGATTTTATGGAGATTGTTCTGTATGCAAACCAGCAAGATGTCGGTAAACTCATTGGCAAAGAGGGCAAGATGATCGGTGCCATTAAAACGGTAATCTCAGGTTGTAAAGCTAAAGACGGCAAAAGTTACCGTATCAATGTCGAACCCGTCTAACACGAAAAACCCGCTGCTTCATGTTGCTACTTTAGGCCGTACCGTCGGTCTGCGCGGTGATATGAACTTCATTATAAAAACGGATTTCCCCGAACAATTCATTGCAGGTGCCCGCTTTGTTGATGCCAAAAACAACACCATTGTACTGCAACGTGTTGATCGTGAACGCAATCTGGTGCGACTCGAGGGTGTCACCACCCCAGAAGCAGCTAAACCCTATGTCAATACCAAACTCTTTGCAAGTTACGAGCAGACACGCCGGCATTGCCATTTGGAAGCAGGGGAGTTTTTTTGGTTTGATATTATCGGATGCCGTCTGATTGAAGCAGAGAAGATTTTAGGCACGGTGAAAGAGATTGACCGTTTTGGAGCCGTTGACTATTTACGTGTTGCTACAGCGTCTGAACTGCTCGATCAAGGGGAAGCAAAAGAGTTTTTGCTTCCCTATCAGAAACCATTCATTCTTGCTACCGATATTGAACGCAAAGAGATTACCGTAAGCGGAGCTTACGATATTTTGCAAGCATCATGACGTTTACATTTGTAACGCTGTTTCCGAACCTGATGCAGGGATATTTTCAAGACTCAATATTAAAGCGTGCTTTGGATGCAGAACGTTTTCATATTGCGTTTGTCGATCCTCGTGATTTTAGCCGTTGTAAACACAAAAAAGTGGACGATACGGCGTTTAGTGGCGGTGCGGGTATGGTGATGTCACCGCAACCTATGTACGATGCATTGGAGCATTTGCATCAACAATACGATAATTTACATGTAATTTTTCCGACACCCGTAGGGAAACCTTTTACGCAAAACGATGCGAAACGTTTGGCTCAAAAAGAGCATGTTGTTTTTATAAGCGGCCGTTATGAAGGCATTGACGAACGGGTTATAGAGCAGTATGGTGATGAACTCTTTAGTATCGGCGACTATATTCTTACCGGTGGAGAGCTGCCTTCATTGGTGATGTGCGATGCGATTGCTCGAAATATTGACGGTGTTTTGGGAAACAGTGATTCGTTAGATGTAGAGAGCTTTGAGAACCATCTTTTAGAAGCACCGAGCTTCACAAAACCGCAACACTTTAGAGGTTTAAGCGCCCCATCAGAATATTTAAAGGGAAATCATAGTAAAATTGCGGCACTAAAAATCGGGCTGTCTGAATGTAAGACGAAATTTTTCAGACCAAAAAGACTGATAACTGAACAAAAAAGGAAGTTGTATGAGAAATAAATACATTGAAAATTTCGAAAATACGCAAATTGCTAGTAAGACTATCCCTGATTTCCGTGCGGGTGATACAGTACGTTTAGCGGTGACTATTAAAGAGGGTGACAAAACTCGTGTTCAAGACTACGAGGGTGTCTGTATCGCCATTCGCGGCGAAGGAACCGGTAAAACCGTTATGGTACGTAAAATTGGTGCCAACGGTGTGGGCATTGAACGAATTTTTCCTATTTACAGTGACAGCATTAACGAAATTAAAGTCATTCGTCGTGGACGCGTTCGTCGTGCCAAACTCTATTATCTTCGTGATCTTGCCGGTAAAAAAGCACGTATTAAAGAGCTTAGAAAATAAATTTCTGAGTCTCTTTTAAGACACTTTTTCTGACCATAGTACCACCCCAATCCACTAAAAACTAAATTTCAAGAGTTGAGCGATAGAGTCATCTAAATCCCATCTGTTGTTGATTAGTTGTTCTTGAATTGATTTTGCACCATTCAAGTGTAAAATATTAAGAATAA
>JALSLA010000023.1 GCA_026988515.1 Helicobacteraceae bacterium | reverse complement strand
CGGATCCCAAGAAGCGGTCATGCTGTAGCGGTCACGCTGCAGTAGTATTCTGGCCTTTTGCAGGGCTTTAGAACGATGGGACAATGTCACTTTAACAGCCTCGCTCAACTCCCCCAATGTCTGCTCATACCCCAAAGGAATAAACATCGGATCGTATCCGAAACCGCCGTCACCGCGCGCTTGGGTAATGGCCGTACCGTACATCCAGCCGTGAACGCTCTCTTCACCGTGAGCATCGACGATGGCAATGGCCGCGGTATAGTGTGCCGGTGATGCGTTCACGCCCTGCGCTTTGATTGCCTCTATCAGCGCAAAGAGATTCTCTTTGTCGCTGGCATCTGCTCCGGCATACCGCGCGCTGTAAATGCCCGGCTCCCCATTGAGTACATCAACACTGATACCGCTGTCATCGGCAATGACAATGGCATGCTTGTCATGAAGCGCCGCATAGACCGCACGTGCTTTAATCAGGGCATTGGCTTGAAAATCACTGCCGTCTTCAACAATGTCAAACGGTGCAATAATATCACTGTATGCAATCACGTCAACATCACTGTAGAGTGCTTTAATCTCCTTGACCTTCCCCTTGTTTGAGGTTGCTAATATCAGTTTCACCGTCATATTCCTTATAGAGAACTTGCATAAATTACATGTAAATTTCATTTACGCGTTGTGTGCCAAAATTATAATATAATTCCATTCTACTTTTACTGAGGACTTCTAAATGTTTAAAAAAGTCATGCCGCTTTCGGCCATTTTATCATTACGCTTTTTAGGTCTCTTTTTAGTGCTTCCGGTACTTTCTATTTATGCTATGGATATGGACGGAGCCACACCGCTTCTTGTCGGTATTATTGTCGGGGGATACGCCCTGACCCAAGCCGTTTTCCAAGTACCTTTCGGCACCATGAGTGACCGCATCGGTCGGCGTATGACACTTATGATTGGACTGAGTATCTTTTTACTCGGTTCCGTTATCTGTGCGTTGAGCGATAACATCTACCTGTTAATGCTCGGGCGTTTTTTACAAGGCGCCGGAGCCATCGGTTCGGTGATTACCGCTATGATTAGCGACCTTGTTCCCGAAGAGACCCGCGGTAAAGCTATGGCCATTATGGGCGCTACCATCGCATTGAGCTTTGCGCTGGCTATGGGACTGGGTCCGATTCTGGGTGCCGCTTACGGTGTCGATTTTCTCTTTTGGCTGACCGCACTCTTTGCCGTCATTGCCATGATACTCCTCTTTACCAAAGTTCCGACACCTCCAAAAATTCGGCATATTTATCATCATACCACGAGTACTAAAGATATTTTAAAAGATGCCAATCTGCTGAGCATGATCATCATTAACGGCATGCAAAAAGGGATGATGACCATCGCTTTTGTGCTTATTCCGCTTATTTTAGTCGACCCGCAGTACGGATTCGGCTGGGAGAAAGCAGAACTCTGGAAAGTCTATATGCCTGCCATGATTGCCGGACTCATTGCCATGGGTCCGGCTGCCGTTTTTGGTGAAAAACATAACAAAGCCAAAGAGATTTTTCTACTCTCTATCGCACTCTTTGTTTTTGCTTTTATTGCCATGGGATATGCTACCTCTAGCGCCTTTTTTGTCGCCGGCGTTATTGGCTTTTTTGTCGCATTTAATATGATGGAACCGCTGGTACAGTCCATGATCTCCAAATATGCCAAAGTACACCAAAAAGGTGCCGCGCTGGGTATAGGAAATTCGGTCGCATACTTTGCAACCTTTATCGGGGGGACGTTAGCGGGTCTTTTCCTTGATTTTGTCAATCGTGAAGCACTCGGTGCCACCATCGCCGTCATGGGCGTTTTATGGTTTATCTGGACACTGCGTCTGCAAAAACCGATACAACATGCTATTTTATATATTCCGCTCGATCAGGTTGACCAAGAGAAGCTCCACACCCTTGAACATGAGGCCATAGCGGAATGGTATATTAATGAGAGTGAGCAGCTTGCCGTTGTCAAATATCAAAATGACGCTATTGACGAAGCAACGCTTAAAACAAAAATTTTAAAAGAGGCATAAACGCCTCTTCACTGCAAAGAGCGTTAACGCAACACTGCTTTGAGTGCCACCCATGTTTTCTCAACCGTCAAAGCTGCCATACCTACGACAGCGCCTACCAGAAGTTCTGCTATCATGCTTGGCAATCCCTGCAAAGCATCATGAATAACATGGACATTATGCGTAAAAATACCACCGGCAACCAGTAACATCGCCAGAGTACCGATAAATGTCAACGCTTTAATAACTTTTGGAAGCGCCTGCACCAGTATCTCGCCGATACGCTTCATGATACTGTGCCGAGTGCCGGAACGCTCAATGAGCATTACACCGACATCATCCATACGAATAATGAGTGCCACAATGCCGTATACCCCGACAGTCGCCAAAAATGCAACCACCGTCACGGCAATAATCTGCACGGGAAGCGGCTGCTCCATAACCGTACCGAGTGCAATAATAATAATTTCTACAGAGAGAATAAAATCGGTCGTAATGGCCGACTTAATCTTTTTACGTTCATAATCAAGGAACTCCGCTTCGTTGAATGCCGCGCGCTCGGCACGTTGTTGCGTGTTGGCATGGGGTCGAAAATATTCGTAAATCTTTTCAGCACCTTCAAATGCCAGATAGATGCCGCCCGCCATTAAAATGGGCACAATCATCCACGGTGCCAATGCGCTTAAGAGAAATGCCACAGGCAAAATAATGGCTTTATTGACAAGCGAACCCTTAGAGATTGCCCACAATACCGGAAGCTCACGCGATGCTGCAAAACCCGATGCCTTTTGCGCATTGACGGCAAGATCATCACCTAAAATACCCGCCGTCTTTTTAGTGGCAACTTTACTCATTGCCGCAGCATCATCTAAAAGCATTGCAATATCATCAAAAACCGCAAAAAAACCTGTTGCCATCACACTCTCTTTTTACATGTAAATTCGCTGTATTATACCATGTTGCTTTCGGCATCATCATGGGCTTTTTACTCCAGTACAATCACCGTTCCAAAAGGAACATCAGCGCGTTCAGGTGTAATCCAAAAGGTCTCAATATCGGGAGAGTGTTCAGGAAACGTTCCATGAGTATCGGTAAAGTAAAGCAGTAAATTACATGTAAAAAGTTCCTTGGAAATCCACTCAAAAACGGGTCGAAAATCGGTTGCACCGCCACCTAAAAGCGTCACATTAAGCATCTCACCGCCATAAAATGTCTCATGGGAACGAATACTACTGTCACATACCAGCAGTTCAATTTCGTGTTGCGGATAGACCATCATGAGCGATTCTATTTCGGCAATAAAGCGCTCAAGCAATGCCGTATCGACGGATCCTGAACTATCAACGGCAATAACAAGTCGCAAGAGTTCTGAATGCAATGACGGAAGGTAAATACCGCGATAAAGCAGTTTTTTTGATGGAGGCATTTGTCTATAATCACTTCGAAAATGGCGTTCAACAGCATGATGCAACAGCTCGCGCCAATGAAGCGTACCGATAGCCTTCAGATCAACAAAACGCTCCATACCCTGCGGCAGACTGTCTCCTTCAAGCGCCTGCTGAAGCGCTTTGTGCATCTGTTGGTGCCACTGCTGCTCTTTTGTAACGGTATCGACTTCCATTTGCGGTCGATTCCGATCTTTGGCTTCTTGATAATCCGGATTATGAATTTGTTGTTGATGACGGCGGTTTGCTTCGTTAAAACCGGTATCATTCGACGCATCGTCGTCATACTCTTCGTTTTGAATTTCATTTTTCAGTACGGCATAGATGGCTTCGGCATACATGCCATCAAAACGGGTGTCGTAGTGAATATGCGGCGGCGGTGTCATGCCGTTTTCAACCAACATGGCATTAATCGCATAATCCGTCGCCAACTGCCACAACCAACCCATACGATCGTTACGACGGTTCTCATGAGACAGCGCCGCATGCAGTGCCCCGTTCGACAGCGCAAAGCCAAGTTCTGCGTCACTCAACGCACCCAGATAGTCACGGTTGTATTGAAACACAACACCATCACTCAAAAAAGCTTGGATATTCTCCGATTCCCGTAACTCAAGACGTGACGCTAGCGTACCGAAATAGGGGTGTTCCACAAGCAGTTTCGCCTTAACCTGAGAGATTCGTGCAGTGTGCATATGCTTCTACTCCAACAGATAAGCGAACTGATGCACCCACTGTTCAAACGTTTTTGAGTGCTCCATATCAACCCCGCAGCGCTGCAGATCTTGTACCAGCAATACGGCAAATTCACTTTTCATCTCAAGTGAATAGCGCAAAATATTTTCAAGTTGCTGCGGATCTTGAGAGCGCATATAGGCACTCACCAATCCTGACGTTAGCACATAAAGCACCTCGATATCATCGGCTTGCTCTACAGATTCACCTTCTAAAACAGCCTGCAAATCGGGCAGCTGTGCAGCGACACTCAAAAAACTCAAAAAATCGACCGCGTCTTCACGTCCAATGGCTCCGGAAAGTGTCTCTAAAAGCAGTGTTTCATGAACTTCGGCATGCAGAATTTTATGGACAAATTCCCAGCTGCGCGGTGTTGCAAAAGTCTTCTCATTGCGAAGCGGATCAAACCGAAAGAGTGCTTCGTTTTTGTAGCTGATATACGCAATAATGCGCTCATCAATACCGTTGCCAAATGCCCATTTCCGCCAATCATTGACATGAATTTCCATCTCAAGATGTACAAAACGGTTGGCTAAAGGAGCGCTCATCTTGTAAACAACACCACGATCTCCCTCGCGGTTTCCTGCGGCAACAATTGCCCATCCTGAAGGGAGTTCATACTCACCGACACGACGATCCAAAATAAGTTGATATGCCGATGCCTGAACCGAAGGCGGCGCGGTATTAAGCTCATCTAAAAAAAGAATTCCGCTGCCTTGGCGCGGTAAAAATGCCGGTGGCGCCCAGAGGGCACGATGCTCTTTTTCATCATAAAAAGGAATGCCTTTTAAATCGGTCGGATCCATCAAAGAGAGCCGCAAATCAATAAATCCAATACCGCACGAATCGGCAATCTGTTTGACAATAGAAGATTTTCCAATACCCGGGGCACCCCACACAAACGTCGGGATTTTTGCTTCAATCAACATGCGCAGCGTACGGGTCAGTTCACTTGCTTTCATAATATTACCTTTGATATTTACTGTTAAGTGCGCTGTTTTGCTGCACAATGGGTTCAAGATGCATATCGAGCAACAACTCATATAAAAGTTCTAAAGGGGTTGCCTCGTTAGCTGCTAACGCTTCTAAAACACTCCTGTTAGTATTGCGATAAATCCGGTAGATCATCCGTTCGTCGAGTGCCGGATTTTTTGCAAGATACTCATGAAACTCTTTCGCTTCTAAAAATTGCTCAAGCAGGCTTTCTTCCGTAGCGGCATTAGATGCCAGACACTGAAGCACCTCCCTGTTGCCCCGCTGAAAAAGCTGCTGCGCTATATCAGACGGCAAACTAACATTTTTGGCTAACGCCAGATCAACCGCATGCTCATTCAACGCCAACAGCTGTTCATACATCGCCGCACTCAGTGTCGGATTTGACCCCAGTACTGCAGGGTTTTGCTCGAAAAATATTTCAAAGCGCGCCTCATTCATCGCGGCATGCTCTATAATCACTGTTTCATGCGTCTCTAAGAGACGGCGGCTTCCCTCCGGAGAGAGTCGCACATTGGATGCCAACGCTGTCAGGACTTCGTCACGGTGTGAATGCAGCAATACGGCTTCAATGGCGGTATTCAGGTCATCTCGCGATGCCAACGCAACCGCTAGAGATTTGCTACCGCTTTTGGCAAAGCGCATCTGATGTTCACGTGCCAGACAAGGGTGCTGTGCCAAGGCCAACAAGACTGTTTCCATCAGTGAATCACTGCTTTTTTCAAGAGATTGTTGTACGATAGAGAGCGATGCCATGGCGTTAATCAACTCCTTGTTGTGACTTTTGTTAATCAGTTCAACAATCCCCATACTGATATACTGAATATTATGATTTTGCTCTAAATTGTCATAAAAACGCTCAATCAGTGCCGCAGTAACATCACGGTTGGCATCGGTATCGAGAAAGCCCTCGCCGTTAAAATCGTAAAGCTTGAGCAACTTAATAAACACGCTGTCATCAATAAGCGCATTGGTTAAAAAGCCGTGAAGACGTACTTTGTCTTTTGTGAGTTTGAGGCTCATCAGCAGTGTATCGGCGTTAAGACGGCATGAGAGTTCTTGTTCCAGCGTTTCCGTGCGCACAATAGGGATTGCGTTTTCAAAATAGTACTGTTCTAAAAGATCCTGCTCGACAGGATTAAGCAAACCGCCTTCAATAACCATGCTGATATCGTGAGCATGGTTATGAATCTTTACGGCTGTAATCAGTGTCATATGATGATGGCGAAGCTGCTTTTCAAACTCATTTATATGAAATGCACGCGGTTTTCCAAGCAGCAATACCGAACAGTTTTTCAATGCATCAAAGTTCATAAGGGAAGTATAGAACACTTTCGTACTATCGTACTATAAATTGTCAAACTAAACGTTATGAATAAGTGAAGTTACAACGTAAAACACTTTTGGAGTCTTTCACAATCGATCCGGCACAATGACATGAACATTCATTCCTGCTTCAAGGTCACCCTCTTCTTCTGTACTGATCATTAATGCCGCATGATGAAGCATATTGGTCAATATAGCGCTGCTGCCTATTTTTTTATCGTCAAAATCGACCCAATAGCGTCCCGCTTCAAAACTTAAGTTGCATGCGGTAAACTCACTCTTTTTCGAGCGCTTTTGAAACGGTTTTTTTAACGTGGCTTCGACCCTGTTTAGATGACTCGGCAGTCCTAAAAACCGCTTGATCAACGGAATGGCATACAACATGCATGTTACTGTAGAAGAGTAGGCAAATCCTGGCAGTGCCACAATGAACTTATTCCCTTGTTGTGCAATCATAATATGCTGTCCGGGTTTTATCTTGACCCCTTTGACCACAACCTCAGCACCCAAACACGGCACAATATCTTTTACGAAGTCATAATCACCTACGCTCACCCCGCCCGTACTAATGACAATATCTGCCGTTGCCAATGCATTCTCAAACCCCTGCGTAATGGAGTTTTTGTCGTCACTGATGGTACCGAGCTGAACCGCTTGAGCCCCCGCCGTGCGCACCAGTGCTTCTATGGTGTAATTATTGCTGCTGCGAATCTGCGATGCGGTATGGGCAGTCTCTCCAAGATCTAAAAGCTCACTTCCGGTAGCGACAATGGCAACACGGGGCTTTTGAGCCACAAGAAGCATGACCCTATTGAGACCGGCAAGCACGCCGATCTCAGCAAAACCCAATGGTGTTCCACGCCGAATAAGCACCTCTCCCGCTTGGTAACTCTCGCCTACGGGACGGACATGTTCTCCCAACCGAACCTGCTCGTTAATAATAATGGTATTGCCCCTGACCGTAACGTTTTCAACAGGAATGAGCGTATCGGAACCTTCCGGCATGACTGAACCGGTAAACGTTTTAATACATGTCCCCGCACTCACGCAAAGCGTATTGTCACTGCCCGCAGGGTTGTCGCCCCGTATCTCGAGGCATCCCGACTCTAAATCACGATGACGAAAAGCGTAACCGTCCATTGCCGATGTGGGGTGTTTCGGGGCATTTGCATCGGCAATAATATCTTCAGCCAACACCCGCCCCAACGCATCGCTTAAAAAAACTTTTTCGGTTCGTACCGTACCCACATCTAAACGTTCCAGTATCTTCTGTGACGCTTCATACGAGATAAAACTCATTGTCTTGTCTCCAACAGACCGCTCCCTGCAATGGGAGCAGAACGATCTTTAGCATAGATGCGTACGCCGTCTTTAAGATCATATTTCCAGATTGGCGCCGTGGCTTTAAAATCTTCGACAAAAGCATCGATAAGCTCCAGCGCAACACGTCGTTTCGGAGAGAATACCGCAGCAACATAAGAGGACTCATGTACCATAACATCTCCCATGCTGTGCGCCATTTTCACCACGGCGCCCTCTGCTTTGGCACGTTGCTGCCATGCCTCAAACCAGCGTTTTAAGATAGGTTCGTACAGATCAAAGCTCAGTCCCTCAATACCGTTTTCATGACGTACCGTACCGACAAAAGAGAGATAGGCACCGTAATTGTTTGACCGCTCTTTTTGGTACCAGCGGCTTAAAATATCGGGAACATTGAGTGCGTTTTCATGCAATTCAAGCACATCAACCTCCGCAGACCGGAGGCAGTAAAGAGACTTTGTCACCCGATTTTAGCGGGGTGTCCAGCGACGATACCAAGGTGTCGTTCACGGCAACGGCACATGTGCTGAGCCACTCTTTGACCTCACTGTCATCACTGAGCTTATGGGCAACATCGTGCAGTGTTGTCGCTTCCATTTCCAGACTCTCTTTGGCAATGGGTCCTAAAAATTCTATACGTACCATAACAGCAACCTCATAATAAATTAAACCGATTATATCAAGTTTTTAGTTTTACGCAGATACAATGCATTCTAAAAAGAGGAGCGGCTTGTTGATTTTTGGAAAAATCGAATACCTCAATCTTCTACCGTTTCATGTCTTTATGAAGCGTTACGGCGCTTCGCAACACTACTCGCAGATTAGCAACTACAAAACCGGCGTTCCTTCCAAAATTAACGACGCGTTCTTGAAACGCCGTGTAGATGCGGCTTTTATCTCCAGCATTAAAGCAAAAAGACATCGCTATGCCCCTTTGGGTATTATTGCCAAAAAAGAGGTGCTGAGTGTTTTGCTAATTCCTGCCTCAACAACACGGCACGACAGCGCTTCGGCAACCTCAAACATACTGGCACAAGTGTTACATGTAAACGGTGAGGTACTCATTGGCGATCGCGCCTTGAAATACTACCTAAGCGGTAACAGCGCACTTGATCTGGCGGCTGTTTGGCATGAACGCTACCGCCTGCCCTTTGTCTTTGCGCTGCTGTGTTACCACTCTCACCGACGCTACATGCAGACAATGAGCCGTCACTTTTTAAAACGTCGGGTGCGCATTCCGCACTACCTCTTGCAACAGGCATCGCAACGAACCGCTATTGCGCCCAAAGATATTTTACACTACCTCACCTACATCTCGTACGATCTGGATACAGCGGCACAACGCGGCCTGAAAAAATTTCTCTCTTTGACCTAGATGGCGCCGTCTTACAATACTCACCTCACGGCCTAGCTGTCCTCATCAAAAACACGCTTATGGCGGTTGGTACGCTGAATGATTTTATTTAGACGACCGAACGAGACGGCAATGAGAAGAATAAAGACCAGCACACCAATAGAGACAAACGTTCCGCCGAACGAGACAATATAGGCAACAATGAGATACAGCAATATCTCAAGTCCAAAAAAAAGATAGCTTTTCCGCTTGGAATATGCTCGTCGGTCTCCTCGTCTCATCATCTTTCCTGCGCCATGTCCCTTTCAAGTAGGCTTACATGTAATTTCACTCTCTTATGTGAATTGTAATCAATATTGTGTAAACTGTCAATATACCGCTCTGCGCAAGAGACACCGACAGGAGTTTTAATGACAACCGACCTACACCTCAATGCCGTCTGTGCCCAACTGCTAAGTCATGATGACATTACCCTAAAGCCGACACTGTTGCGCAGGCTACAAAAAGAGCATACTGTCGTCCGTATCGAACTGCTCAAAAATGCCACAACCATTCGTATTTTTTCGCTCAAAATACTATATCTCTCCGATATTATGCCCATTTTGCATGACTTTGGATTTACGGTTATTGATGAGGTCTCCTATACGCTTAACGATGCCAAAACATCCGTCTATGTCACCAAATTCAATATTGCCCTTGAAACGTCTACAAAAATGCGGCAAGCTAAAAAGAATATTGAGTTGATCATTACCGATGCCCTTTTAGGCAGAGGGCTGGGACGTTGTAAAATTTTTGCCATGGTCTATGAAGAGAACTTCTCTATTCGTGAAGTCTCCTTATTGCGCGCTATTATTGAATACCTGAACCAAAGCATACTCTTTATTAATCACAATACCATCTTACATACACTCATCACGCATCATCATCTCTCGGCTCTGTTTCTTCGCTATTTTACATGTAAATTTGACCCCACTATGAAACGACGTGAGAGTGAACTGAAAAAAATTGAATCGGCTATTGAGACAGCCATTAAAAAGATTCCCGATATTATGGAAGACAAAATTCTAAAACTTACCTTCTCGCTGCTTCAGTCACTGACGCGAACCAACTATTTTTTAGAGCGTGAGAGCATTGCCTTTAAAATTAACTGTGACTATTTTGCGCAAAACCTCAAGGGGATTCAACCGAAAATTGAGGCCTTTGTCTACCATCGGGAGTTTAGCGGTGCACATCTGCGCATGAGTCCCATCAGCCGCGGCGGTTTACGTTGGAGTGATCGCTACGACGACTACCGTCAGGAGATTAAATCGCTTATGATCACGCAACAGGGGAAAAATTCCATTATCATTCCCGACGGTGCCAAAGGCGGTTTTGTCATTCACAAAGAGCGCACGCAGATCACGCAAGAGTATTTTACAAAAATCTACAGTCTCTTTATTCACAATCTTCTGGATCTCGTCGACAACCTGAAAGACGGCGTTGTCGTCCACCACGACAACATGGTCATCTATGATGACGACGATACCTATTTTGTCGTTGCCGCCGACAAAGGAACGGCGAGCATGAGCGATGTTGCCAATGCCATAGCTCTGGAGCGCGGCTTTTGGCTGGGTGACGCTTTTGCCAGCGGAGGCTCTAACGGCTATAGCCACAAGGCACTGGGCATTACGGCAAAAGGGGCGCTCATGTCCACACAGCGTTTTTTTATTGAAAAAGGGATTGATTTTTACAAAGAGAGCATTACCGTTGTCGGCATCGGCTCCATGAACGGCGATGTCTTCGGAAACGGCATGCTCGCTTCCAAGGCGTTCAAGCTTCTTGGTGCCGTCTCGCATCGCGAAATTTTTATTGACCCGACACCCGATCCACACCTCGCTTATCAAGAACGCCTACGCCTTTTTCATGCCAAAGACGGCAGCTGGAGCCGCTATGACAAAACCCTTATCTCTCAAGGCGGCGGCGTCTTTTTACGTTCTGAGAAAGAGATTGTGCTCTCCGATGCCATTAAAAAGATGCTCGGCTCCACCAAAAAAGTCATGAGCGGTGAGGAGCTGGCACGAAAACTCTTATGCATGAAAGTTCAGCTTTGGTTTAACGGCGGTGTGGGTACCTACGTCAAAAGTTCGGATGAGAGCAATTTGGACATCGGCGACAAACAGAACGAAGCCCTTCGCAATGATGCATGTGATCTGAAAGCCGATGTCATCTGTGAAGGCGGAAATCTCGGCTTAACGCAGCGTGCGCGCATTGAGTTTGCGCTTAACGGCGGCAACATCAACCTCGACAGCATCGACAATGCCGCCGGGGTCAACACCTCCGATCATGAAGTCAATCTTAAAATTTTGCTCAATATCTTAAAAGAGAAGCATCTTCTTAACGATGATGAAGCAGCCGCACTTCTGCATTCTCTTAGTGACCAGGTAGTCAATTTGGTGCTCTGGAACAACTACTATCAGGCATTGGCAATTTCACGTGACGCACTGTTGAGTCAAAAGTATCGTAATGTCTTTATGGCAGCCATTAATGTGCTTGAATGCAATGTTGCCAACTTTAACCGTCGTAATTTTCTGATTCCCAAAGATGAAAATATTCATGAAATCATCGATAAAAAAGGTGCTATTGTCCGTCCCGTTCTGGGATCACTGCTCTCTTACTCCAAAATATTCATCAAAAAAATCTTGTTGGAGAGCTCTTTTATTGACGAACCTTACGCCTTGCAATATCTCTACAAATATTTTCCCAAAGCTTTTGTCAGTGTCTACGAACATGAGATCAATGCGCATCCGGTCCGGCGTGAAATTATTGCAACCGTCATTGCCGACAAAATCATTAACCTGCAAGGGGTCATGTTTATTGGCGATTATTTACAACTCCCTCATGAAAAATTTATCTTGAAAATCAAATCGTATCTGATCGGTAACGAACTCTTCAGTACCAACGACATCCGCCATGAAATTTTTAGAAATGATTACCGACTTCCGTCTGCCAAACAGTATCAGCTTTTAGGAAAAATTGAGCATACGCTTAATTTTAGTACGCGATGGATGGTAAAATATCTACGTGATGACCAGATTGATGCAAGCCATATTCTTGAAAACAAAGACGAAGCTTTTGCCCTGCTGTTACATATCAGTACCGCCAAGTATCAAAATATTATTGAAGACAATGAGAAGTTCAATAACTTTTTCAAAGTCATTAACTATCTGCGTTTTGAGGTGGCTGCCATTAGCATTAAAGAACAGACCAGCCACAGTTTTGAAAATGTCATGATACTGTTTTACTTAGTCATTAACGAATTTAAAATTCTAGAATTACTCAACGCGCTTGACGATGTTCATGTCAATACGCAGAGTGAAACGGAACTGCGCCACCAAATTCTCTCTTTTGTCGAATTTGTTGTTACCCACTACACTAAAAACATACTGGTATTTCAACGTCACGACGAAACACCCCTAAATGCTTTTGAAGCCTACACTACCAAAGAGCATGCCGACCTGCATGCCATTCAAGACGAAGTACACGCTTTTGTCGATAAAGAGAACCCTTCCTTGCAAGAAATCGCCGTTGTCGTCAACAAACTGATGGTCGCCGCTTTATGAACGTTACCGCTCAAACGGCTTATGTACATAAGCAAGAGCCGGTGCTTCTATGGTGCGGCGTATCCAGTAGCTAATGGCTAGAATCATGAAAATAGTCGCCAAGGTAATAAGCCATCCAAAGCTGTATTTCACCGCAATATGTGCGTTCACAATAGACAAAATAGGTCCGTGGATTAACAGCATAATGTATTCGGCTTCCCCGAGTTTAACAAAAATATTTTTGGGAGTCTCTTCTAAAAATTGCGCATAATTGACAACCGACAGCGTCAACAGCAGTGCTGCCGCCCCGTAAAAAATAACACGTGAATCATAAAAATTAAACACCCCTTGCGACTGCAGGGTACCAATGGTAAAAAAGAAGCCGAGCGCAACAACAACAAAAAGCTTGTAACGCTCAATAGTGAACCCTTGTTTCCATAAAAAATAGGCAGCAGCTCCGTAGGCAAACTCAAGATTGTGCGGACTAAACACCTTATACCAAAACCCCTCTCCAAAAGGGAGCATACCCACGGTGAGCTTGTCAACAAGGTTAAGCAACGAAAGTGCTAAAATGGCGTACCACACATAGAAAAAACGTTTCGAAAGAATGGCCAGTCCAAAAACAATAACAAAAAACACCAAATGACTCAGCACCCAGGTAATGATTGCAACGCGCGGATGCCCAAACCACATAACAACCATTTGCCACAGTTCATCGGCTTTAATATTGGCAACACTGGGATGCAAACCGGGGTTGATAAACCAGACAATCACTCCGGGAATGGCAATAAGCGCCCAGTAAACAAAAAAAATACGGGAGAGAGATGTCACCATAAACTCGACGTATCCGCGCCCTTTTTCTATGAGATGATAGGAGGTATAAAAAACCGTAAACCCCATGAGAACCATCAAGAGGTCTTCACCCATAGAACCAAATTTAAAATAGTTCCAAAAGAGCTCTTTATTGCCGTAATTGTTGTAGTGCTGTGTGGCGTGATAGATCATTAGCAGTGATGCTAAAAAGGTATACAGCACTTGCAAGCTGACTAATGTCTTGCTTTGACGCGGATCATGATACATAGCTGCTCCAAAATACATGTAAAATTTTGGGCAGATTCTACACTGTTTTATCTAATAAAGATACAACCATATACCATAATGTTAATAATCGATTTTTTTAAGGCACGCATCAACAACGGGCTGCCTAGATTTCAATACCCGTTACCGCATTTGAAATACGCCGAATACTCTCATCTTTGCCGATAACCGCCATGACGGTATCGAGACCCGGTCCCGAAAGTTTACCCAGCAGTGCGACACGAAGCGGCTGCCCTATTTTGCCAAACCCGATACCTTTTTCATTGACCAGCTCCTCCATTGCCTCATGATAATCGCTTGGCAGATGCATATCATCGCGAACCTGAAGCTTCATGGTAAAGTCTTCCAAAATGGCTTTGGCGTCTCCTTTGAATGCTTTCTTCACCGCTTTGGCATCATACGTTTTCGGGGCACTTATAATCTCGTTGACCATGGCAGCCATCTCTTCAAGCGTCTTGGCACGCTCTTTGAGCACATCGAGCAAAATCTCTTTTTTATCGTGACTGACCAAGGTAATGCCATAAGGCTCCAGCAGTGTTGCCAACTCTGTATTGGAGCTGTTTTTAATGTAATGTGCATTCAGCCAGTCGAGCTTTTCGGTATTGTAAATAGAGGCCGACTTGTTAATATCTTTAGGGTCAAAAAGGTCGCACATTTCATCAAAACTAAAGATCTCCTGATCGCCGTGACTCCAGCCAAGCCGTACCAGAAAATTTAACAGTGCTTCAGGCAGATAGCCCATGGTTTTATACGCCATCACATCGGTGGCACCGTCGCGCTTAGAGAGTTTTTTACCGCTTTGATTGTGGATCATCGGCACGTGATAAAATTTTGGCACGTCAAAGCCCAAGGCCTCGTACACTACCATCTGCTTGGGTGTATTGGAGAGGTGGTCATCACCGCGAATCACCTCGGTAACCCCCATCAGCGCATCATCAATAGCTACTACAAAATTATAGGTCGGGGTCCCGTCGGCTCGGGCAATAATAAAATCGTCTAAAATATCTTCTGCTTGAAAAACAACCTCGCCTTTAATACCGTCGTCAATCACCATGGTGCCGCTTAGAGGGGCTTTAATGCGTATGACCGGATCGATGTCACGAGGAACTTCTCCGTCAAAATCACGGTATCGCCCGTCATAACGCGGGCGCTCTTTTGCTGCCATCTGCTGCTCTCGTAATGCCGCAAGCTCCTCTTTGCTCAGATAGCAGTAATACGCTTTGCCCTCGTCTAAGAGCTGTTGCAGATATTGCGCATATACCTCTTTGCGCTGTGACTGATACGTTATATCGCCATCATGTTCCAGCCCGACCCATGCAAAGGCTTCAATAATAGCCTGGGTTGCCGCTTCGCTATTACGACTCTCATCGGTATCTTCAATACGCAACAGAAACTTTCCACCGTTCTTTCGAGCCCACAAATAGCTAAAAAGTGCCGTACGAAGCCCCCCAATGTGAAGATACCCCGTTGGACTCGGTGCAAAACGCGTTACAATCATCGCCTACCTTTTTACATGTAAATTGCGGTATTCTACCGAAATGTATATTTAAAAGGGTTAAAAGATTCTCTCAGCGCTCTTGAGACCGCATCTGTTTGTAAAGTGCTTCATATTTATCAATCTCTTCACGCGACGCAATTTTTGTCCGACAGGAAATATATCCTGAGTCACCTTTTTCATCCGTATACGGATAGACGGTAGCATACACCCAATAGCACTTGCCTGTTTTGGAGCGATTTTTGACAAAACCTGTCCAGGTTTTTCCTTGTTTCACTGTATCCCACAGGTCTTTAAAGGCTGCTTTTGGCATGTCGGGATGTCGTACAATGCTGTGAGGTTTGCCGATAAGTTCTTGCACATCATATTCTGCCACGGCACAAAAATCGTCACTGGCAAATTTGATTATCCCCTTAGCATCGGTTTGTGAAACCAAAAAACTGTCATCTTTGAGTAATATTTCATTGGCATTCATGGTTTTCTCCTATGCGTGTTCTACTAATTGATTGGCCATCAATTCAATATCTTTGGAGCTCTCATAAATCGTTTGACTGATCTCTTTGTTTTTGCCACCGCTCTCCTGCAGACGCTCTAGTGAACTGTCAACCTTTTCTATGGAGAGCGTTTGGTCTTGAATGCTCATGCTGATATTACTGGCTGATTGATTGAGCGTATTAATGGTAATGCTAATATCACTTAACGATTTTTGCGTCTTTTCCGCCAGCTTTCTTACCTCATCGGCAACAACGGCAAAACCGCGTCCGTGTTCTCCGGCACGAGCCGCCTCAATTGCAGCATTGAGTGCCAGCAGGTTAGTCTGATCGGCAATGTCGGCAATCACGGTAATAATGGATTTGACATCAGCACTTTGAGAGACAATGTCATTTGAGTATTCAACAATATCACCAACCTGATCGCGCATGATTTCAATCGACTTTGAAGTATCACCAATCGCCTGATCCTGCTCTGTTGTCGTTGTAACAAGCGCCGTTGACGCTTCTGAAAAAATTTCGACTTTTGTCTTAAGTTCACTACCGTTTTCACGGTTGTTTTGCTCATTCGTTTTAAGAATATCTGCAAGCAGGTTTACTGAAACAACCATATCTCTAAGTGAACCCTGCACTTTATTGGTCAGCGGTATTTTATTCTCATATCTCCCCTCAGAGAGCTCCTTTAATAGCTTCTCCACACTCACCAAAATGGCTCCTTGTTGCTTTGTCATATTATTCAATGCCCGCGCCAACGTAATCATACCCGCCGTTGAAGGCTTGTTGGTTACTTTGGCATTAAAGTACCCCTTGCTGATTTTGTCCATAACCAAAACAATCTCTCCTGTCGTCAAAAGATCGCTTTGATAGCGTGCCACTTCATTCTGCAAGTAACGGTTAAACACTTTAGAGACTTCGGAAACTTCATCATCCGACTCAATGGTGACAAGCGTAGGTTCGGTAACCTCTTTGTTAAGATATTTTAAAAGATTGTCTACGCCCTCATGAAGATATCTCATCGATACGGTAAACTTCATCAGCATCAATATGCTCACGCTTACAATAATAATAATCGCCAACAAAACGGCAGCAGCTATTCCTACAAACTGGCTCCACTCTGTCTCGGCCTGTGATGCCGCCGACTCCATGATCCTCTCGACAATAAAACGTTCAATCTTTAAAAAAGCATTGATCTCTTCGGTTAGGAGGCCAAACCATTCCTGTGCGTCAATGTTTAGAGGCGCTCCAGCCTCACTTTCAAATACATCTTCAATATAGGCATTGATCTTTTGATGTCGTGGCGTTTGTCCGACAAACGTAGCGTAACGATCTAGCGTATCACCATCAGCAAGTAATAAAAACATGGCAATGTATTCCCGATTAATCGTAACCAGATGTTCAAAATAACGCTGATTTTCCGTGTCAAAATATCCTAGTGCAAAGGCTCCGGAACCAACCGCTCTGATAATACCCATTTTTTCTTTGGCATTTAAAAAATCGACGTATGGTATCATGGATTTTACTGACCGGTCATTTTCAAGTGATATCTCCGTGATTAATTCAATAATTTCGGCATTGAGCCGACTAAAAAAATCAATCGTGCGTTTCATGGAGATCTTTTGCGTGTCAATATCGTTTCGTACCCCATTAATACGTGATAATGTTGCGAGGATCCTGCTGAAATGGTCAGCAGTTTTCTGCGAAAAGCCATGTGTTTTTGATGCAATGTTATTGATTTTTTCATCGCTCAACACACGCTGCTTCAATAATGTTTTATGAAACTTTTTTCCACCGGAGCCTATAAATCCGGCGGAAGCACCCCGCTCTTTTTGCAACTCATGCACCAGCGTACCGAGTGCAACGGAGAAGTTTAGATTCTCTACCGTCTTCTTGGAGTGCCGATAGTTTTCATAGGTTCTTTGCGCTATAAGATAGCCAAAGGTCATAATGACAACCAAGGAAATTGCAATAAGAATCTGTAACAGCGTTTTAATAGTAATCGTTCTGATAATATGCATTGACACCTCTTTAGATATTGCGTTGCATCTATCATCGGTTATTCATTACAATTATTAACGATTTTATTCCTAAATTTATCGTTTTTTGCTTAGCTAATAGCATTTGGGTAGAATTACACTAAAAAACGAGGTGATCATTGAAGTATTGTACCGTGCTTGTTCTTCTGGGTGCTTTGTTACACGCAAATATCGTCGGCGGCATTGCCGTATTGGTCAATAACGAACCCATTACGCTTTTTGAAATAGAGCAAAACATGCACCAAGAACATTTGAGCGCAAAACAGAGTGTCAAAAAACTGATTCGTCAGCGACTCGAAACGCTGGAAATCAAAGAGCGTCGTCTTCATGTAAGCTCCGAAGAGGTACTCAATGAAATCAAGAATATGGCACGGCAAAACGGCATGAATATTTCACAGTTCTACATGGCGATGCAGCAGTCCCGCGGCATCAGCGAGCGTGAACTCAAAAAGAAAGTCAAAGAGAAACTGCTCCATACCAAGCTTTACAACAGTATTGCCTATGCCAAACTGTCGCAACCGAGCCGACACGAAATCGAAGAGTATTTCCACCTGCATAAAGAGCAGTTTTCCCGACCCGAATCTTTTGAGGTCATTCTCTACCGCTCCAACTCTCCCCAAAAGCTAGAACAGCAGATCTCAACACCAATGTTCTACTCGTCTGACATACAGACGCAGGAGATGCAGTTAAACTACGGTGATATCGACCCCGGTCTTGCCAATTTGCTGTACCGCACCAAAGTCAACAATTTCACTCAAATCGTTCCGGATCCCAACGGCGGGTACATGACGTTTTTCATTAAAGCAAAGTCTAAAGCCGAAACAACCGATCTCGATGCTTATGCCGCTGAGGTAAGTGCCGCCATTTTAGCCGACAAACGCAATCAGGTACTAAACGACTACTTCGCACGACTACGGCTCAATGCCGATATTAAGGTCTTGCGCATGCCGGAGTAA
>JALSLA010000022.1 GCA_026988515.1 Helicobacteraceae bacterium | reverse complement strand
CCTCCAAAGACACCACCCCAAACAACCAACCATCCCAAATGTTCACGCATAAGCGCATGTACCATCTCTTTAACCATTACAGGTGTTAATTCATCCAGACGTTTTTGAATAATCTGTTCAATCGACGCAATCAGATCCGCGCTCAACGAAGAGTGCTGAAGGTGGTGAAGCAGTTGCGTCTCAAATGCTTTGCTCTGCACGATTTTAACCACGGCACGCTTCATTTTTCGGGTAAACGGATCACGTAACTGTTCTAACGCACGCTCGCCGCCGAACATATTGAGCATGCTCCCGAGGTTCGATTCCATCACAGTTTTTGAGAGCGCATCAAATGCCGGTGAAAAATCGGTAGATGCTACAACAGGTGCTAAATCCAGCTTTTTCTCTTCAGCTTCAAAGAAGCGTTCTAACTGCTCTTTAGTAAAAAATTGTGTCATCATTAACGTTCGAATTGCCTCTTTAAACGCTTCAAAACGTTCTTGGATGACACCTGAACCGTACAAAAAAGGTACTTTTTCAAAAAGCATGTGAATGGCAAGCTGATTGGTCAAAGCACCCGAAAGTGCAAAAAGTCCGGCAAACAAAAGCGGTTTTGCAAAACTTTCAAGTGCCGGTACTAATGAAAGCCCAATCACCGCTATGGCGACAACATTCGTTACTACACTTTTATTCATACACAACCTTAGCATATTTTTTTAAGTGCGCATTATACAAAAAGTGCTACATTTACACAAAATCTTTACGAAGGTGACTCCATGGCACACTCTTTGGCGCAACAACTTAACACTGCTACACAAGAAACAATTCTTGCTACCGTTACCGATGCACTGGCTCAAAGTGAAGAAGCTCCCTTTTGGGCGGAAAAAACCGTACCTTTTGTAAAGGCCATTGTATCGGTACTCATACCTTTACGCGAACAGCATCTACTCTTTACCCCTGAAGGACGTGTGGCGCAAACGCTCACTCCGGAGCTTTTTTTGGCATGGTGCGACTTGGTATCTCTCAAACTCCTTGCGTTTACGATTCAAGAGAGCAACGAAGCGCATGCACTCAAAAATACCGATTATGATCCGGCACGTTGCAATACCTACGCACCCATTTCGCTTGAAACACTTGGAACCTATTTAAGCAGCTACATGATTAATCTGGAAAACAGAGATGACGATTTTCCTATTGCTCACTATAATTTACATGTAGGAATTACTACTGTTGTTAAGGGTATGTTATAATTACTTAAAAAGTAAAGTTTTCTTATGTTAGCACCGCTAAAACTTGGTAAATTTTCCGTCATCTTTCTAGTCCTGTTGCCAACAATGGCATTAATGTTGATTTTTGTTTATCAGGACTACACCTCAACCATGACAAAAATACATCAAACCACATATAAAAATTTTCTACATACAACCGAACAACAGTTTTACAGCATAGCCCGCTACCTTCACAGAGAGTCGGGTCAATATGCCGTACCTCACGAAGCCGCAACAGACAATCAAAAGTTACTTGCCCTATTTTTATCTGACACCATTACCGGTATCGCATTGATTGAAAAAAAAGGAAACACGTTTCAAAATATCGCTACCGTACCCAAAACGGTTGACATACCTGATATTAAACACTTAAACACCACCTTGATGCAGAGCTATACAACACAAAAAAGCGCTCTGTTTACAAAAAACAACCAAGAGTATCTTCTCATACCCGTTATTCATGAAACAAAGCTCCCTTTGCTCTTTGTATTACAACTTAACGACAAACCCTTCCAGCAGATAGAAGCAATTATTAATCCCCTAAATGAATTAAGCTTTACCATTACGTTGCTACTCATTGTTTTATTAGTCATCGCCTATATTCGGCTCTTTTTTCTCTACCGACAGCGCGATGACGGTGTGACGGATCCGACAACACAAGTCTTTAGCAGACGTTACTATCATGAAGTCATGAAGACTCTTGACGCCAATTACTATCAAATAATATTACTGCGTATCAATGATTTTACGGCTATTAAAACACGTTATGACCATGAAATTACCGATATTATTTTACAATCGGTGGCCAGCCGAATTCTTCGTGTGACGCGGCGTCAAGATATTTTTGTCCATTTTGAAGGGGCTACGTTTATTGTTTTTTATAAAAGAAAAAAAGATGAAAAAGCCGACATTTTAGCATCACGGATTAGTGAGTCCATCTCCAAACAACCCATTATTGCCGAAGGGCTCTACATTAACATCGACTTACAGATTGTCATAAACCGTCACCCCGAAACGAAAAAGAGCCTTCAAGAAGCTATTGAAGAAGCTCAAGAAGAGTTGCAACACATAGAGACGAACAGTGTAAACGCCGAAGAACACGGTCGTTTTAACTCCAGTAAAAAATCCCGTATTATTTTTGAGCTTCAAGAGGCACTGAAAGAACACCGTATCAATCCGATGTTTCAGCCTATCTATACCACTGACGATATGAGTATCCATGCCTACGAGCTTTTTGCCCGCATTGTAACCCCCGAACAAGAGATCATTCGAGCAAACCATTTTATTGATCTCATCATCGATGATCCCGTTGCTATCGCACTCGATACCTTCATGCTGCACCAAGCCGTTGAACTGATAAAGAAACATCACGTAACGTTACACCTCAATATTCATGTCACAACACTCTGTCATGACGCTTTTATGGAGACCTTACAAGAAGCGTTACGCAATGCTCCGGCAATCGCAACATATCTCTGTATGGAAATCAACGGACTCAATCATCGCAATACCATTGCTAAAGAGCAGATAAAAAAACAGTTTGATCTAATCAAATCCCTTCACGTTTACATTGCGCTCGATAATGTTGACATTGAGGCCATTGATTTTAAAGAGATCCTCTACTTAGGTCCCGATATGCTTAAACTCGATTACATTACCGTCAATAATGACACCTATAAGCTCATCCAGCTTTCTAAAAATATGAATATTGACGTCGTTGTTAAAACCATTCAAAGCGAAAAAGAGCTACTCTACGCACAACAAAGCGGTGCGAAGTTTCTGCAAGGCTATTTCCTGGATGAGCCTAATTTTACACTAAAGGAGCATTAGTTGCACTCTAACAAAAAAGCAATCAAAGCCTCACGACACTTGAGTCTTGAGGAGATTCACAACCACCTTGAAGGGGTTGAATACATCATTATGGCACAACCTTCGGTACGTGATGATTCTCCCGCACCGATTCACTTTACCATTTTTTTAAATACGCCGCAAATGCTTCCTGAAGAGGTCAAAGACGCAGTCTTTGAGAAGTTCTGTTCACAATACGGCATTGTCAATGTCATTGATCGCATCAGCGGTGTGGATGCGGTTGCATTTGCAGAGACAGAGCATGAGACGCTCATGCCCATGCACCTCTACAAAAAAGATGACCGAAAAATTCCTCACGTGCCGATGTATATTTTTGACTTTGAAGCCGATGCCGATCAATTTAAAGAGGTCCGCGACGAGGGGTTAACCGGTTGGAGTTACTCCTACGCATAAAGCTTCAATCTCCGCAACACTTTTAGCAATATCTTTAGAGAGGTTGCGGTATCCTGTTTTTGTAACAAGAATATTATCTTCAATGCGAATACCGATACCACGGTATTTTTTAGGAACGTTTTTGTCGTTTTTATCAATATAAATCCCCGGTTCAACGGTTAATACCATACCACTCTCTAACCGCAGTTCTTTACCCTGATCATCATAATACGGCGCTTGATCATGCACATCAATACCCATCCAGTGTCCCACACCGTGAGGAAAGTATTTTTTGTGTTTTCCTTTTTTACGCACCGTTTTACAGGAACCCTTGAGAATCCCCAACGCTATCATTCCCTTGCAAAGCTTTACCTCACACAGTTCTTGCAATTTAGAACGCTTGATACCGGGGCGAATGGCATTGATGACCTCTAATTGCACCTGTAGCACCATTTCATACAGTGCTCGTTGTGCCGGTGAAAATATTCCCGATACCGGAAACGTACGGGTAATATCACTGGCATACATTTGATATTCACACCCCGCGTCAATAAGCACCAGATCACCCGCATTCAATATTGAGTCATTGGCAATGTAGTGCAAGGTATTCGCATTGTTACCGCCGGCAACAATAGTCGTATAGGCGTCACTCTTGGCACCGCGTGTTTTAAATACCTGTTCAATAAGTGCTTGAAGCTCGTACTCCATCATCCCTTTTTGTGCTGCATGCATCGCCTTTTCATGCGCCTCTTTGGTAATGTGAAGTGCCTGCTCAATACGGACAATCTCCGCATCAGATTTAATCAACCGCATCTTCTCAATCAGGCCGTTTACATGTAAAAAATTCTGTGGCGATACTTTGACGCTGCGATCTGCATGCAACGTAGCACATAACTGATGTATATGCTGTAAAAATTTTTCGTTACCGTAAAGATCAATGTAGAGATGCGCTACCCCTTGCAGCCGCTTAGAGAGTACCTTGTCAACGTTGTCAATACCATATACCGCATCGACACGAAACCGTTTTTTTGCAGCGGAAACTCCCAGACGCTTACCCGTCCACAGCTCTTTGGTTCTATCTTTTTTCTGCACAAACAGTATCTGCTTGGTTCCTTTTTTAGAACGTTGTAACACCAAAAGCGCATGATCTTCTTCAAAACCGCACAGATAATAAAAATGACTGTTTTGACGGAACGGATACTCCGTATCGTTAGAACGCATACAGTGCGTTGCCGCGGGAATGAGTATGACACCCTCTTCAATCTGGTCCAAAAGTCGCTTGCGTCGTTGCGCGTAACATGCCTCATCCATACTCATAATTTCCCTTCTTTATTGCGGCGGCACTGCACTTCAAGCCATTGGTTACTCTGAGAAATAATACGTTTTAGCGCTTCATTGAGTGCCATCACGCCCCCTTTGGCATCGGCGCTTTGTGTCGGTAGGGTCAGTTCAAGATGTTTTGACGCCACCGCTTTGCGTCCTATGTTTTGAATCAATACAAAATCTATGGAGACCTTAACATATGAGGAGCTGTCCTGCTCAAAATATTGCATAAAGTCTAACAGGCGTACCTCATACCGCCATGTTGTATCGGCATTACTGCGATAGTCCAGAACACTGTCAAACATATTGCGCTCAATCAAAACCTGTTTGATCAACTGCTCAATCATACGATTCGGGCTTTGTGCCCATAAAGACTGCGTATAATGATACTGCTCAATATCATGCATCACATAGTATATGTGACGTTCCAAAAAGGTATCGGCACTTTGAACCGGTTCGAGCTTGAGCGTACTCTGATGACATGCCGAGTCATGCGCCGGTGTCACTTCGGGTACTACCAAACGGTACTCACTTTTGCTTGGTACGGTTTTAATGATGGAACAACCGCTCATGAGCGTAACCAGTATTATTGAGATCCAATACACCATACTACTCTCCCGGACCTTTTTGTGTCGCCTCTTCTACAAACAGAAAATCGGACGGACTGCGTTGTACTTTTTCGAGTAAAGCACCAAGTTTGATCATCAGACGTTCCATCTCCACCATTGCAATATCAAACTGCTGCATCGGTTTTTGCATGGCATCTTTGACACTGTACTCACCCGCTTCATTCTTGCGCCTGAAACTTTCCATACTCTGAGCTATATCATCAAAACTCTCTGTTACCGATGCAACAGAGTCACCAATGATCGCTTCGAGTACTGCACCTTTGGCAAGTAAAACATCCACACGCTCCATCATACGATCAATACGACGGGTAATATTGGCACTACTGTGTAATGTCTGCTGTATGTTTTCAACCGCTTTATCATCTAAGGCCCGTTCCATTTGAGCCAGAATATTAGAGGTACGTATTAAAATATTTGAGAGCTCTTCTTGATTCTTGTCCCCTAAAAGCTTCTCCGTCTGGTAGAGGGTTTTAGAGAGTCGTGTCCCAATGGAGTCGACCGAGTTCTCCAGCCGCTCAAACAGTGATTTATCCGACTTGATGACGGCGATCTCATTGTCACGTTTGGGCTTAAGCAGCGGAGAGTCTTTGCCCCCTTTGCTCAAGTCAATGTAACTCAGCCCCGTAATGCCTTGTGACATCAATGTCGCCACGGTATCGACCTTAATAGGCGTGTCATTACGCAGTTCTATTAAAATTTCTATCTCTTCGCTGTTTTTAGGATTAATGCGCATTCGTTTGACTTTTCCGACACTGATGCCGCGAAATTTTACCGCCGAATTAATGTTGAGCCCCGAAACCGATTCGGTAAAATAGATATAATACGGTGTTGTCACCTCTTTGTGCGTCGGTTTGAGCATCCAGTAGAGAAATACAACAAGCGTCGCAAGCAGCAGCAGTACGACAGTGCCTACCAGCGTATAATTGACACGGTTATTCATGGCTATCTTCCTTTAAAAAAGGTTGTAATAAAAAGATTGTCAGTCGCCTTAATTGCATCTAAACTTCCTTCAGCTACTACCCTCTTATTATCCAGTATGGCAGCACGATCAAGCGTCGCTTCGATAGAGTCAAGGTCGTGCGTCACCATAACAATGCTCAGATCAAAATGTTCTCGCAATCGCAAAATCAGCGCATCAAACTCGCGTGCCGAAATGGGATCTAATCCGGACGTCGGTTCATCTAAAAACAGTAGCTCAGGGTCCATCACCAATGCCCGTGCCAGACCTGCTTTTTTCTTCATGCCTCCGCTAATCTGTGAGGGATACTGCTCTTTAACGCACTGCTCCAAACCGACTATATCCATTTTATACGATACAATCTCTGCAATGAGCGCTTCACTTATGGTCGTATATTCTCGTAACGACAATGCTATATTATCATAAATATTGAGTGAAGAGTAGAGGGCACCAAACTGAAAAAGTACGCCCCATTTTTGACGTAATTCCTGTGCTTTTTTATGCGTAATTTTATTAAGATCATACCCCAAAACATTCATGCTGCCACCCTGATAACGTTGCAACAACACCATCTCTTTCATTAAAGTCGTTTTCCCGCAACCGCTGGGTCCGAGCAGTCCGTAAATCTCTCCGCGATTTACATGTAAATTAAGATGCCGATGTACGACAGTGTCACCAAAGCGTGTGAGAATATTTTTAGCTTCAATAACAGGGTACATTTTAAATGCCTATGTTGGTGTAAATAATAGAGAAAACAGCATCGCATATAATCACCATAAAAATAGCTTCTACAACACTTTTGGTCGTATTCACACCAATACTCCGCGTATCGTTTTTGACCATCAAGCCTCTGAAGATACCGATTGAAGCAATAATAAAACCGAAGAACGGCCCTTTAGAGACTCCAATCCAAAAATGTTTCATGGCTACAGCTTCGTTAAACCGATCCAAAAAAAGTTGCGCACTAATACCCAACTCAACACTGGCAACCACCATACCTCCAAGCATTGCCATCACATCGGCAAAAAAGATGATTAACGGCATCATAAGCATTAAAGCAATAATACGCGGCAAGACCAAAAAGAGGTATGGATCAAATCCCATAGTTTTCATGGCATCAAGCTCTTCGGTAATCTTCATGACGCCAATTTGCGCTGCAAATGCCGACCCGCTGCGTCCGGCAATGACAATCGCCGCAATGAGCGGCGCTAACTCTCGCAGTACCGAAATGCCCAGCATATCTACAATAAAGATATTGGCACCGTACATTTTTAGCTGTACCGCAGACTGATACGCCAGCACCACACCAATAAGAAAGGTCGTTATGGCAATAATGCCCAAAGCATTGACACTGCTCTCTTCAATGGCATAATAGATCTCTTTGAATCGAATCTGTTTGGGATGTAACAGGTAGATCATTAAGGCGCTAAACAACTCACCGACAAATGCTACAAAGTCTTTGACGCTTTGGTATTTTTTAATGGCAATGGTTCCGACACTTGCAACCAGACCGAGTGGACGGTACGTCACACCGCCGCTTTGATAATCACGCTGATAGACTGCATCAATAATTTTTTGTTGATTGTCATTCGTATAAAATCTACATGTAGCCCCCAAAAGTCGCGCTTTTTCATCAAACGAGTAAAGTAACAGCGCAGCAGCACTGTCAAAAGCTTTCGCCTCATGCAGGTGCCATTCAAATATTTTTGAAGGTAAAGGATGTTCTAAAAGCTGGTGCAGCAACGGCTCAATGAGGGCAATATTTTTAACAGTCATCTCACCGCTGACGACAATGGCAACGGTATCACCCTGCACTTTGGCATGAAGGGACAAGGTTCTACCGCTAAATGAGATCAACGTCTAAAAATCTCGCTCTAATAATTTCTTGACTTTTAAAATTGTCAAAATACGGTCGGACTGTTTTCCGACGCCTTCAATAAAACTCCCCTCATCACGAATTGTCTCGGGTGCGGGACCAATATCTTTTTTATTGAGCCGAATAGCCGATGTCAGCCGGTCAATCACAAAACCTGCCACCTCATCTTTATCTTTCATCACAATAAAACGGGTCTCTTCCGTATGTTTTTTCGGACTCAGTCCAAATTTGAGGCGCAGATCAATAATGGGAATTACACTGCCGCGTAGATTGAACACACCCAGCACATAGGGAGGTGTTTGCGGTACGCGCGTCCATTCAATCGGTTTAATGATCTCTTGAATGCTTAAAATCGGCACACTGTACTCCTCTTCTCCTACTTCAAAACCGACCAATTGTACCACATCGTCGATCATTTCCATGGTCGGAGACTGCTGTTCTTGTTGTTTATTGATAATTTCTTGCAATTTGTTACTCATAGTATACCTTTAAAAATTAAATTTAATATTGCGCTTGACAACACTCATTAAATAATCCGGTGAATACGGTTTGGTAATATACTCCACCATGCCCGCCTCGACACCTCGCATACGGTCAGATTTTCCGGTACGCGATGTCACGGCAATAAGCGGCAGGTTTTTGTAACGACTGTACTTTTTAATTTCAGCCGCCAAAGAGTAACCATCCATTCGCGGCATCTCAATATCTATAAGCATCGCATCAAAATTATGATCACCCGATTTCAAAATATTGAGCGCTTCTTGTCCGTCTGCCGCCTCAACAAGAACAATGCCCAAGGAGTCTAAAGCACTTTTCATAATGGTACGATCCGTTTTGGAGTCATCGACAATCATCACTTTGTAGTCCGCCGCCGAATTTTTTTCATTGCTCGTTGTCACACTGCCGGCATCATCATTATTGATTGTTGATTTGATACTTTTTGACATGTGAATCAAATCCGCTACATCAACAATCAGCGTCACACCGCCGTCGCCTCGAATGGTTGCACCGGCAACACCCTCAATACCTTGAAGATATTCGCCTAACGATTTAATAACAATCTCTTCTTGCCCCACTAAAGAATCGACAATAAGACCAATTTTACTCTCCGCCAGTCCCAACAATACGACGTAAGCATATTCACTGTCGTCAAATACCCGCTCTACTTCAAAAATATCGCCGATATGTACGAGTGACAGCACCTCTTCACGCAAGCGCATTACCGAACGGTTCTCTACCGTATAGATCTCATCTTTACTAATACGCACCGTCTCAAGAACCGATGCAAGCGGAATAGCGTAGTACTCCTCTTGTACCCCCACAAGCAGCGCCTGAATAATCGCCAGCGTCAATGGAATTTTAAGTTTGATACTCGTATATTTTCCTAACTCACTGTCAATGTCGATAATGCCGTTGAGTTTTTCAATATTGGTCTTGACCACATCCATACCGACCCCGCGACCCGAGACATTCGTTACCTCTGCCGCTGTAGAAAATCCCGGTCGAAAAATAAGACCAAATGCCTCTTTCTCGCCCATTTTATCGGCCTCTTTATCGGTAATAACCCCTTTGTTGACGGCAATATCTTTCAATACTTCCGGGTTCAGCCCTTTTCCGTCATCAATAATTTGTATGACAATGTGATTCCCTTCATTATATGCTTTAAGATTAATGGTACCGGTTTCACTCTTGCCCGCTTCGAGTCGTGTCTCTAAGGGTTCAATACCGTGATCGCATGAATTTCGAATAATATGCACCAACGGATCGCCGATCTCTTCAACAATCGATTTGTCCAACTCGGTGTCTTCTCCGCTGATGACGAGTTCTATTTTTTTGTCAAGTTCACGAGAGAGGTCACGAATCATTCGCGGAAATTTATTGAATACTTTGCCAATAGGCAACATCCGCGTCTTCATGACCGCAATTTGCAAATCGGTTGTGACCAACGAGACAATAGAGACCACCTGGTTAAGCTCTTCAAGAAATTCTTCACCCTCGTAACGCTCTTCGACATCGTCATTAATTTTTATCAGGCGGTTTTTCCCCAAAACCAATTCACCGATCAGATTCATCAGATGATCCAGCCGCTTCACATCGACACGGATGGTCTGTTCTACTGTTGTCGGTGCTTTTTTTAGCGCGGGTGCCGCTTTGGTCTCTTCGTTTTTGGGCGCTTTTTGTTTGGGTGATGCTGGAGTTTTTTGCGGTTCCGGTACGGCAGCAGGCGCATCGTTTTGCGTATTCTCTTCGCCAGAAGCCGCTTTCTTTGCCTCACGTTTTGCTTTATCGGCTGCTTTGCGTTCGGCTAAAAGCCGCTCTATTTCCGCTTCGACTTCATCGTCGCTCATGTCATCATAGTTGGGCTCCTCTTCGTCAGCAGCCGTCTCGGTCTCTTCATGCTCTTCTGTCTCCGCCGACTCACTGTTCTCTTGGGAAGCTACAGTTTCTACATTGCCTTCACCGCCGGCAGCAATATCAAGCCGTTTCACACACTCGGAAACATCAATACCACCGTCACTGCTGGTATCGCGTATGGTGACTAAAAGGCTTTTCATAAGATCGATCGACTCCAAAACAACATCCATAATATCAGGAGTAATAATCAACTCACCGTGACGGGCTTTGTTCAGAACATCTTCCATATGATGCGTCAGATGGGTTAACACATCAAAATTTAAAAAGGAACTTGCCCCTTTCACCGTATGCGCTACCCTGAAAATTCGATTCAACAACTCCAAATCTTCCGGTGTCGATTCCAGTTCCACAAGGTCTTGATCAAGCTGTTCAATCAGCTCAAACGACTCTACTAAAAAATCTTGTAATATCTCTTGAAATTCATCCATTTCTCACTCCTACCTTACACATGTGCACGTACAACACGTGCCACTTCATCATAAAACGAGCTTGCATCAAACTTAACCAAGTATGCTTCACCACCGGCATCTTTACCCCGCGCTTCACTAAAATGATCGCTAATTGAAGAGTTAAAAACAATAGGAACCTTGCTAAAACGCTGATCTGCTTTCACATTGGCGGCAAAATGGAACCCGTCCATCAGCGGCATCTCTACATCCGAAACAATCAGTCGCAAATGTGCATTGAGACTTTCAGCGTACATGTCATAGAGTTCTTCAAGCTTACTCAGCCCTTCTTGGCCGTCACTTGCTTCAACGACTTGAAAGCCCATTTTCTCAAGCGCCTCTTTGACAATTTTTCGTGCCGTGGCACTATCATCCAACAGCAGTACCAACCCGCCAAAGTCGTACTCGTCTTTAGGTACCTCACCCGAATTGGGCTGATAGAGCCCCAAATCCTGAACCACCGATTCCAAATCCAAAATCAAGAGAACCGAATCATCTTCAATACGCGTGACTCCGGTAATTTTACTCTGATCCAAAGCATCCCCGCCGATCCGTCCGGCGAATGATGCCGGCTCAATATCTTTCCAGTTAATCCGGCGAATGCGCTTCGCATCATGCACAACAAAACCGATAAGTACATTGTTGAACTCGGTAATAATAACCCGTGCGTTTCGAGCTGCCTCTTCAGGCTCGTCAACACCCATCCATCTTGCAAGATTGACCACAGGAATAACCACACCGCGCAAATCGAAAATTCCCTCAATAAATTCAGGAACACCGGGGAGTTCTGTCAATTTGGGCACACGAATAATCTCACGCACTTTAGAGACATTAATGCCGTATATTCCCTCGTAGACCTCATCACCGTCACGTTTGAGAATGCGAAAATCCACCAACTCCATTTCGTTTGTGCCGACTTTAAGCACATCATCATGAGCTTTCATACAGGCTCCTTAAAAAATAACCTCTTGTAACAATTTTGGTTTATTTTCGGATTGTACAACATAATATCTTTGATTACAAGCAAAAGCGCCGAGATTGATGTATTCAAATCGCTCATAAGCAAAGGAGCGGTTCTGGTGAAAGTGTCCTTCAATAATCACATCGGCATCATAAGATTCAAACAGTTCTGCATGGGCTGCTGTTTTGATGTCAAAATGAGGAATTTTACGGCAGTGGTCTTTTTGTATTAAATACCGGTCTAGCCGCTTTATAATAGCATGACCGCTTACGATGTCAACAGCGTTTAAAAACCGTAGCACACCCGATGAGCGAATCAACGAAAGATAGAGCCGATACTTCCAGTCTCCACGGTAATCACCGTGAGAAAGCATCACTTTTTTGTTGCGAATATAACAGAGAAAAGGTTGGTGTTCAACAGGAATTACATGTACATTCGGAAACAGCCTGCTGAGTTGAAAGTCATGATTCCCTTCAAGGTAGAGAATCTCTATACGCTCACTTAAACGATTAATAAGCGCAACGGCATCGCTGTTTCGCCGATGCGTTAGCGGAATATATCCAAAAAGAAGATCGAAAATATCACCCATTAAAATGAGCTGTGTCGTAATAATATCTCCCGATTCAATCGCTTTTAAAAACTCAAAAAACTCGGGGTGTTCTTTACTGTAGTGAGCATCGGCAATAAGCAGCGCTCCCTCGTGAAGCTCGTAATGATCACGGGACATACGCAATAGTTGGCAATGCCAACGCTTCATCGAGCCCCATCATAAGGTTCGCATTGGCAACGGCTTGAGACGAAGATCCGCGTAAAATATTGTCCACACTGCTGTTGACATACAATTTGGTTCCTTTGCGCTGTGCATAGATATCACAAAAATTGGTTCCTGAACAGGACTTAATATCAACCGGCGAATCAAAAATGCGTACAAACGGTTCATCTTTATAATAGGTACGCAATATCTCCAACGGATCAATGGCTTCAGCAAGGAGCATGTAGGCATCAATAAGCTCGCCTCGCGTTGTCGGTATAAGATGCGGTACGAAATTGATATCGAATTCTCTGCCGCTGCACAAACGCAGCTTTTCGGTAATTTCAGGTTCATGCCGATGGGAAAATACTTTGTAGGCAACAATATTTTCATTGATACCGACAAAATGCGTAGCGGGCGAACATTGTTTGCCTGCACCGCTCACGCCGCTCTTAGCATCAATAAACACGGGAACATTGGCATCAATATACGGAGCAAAAGGAAGGAGCCCTAAAATAGCAGCCGTAGGATAACATCCGGGATTGGCAACCAATGATGCACTTTTTATCTTCTCACGATAAAGTTCTGGAAGCCCGTACACCGCACTTTTTAGATGTTGTATATCTTCATGTTTGCAATAATACTGCTCATAGGTCTCACGTTCAAGACGGTAGTCGGCGGAGAGATCCACTACTTTGACATCTTGCGCCAACAGCTCTTTGGCAAACCCCATGGAAGCCTGATGCGGCAGTGCCAAAAATGCCAGCTCGCACGTTGCGGCAATCCGGCGCACATCGGCTTTTTCTACACTACATGTAAAAACGTTTTTAAAAGAGGGGTGCAGTGTATCTAACGCGGTACCGCCTTCACTCGTTGCCACATAAGCAATCGTAAACACGGGGTGATGTACCAAAATTTTAAGCAGTTCAATGCCCGTATAGCCGCTGGCACCGATAACGGCAACGTTAATTGGCGAATTATTCATGACACTCAAAAACGATCTCTTGATATTTGACTTCTATAATTTCGTACTCTTTTATACCGCCGGGAAGTCGTGCTTTAAAGTCGTCTCCCTCCTCTTTGCCTAAAAGCTGTTTGGCTAACGGGGAGTGAAACGAAATGAGTCCATAGTCGGGGTTACTCTCACAACCGCCGACAATGGTGTAGGTGAGCTCTTCGTCGGTATCGAGATCGCACAACACCACCGTAGAACCGAAACTGATGCGTGAATGCTCCAACTCGGAAGGATCGACAATTTGAGCACGTCCCAACAAATCGGTTAAATCATTCAGCCGTTCATCTATTTTTCCCTGCAGTTCTTTCGCGGCATGATATTCGGCATTTTCTTTCAAATCACCCAGTTCAACGGCCTCTTCAATGGCCTTTACCACGGCAGGACGCTCTACGGTTTTTAAATGGTTGAGCTCACTCGATAGTCGCTCATAACCAAATTTGGTCATCGGTTCTGCTTGCACATTTGTCTCCATATAGTTTTAATATGGAGAGATTATAGCTTAAATTATGAAAAAAACCGCTTTGCCAAATTCATAACATCGTCCATAGAGTCCATAGAAACCAACGTACCGTCGGGACTGCTGCTATCGACCAAATTGGGCAGTACTTGGCTAATGGTTTCCATGGCAGAGTCCGTATCGACTCCCAAACTCTCCGCAAAACTGCTTAGCTTCTCGCTGCCGAAAAGTGCGCTAATCTGTTCTGTTGAAATCGGCAGATTTTCACCGTTGCCCAACCATGATGCGGCAATATCACCCAAGCCCGACGCACCGCCCATACTCTCAAGAAGTGACTCCAGATTAAGACTCTCACCCTCACCGATTAACTTTGATAATGCGCCCATTACATCGGCACTGCCCTCGCCTGAATTCCCTTTTAAAAAATCACTGGCCATTCCCATTAAATCCATACAACACTCCTTTTAATTTTTTTTATTATATCATTATATATGAAAACAATGAAAAAAAATAGTAGAATTTACATGTAAATAGTACATAAGGAGTCTATCATGTCTGCCCATGCCTGGTTAAGTAAAACACTCCATGACCGCACCGTTCTCTGTCAAGCCTGCGCTCATGCCTGCAAACTTGGCGAGGGTGAATACGGTATTTGCGGTGTCCGTCGGGTTGAGGGAGGTGAACTAAAACTTCTGGTTTACGAACGTGCCGCCGCGGTCAATATTGATCCGGTCGAAAAAAAACCGATGTTTCACTTTCTACCCGATACGCAGGTCTTCTCTCTGGGAACGGTCGGCTGTAACTTTACATGTGAATTTTGTCAAAACTACAATATTTCACAATACCCGCAAGAGCATCAGCACCGCATTGTCGGTCAGGACCTTCCTGTCAAACGCATTGTCGAACTGGCACGTGAAAATGGCTGCGACTCCATAGCCTATACCTACAATGAACCCATTGTCTTTTTTGAATATACCTACGACACGGCAAAACTGGCACATGAACACGGACTTAAAAACATCTATGTCACCAGCGGTTACGAGACACGCAAAGCGCTGGATCTGCTCGCACCCTATATTGACGGTATGAATATTGACATTAAGTCATTTTCCGATACATTTTACCAAGAGACCTGCGGCGCTCGGCTTAAACCGGTTCTTGAAGCGGTAAAATATGCTCATCAAAAAGGGATCTGGATAGAAATTACCACCCTGCTGATCTCTGGAAAGAACGACTCCGATGAGGAGATTCGCAGCATTGCAAATTTTATTGCTAAACTCGATACAGCCATACCGTGGCACCTGTCCGCATTTCACCCTACCTACAAAATGCTTGATACGCCCCGAACCCCCGCCAGTACGTTACAGCGTGCTTACAAAATTGGCAAAGAAGCCGGACTCAAGTATCTCTACGTGGGTAATATTGATGATGAAGACCGTGAATCGACCTACTGTCCTGCTTGCGGTAAACGCGTAATTGACCGACACGGTCACATCGGTCAGTTTGTGACCAATACTCTCAACAAGAACGGGGAGTGTCCGCATTGCGGCAACACCATTGAAGGAGTATGGCGTTAGTTTTTACGATAGCTTGATAAAGGCGAAAGATGGATCAGCCCTTGGGTCATCGGATCGTTCAGTCCATACCATGTCTGCAAAAAGAGTGCCCCAAGCAGCACATGACAGGGGTAAGGCAGTCCTCCCACTTTACCCGGTCGTCTCGGACGATATACCCCCTCTTCGATGAGCAAGCACTCCAAGCTTTCATAGGGAATATAGGCTTTCATCTCCTTTAGAAACTTTTTGCTCTTTCTTCCACCTTGGTTCTTTATTGCAAAATCGAAAAAACTTGGGGTTTGCACATTGATGATATTTTAGCGTTTTGTAGGTTATTTTTCAGAGGGTTCAATTTAGGTAAAATAACATTACAAAAAGTTTACACACAAAAGGAAAAAAATGAGCAGTACCGAGCAGCGTGCCCAGCTACAACGCCAAATCTGGCAAATCGCCAACGAGGTTCGTGGTTCAGTCGATGGTTGGGATTTTAAGCAATATGTGCTTGGGTCACTCTTTTATCGCTTTATCAGTGAAAACTTTTCTGCTTATATCCAAGGGGGTGATGAGAGTGTTCATTATGCAGCGCTTAGCGATGATGTTATCACTGCTGATATTAAAGATGATGCCATTAAAACAAAAGGCTACTTCATCTACCCAAGCCAACTTTTTGAAAATCTTGTAAAAGATTGTGATACAAATGAAAACCTCAATACCGATTTAGCCAAGATATTTTTAGAGATAGAAGCCTCTGCAAACGGTTATGCAAGTGAAGATGATATAAAGGGGCTTTTTGCTGATTTTGACACAACAAGCAACCGTCTTGGTAACACTGTAAAAGATAAAAACAGCCGTTTGTCTGCAGTCCTCAAAGGTGTAGCAGCGTTAAACTTTGGAGAGTTTGAGGAGCACAAAATAGATCTCTTTGGTGATGCTTATGAGTTTCTTATCTCAAACTATGCTGCCAATGCTGGAAAAAGCGGAGGGGAGTTTTTTACCCCACAAAGTGTCTCTAAGCTCATCGCTGGGCTTGCGATGCATAAACAAGACAAAGTAAACAAAATCTACGATCCTGCCTGTGGAAGTGGCTCACTACTCTTGCAAGCGAAGAAACATTTTGATGCGCATATCATAGAGGATGGCTTTTGGGGTCAAGAGATAAACCACACTACCTACAACCTCGCAAGAATGAATATGTTTTTGCACAATATCAACTATGACAAGTTTGAGATAACGCTAGGAAATACCCTCATAGAACCTCACTTTATAGATGACAAACCCTTTGATGCTATCGTCTCAAATCCCCCATACTCTGTAAAGTGGATAGGCAGTGATGATCCGACACTCATCAATGATGACCGTTTTGCTCCTGCTGGTGTGCTTGCTCCAAAGTCTAAGGCTGATTTTGCATTTGTCTTGCACTCTTTGAGTTACCTCTCAAGTAAAGGAAGAGCAGCAATTGTCTGTTTTCCGGGGATTTTTTACCGCGGGGGAGCAGAGCAGAAGATACGAAAGTATCTGGTTGAGAACAACTATGTAGAGACGATCATCTCCCTTGCTCCTAATCTTTTTTATGGAACTTCTATTGCTGTGAATATTTTGGTACTCTCCAAGCACAAGAGTGATACTGCAACGCAGTTTATCGATGCAAGTGGACTTTTTAAATCGCAAACCAATACTAACATACTTGAAGAGAAACATATAGAGGAGATTATAAAAGTTTTTGATACTAAAGAGGATGTTGAGCATTTTGCAAAATGTGTAGCGTTTGAGCAAATAGCCCAAAATGATTATAACCTCTCTGTAAGCTCCTATGTAGAGCCAAAAGATACAAGAGAAAAGATAGACATCAAAGCACTCAATGCTGAGCTAAAAACCACCGTGGAGAAGATAGAGAAGTTAAGAGCCCAAATAGATACGATAGTAGCGGAGATAGAGGCATGATTCTACCTAATAAACGAGGCATCACCGACCAAATAGAACTCTCTAAAGTAGAAGAGAAGCTTTCAAAACAAAGAGCAAAAGAGCTTTTTGACTCTGGGGATATAGAGAAGGTAGAAGTTGGAACATTTGAAGGGTTGGCGTTTATTCACCGCTATCTTTTTGGTAATATTTATGACTTTGCAGGCAAAATCAGGGAGGCAAACATCTCAAAAGGCAATTTTCGCTTTGCTCCGGTGATGTACCTTGAGGCTTCACTCAAACATATAGACGCCATGGCTCAGAGTAGTTTTGATGAGATAATAGAGAAGTATGTGGAGATGAACATCGCCCACCCTTTTCGTGAGGGAAATGGCAGAGCAACAAGGATCTGGCTTGATTTGATGCTCAAAAAAGAGCTGCAAAAAGTGATAGATTACAACAGAGTAGATAAAGATGAGTATCTAAGTGCTATGGAGCGAGGTGTTGTTAAAGATATAGAGATAAAGCATCTGCTCAAAGAGGCACTCACTGACAAGGTAGATGATAGAGCACTCTTTATGAGCAACATCGATGTAAGCTACTACTATGAAGGTTACACACAGTTTAAGACTGAGGAGCTTTAGCGATGCATGAGGTTTCTATAAAAGAGTTGCTTGATGGGGTGGAAGTTGAGTGGAGGAAGTTGGGGGAAGAAGATTACTTTGAAGTAGCAAATAAAGGACGAAAACCTGTAAAAGCATCATTAAGAATACAAGGAGAAACTCCGTATTATGGTGCGAATAATATTCAAGACTATGTAGAAGGTTATACTCATGATGGAGAATATGCCCTTATTGCAGAGGATGGTTCAGCAAGTCTTGAAAATTATTCTGTTCAATATGCTACTGGAAAGTTTTGGGCAAATAATCATGTGCATGTAGTACAAGGAACATCTAAAGTAAATACAAAATTTTTATATTATTATTTAAAGATAGTTAATTTTACTCCTTATTTGACTGGCGGTGGTAGAGCAAAACTAACAAAAGGAAAAATGCTCGAAATCCAAATCCCTATCCCCCCTTTACATGTACAGCGTGAAATTGTCCGCGTGCTGGACAATTTCACGGAGCTTACAGCGGAGCTTACAGCGGAGCTTACAGCGGAGCTGTCGGCGCGAAAAAAGCAGTACA
>JALSLA010000021.1 GCA_026988515.1 Helicobacteraceae bacterium | reverse complement strand
TGCGCGGTATGGAAGCCAAAGCAACCGGAAATCCTATTAGTGTTCCTGTCGGAGAAAAAGTTTTAGGACGTATCTTTAATGTAATCGGTGAAACTATTGACGGCGGTGATCAGGTAACGGATGCACCGACATGGTCCATTCACAGAGATCCGCCGCCACTGGTTGATCAAAGCACGACAACAGAGATGTTTGAAACCGGTATTAAAGTAGTTGACTTGTTAGCTCCGTATGCAAAAGGCGGTAAAGTCGGACTGTTCGGTGGTGCGGGTGTCGGTAAAACTGTTATTATTATGGAACTCATTCACAATGTTGCGCATGGACATGACGGTCTTTCCGTCTTTGCCGGTGTCGGTGAACGTACACGGGAAGGTAATGACCTGTACTACGAAATGAAAGACTCAAATGTACTGGATAAAGTAGCGTTGTGTTATGGACAGATGAGTGAGCCTCCCGGAGCACGTAACCGTATCGCTTTAACAGGTCTTACGATGGCAGAGTATTTTCGTGATGAAAAAGGTCTTGACGTCCTGATGTTTATTGACAATATTTTCCGTTTTGCACAGTCGGGTTCAGAAATGTCGGCACTTTTGGGTCGTATTCCTTCAGCTGTCGGGTATCAGCCGACGTTGGCTCGTGAAATGGGTGCGCTGCAAGATCGTATTACGTCAACGAAAAAAGGTTCTATTACATCGGTGCAAGCGGTTTATGTTCCTGCCGATGACTTGACTGACCCGGCACCGGCATCGGTTTTTGCACATCTTGACGCGACCACGGTTCTAAATCGTAAAATTGCGGAAAAAGGTATTTATCCGGCGGTAGATCCACTCGATTCGACATCGCGTCTTCTGGATCCGCAAATTATCGGTGAAGAGCATTACAGTGTGGCTCGCGGTGTTCAGCAAACCCTTCAAAAATATAAAGATTTGCAAGATATTATTGCCATTTTGGGTATGGATGAACTTTCTGAAGAGGATAAAGCAACGGTTGAGCGTGCACGTAAAATTGAAAAATTTCTGTCACAACCGTTTTTTGTTGCCGAAGTCTTTACCGGAGCCCCGGGTAAATATGTCTCTTTAGAAGATACTATTAAAGGTTTTAAAGGTATTTTAGAGGGTGAATATGATGACCTTCCGGAATCGGCATTCTATATGGTCGGTGGAATGGATGAGGCTATCGCGAAAGCGGAGAAGTCTAAAAAAAGCTAAGGATAAGCCATGGAAACATTACAGCTTCAAATTATGACACCGACCGGTGCCATCTTTGACGGTGAAGCACTGAGTGTGACAATACCCGGTGAAGAAGGAGAATTTGGTGTTCTTCCGCGTCATGCATCTTTAGCAACATTGTTGCAAGCCGGTGTGGTCGATATTGAGATGACAGACAAATCGGTTGAATCTGTTGTCGTTAATTGGGGTGTGGTACAGGTTGATGAGACAAAAGTGTTACTGCTAGTTGACGGTGCGGTAGCGCTTCGTGGTGATTCGGAAAGTGATATCGCTAAAGCGATAGAAGATGCAAAATCATTGGTCGACAGTGCTTCTGATTCGAGTGCAGCTATTGCAACCGTATCGGCAAAAATTGAGTCGGCTGCACAAAAACTATTCTAATGTTAGACGAACTTTCACTTTTTATTGATAAAAGTCACGGGGTAACACTTTTTGTGTTAGGTCTTCTTGCTCTCTATTTTATTGCAATGAATTGGGTCTTTTTTTATCGGTATTTTTCACTGAAGAGTTGGATATCTAAAGAGACTAAATCATTGGAAACATTATTGATGGGATCGCATACTGTCAATGAAAACTCCTATTTAAATCATTTTATTAAAACGAGTAGCAATATTAATAAAGAGATATTTGATTTAGGAAATTTCGCCGCTACCAAAGAAGCGACTAAGGGATTGTCATTACTCTCGGTGGTTGCCTCAACCTCTCCGTTTATCGGTCTGTTTGGTACGGTAGTCTCCATTTTGGATACATTTAGCAATATTGGGCAGTCTAGCGGTACTATGAGTGTCATTGCAGCCGGTGTGTCGGATGCTTTAATTGCTACGGCAGCAGGAATTTTTGTTGCTATTTTTGCGTATACGTTTCACCAGATCTTGAAACGAAAGTCCTATGATGTCAGCGGTTTGGTAAAGATGCAAAGTGATGCCATTTTGGCACGTTTAGGGTAGAGAATGAGTGCATACGATTGGGAAGAGAAACCCGAACTCAACATTACACCGCTTGTCGATGTCATGTTGGTACTGCTTGCCATTTTAATGGTCATTACTCCCAATATTGTTTATGAAGAGCTCATTAACCTCCCGCAGGGCTCAGCATCGAAACAGATAGAGAAAAAGTCACCGGTTCATATTGTAGTGACTAAAGAGGGTGAAGTTCTTGTGAATAAAGAGAAGTTTGACCTGATAACATTCTCAGATAATTTTTATCTTTATTCCCAAAAACTTGATCGAAAATCCTCAGTAATGATCAGCGCTGATGAGTCACTTGATTACGGTGTCGTAATGTCGGTATTGGCTGCAGTCAAACTGGCAGGCTTCAGCGAAGTCTCGTTGGCTACCAATGGTTAACAACAGTAAGTATTTTTATTTAAGCGGGCTACTCTCACTGGCGCTCTTTGCCCTTTTTGTAGTGCTGTTTATCTCCATTGTTTTGCAGCAAGACAAGTTAAAACAGTTTGCGCTGAAAAAAGATAATTATATCTCTGTCTCTATTAATATGGAAGCACTCAATAAAAAAAATTATAAAAAAGATCCAAAAAAAACAATACAAAAGAAGCCGCAACCCAAAAAAGAGATCAAACAAGAAGAACCAAAACCGGTAGAACCGGAACAACCGAAACCGAAAAAAGTTATTCCGAAGGTTTCAGATCTCTTCTCCTCCGTCACGACTGAAAAAATTGTTCCGAAAAAAGAGAAAAAACCCGAGATCGATAAAAAGCTGCTTTCAAAACTCTCCAAACAGACAGAACGTAAAAAGGTCACCAATACGAATGCAGCTACTTCCATGATGAAAAAAATTGAAATTACATCACAAAGTAGTTCGACATCGCCGGATGTAAACGAATATTTAGCTAAAATTCAAGCTATTATTTATGAACAGTTTTATCCTCCGATGAATAGTGCGGGTGAGAGTGCCGTGATTTCCATTCGCTTGGATCGTTTCGGAAAACTAATCTCATATAAGGTTTTGAGATATTCCGGAAACGATCTTTTTAACGCAGAAGTGGACAGATTGGAACGCCGTTTAAAACGGCTGACGTTTGCCAAGCACCCCGAAGGTAAGACTGAAAGTATAAAAATTATTTTAACATCACAGGAGTAGCCATGCGCCATCTTATAGGAATTTTTTTAATGACACTGCTGCTATCTGCTAATGATGCAACTATTGAAGTTGTTAAAAAAGCAGATTCTTTTGCGTCCTTAGCCATTGAAGATGCTACCGAATCGTTTGAAACTTCGGCATCCCGCCAGTTTTTTAAAAATATTGTAAGTGACATGAACGTATTGTCACTGTTTAATGTGGAGCGAAAACATTATATCAATAATTATGAAGACAACAGCGCATCGCTTGAGACGCGCTCTTTTGACTATGTATTACGGTACCGACTGCATAAAGATGACAGTGGCATGATTGTTGTGAATATGAAATTTTTGCACAACGAGAGTGTTATGATGGAAAAAGTGTATAAAATGTCCAAAAAGAACCTTTTGGTTTTTGTCGCACACAGCATAGCGTACGATATTAATGATCTGATGGGTGCCACACCGGTTGACTGGATGAAAAAAAAGGTTGTGTTTGCAAAACTTACATCGCCGGGACGCAGTGAAATTGTTATTGCGGACTATACGTTGACGTATCAGCATACCATTATTAAAGGAGCGCTCAATGTCTTTCCGCAGTGGGCAGACAAGGATCAACGAGCCTTTTATTATACCGCTTTGGGCGGCGATATTCCAACACTCTATAAGATGGATCTTAAAACCGGAACAAAAATAAAAATCGCAACGTCAGACGGTATGCTGGTTTGTTCGGACGTGAGTGATGACGGACGGAAACTTCTCTTGACAATGGCACCTTCCGGGCAACCCGATATTTATCTTTTTGATACGCAGACCCAACAGAAAAAACGGCTCACTACCTATAGAGGTATTGATGTTAACGGACAATTTATGGAGAATAATAAAATTGCTTTTGTCTCGAATCGTCTGGGCTACCCCAATATTTTTTCCAAAAAACTTAATGGTGGCGGTGTGGAGCAGATGGTCTATTACGGACGAAGTAATGCGGCATGCAGCGCTCACAATGAGTATGTTGTCTATAAGTCACGCGAGAGTCAGAATGAGTTTGAGCGCAATACGTTTAACCTACATCTTATTTCGACAAAGACTGACTTTATTCGTCGTTTAACGGCTACGGGAGTCAATGAGTATCCACGTTTTTCAGCCTCGGGTGATACTATTTTATTTATTAAAAACTATCAACAGCAAAGTTCAGTAGGTGTCATTCGCCTGCAAGAGAATAAAAGCTTTTTGTTTCCTTTAAAAATCGGTAAACTCCAATCGATTGATTGGTGATTTTACATGTAAATTTTTACATGTAAATTGTCAGGAGGTTCTGTTGATATGTATCAAGGACATCCTCTTGCAAAAAGAGCTATCATTATTTAAATATAAAGGGTTCCTGTTTGAATATTGATATTGTCTTATACTTTCACATTCTCTCTGCAACGGCATGGATCGGCGGCTCGTTACTGCTCTTTGCGTTAGGCATTATATTAAGAGATAAAGAAGCTCAAAAACAGGTCTACTTCTATTTGGGTCCGATTTACGGTTATTTTGAAACATTTTGGTTGATTTTGTTGTGGATTACCGGTCTTAGTTTATTTGTAAATTTTGGTTTTTATGAGTTGCTTCGTTATGATCCGGATCACGTATTGTCACACTGGATGCAACATAAACTTATTTATGTTAGTGTTATAACGATTCTAACGTTTATTCATATGATAATTGCTTTTAAGACTCACAATTCCAATCGAAGTTTTATTCTGACACTAATATCCCGAGGCAGTTCATTGTTGATTTTCTTTCTTAACTTAGGTATTTTATGGGTTGCCATTCAAATTAGAAACATATTGTAACTCTGTATATAAAGTGTAAATGTTTTTTTGATATAATTATTGCAATTTTATGCAAGGTAGTTAGATGAAAAACGTTTTGATGGTAAGTGCGGTTGCAGCATTATTGGTTTTAAGTGGTTGTAGTTCAAAAGATTCGTCGATTGAACCGTATGATAATAGTGGCGTCACCATTCAACCGGAAACAGGCGGTAATGCCAATACAGAAGAGTTGAGCGGTGAAGACGTTGTCGTAATAGAAGGTACTGATGCCAATGAAATGACCTTAAGCGCATTGGAGTCGCGCATGAAAAGTGTTCATTTCGCTTTTGATAAATTCAGTATTTCGCCAGAAATGCAAGATATTATAGATACAAACAGTCAGTTAGTCAAAAGTGATGCCAAAAATTACTCTGTGAAGCTCGAAGGTAATTGCGATGAGTGGGGTAGTGATGAGTACAACTATGCTCTAGGTCTCAAGCGTGCCAATGCAGTGAAGAGTTCAATGATACGCGACGGTATCGATGCAACCCGTATTACGATGGTCAGCTACGGTGAAAGCAACCCGACATGTACCGATAAAACAGAAGCATGCTGGGCTCAGAACCGTCGTGTCGATTTCAAACTGCTTCCGTAGCCGGATATAAAGAGAGCCAATGAAATTTGCGCTATTAGCTGTTGCCCTTGTTCCGGTAATACTTTCAGCAGAACCGTCTGCGTTTGGAGCCGGTAACATTGAGAGTGATACGCCGTATGGACTGACAGAGTCTGAAAAGTACATTTTAAAAAATAAAGAGCGTCTTGAAAATATCAAAAAAGTGACGCGGATGCAAGACGGTAAAGTTGAGAGTATTCGTGAGCGTATGGACGGTCTTCAGACGGTTGTTGAAGGCTTAAGTGCCAAAACACACCAAAACCGTCTTGCTTTAGAAGCGCTCGGCGGTGAACTCTCTAATGACGGAGAACACTCTCTTCGCTCACAGATAGCACAAAACAGTGAGGACATTCTTAAACTTAAAGAGGCACTTCAAGGGCTTTCTCAATTAGTGGATACTATCTATAATAACTATCTGACTAAAGAAGATTACAATAACTTGGTCGATGAAGTAAATGACCTCAAGCAAAGTCTCTCTAAAACATTAAAGCGCTCAAAAAGTACGGGTTCGTCACTCTCAAGTATGAGTAATCAGGCGGTTGCAACAAAAGCACAGGCTTTTTTTGACAAAAAGTACTATACTGATGCCATAAGATATTATGAGCATCTCATTAAAAAAAACTATAAACCTGCATATGCATATTATATGATTGGTGAAATGAACTTTCGACGTAAAAAATATAAAGAAGCGCTCTCCTATTTTAAAGAGAGTGCTTCACGATACGATAAGGCAAAATATATGCCGAATTTAATGCTGCATAGTGCCATATCAATGGAAAAAATGGGTGACGGCGATCATGCACAATCGTTTTATGATGCGATTGTAGCTAAATATCCCAACTCTAAAGCGGCAAAAGAAGCTGAAAAACGGATGCGATAACTTTTTTTCAGCCAAAGAATAGTTTTCTATGATAGAATCCGAAAAAATTATATAGTAAGGTAAAGTGTTATGGCAATAGAAGCAAATCAAATTGTGTCTTTAGAGTACGAGGTGCGTGACGGTAATACGGTAGTAGACAGTAATGTCGGTGGAGCACCGCTAGTCTTTATGTTTGGAAAAGGACAGATCATTCCGGGTCTTGAAGCCGGGATCGCCAATATGAATGTCGGTGAAAAAGGTGATGTCCTTGTTAAGTCCGCTGATGCGTACGGTGAATACAACGAAGAAGCAAAACAAGAAGTTCCCAAAGAGCAGTTTGCCGGAATTGAACTGGCAGAAGGCATGACTCTCTACGGTCAAGGTGAAGATGGCGGTACGGTTCAGGTTATTGTTAAAGAGATTGGCGATGAATCGGTTATTATTGATTTTAACCATCCGTTGGCCGGTAAAGATTTAATGTTTAGTGTCACTCTTAATGATGTACGCGATGCAACGCCGGAAGAGGCAATGACAGGAATTCCGGCGGAAAATGCCAAAAGTGATGACGGATGTTGCGGTACCGGCGGCGGCAGCGGTTGTGGATGTCACTAGTTTTGTAACCGCCTCTCATGCTTCTATTGAGGCACTAAAGACGGCAAATCTTTTAAAAAGTTTGTCAGTCAATGCGCTCATTAGCGGTGAGCGCGGGGTGGGAAAAACAAAGCTTGCCCAGTACATTCTTCCCAATGCACCGCTCTACAGTGCAGAAGATTTTGATGAGTTGATTACCGAAATACAAAACAGCTCTGAAATTATTATTTCTCATGTCGAAAACTCTCCCAATCTGCAACGTATCGCTGATGAAATCGAAAAAAATGATATTCGTGTCATTGCAACCTGCAGTAAAAACTATTATGCGCCGGTATTGGATGAGTTGTTTGATATTACTATAGAGTTGCCTGCTTTAAAAGAGCGTGAAGAAGATATTACCGTGCTTATTAAGCATTTTAAACAAGAGGCCGAAGAGATCTTTGGAGCCAAGGAAGCCTTTGAATTTGCTAATATTGATGTTGATTTAAGCGAAAATGCATCCTCATTGCGGCGGCAACTTTTTTTGCATTATCTTTTAGACGATGTTGACGAAAAGGATCTTATGGAGCTGTTGGAGAAATATCTTTACAAAAAAATAGGTTCCAATAACGATTATAGAGAATATCTGCATCTGTATGAGGTACCGTTGATTCGTGCCGGATTAAAAAAGTTTCGTTCACAGTTGAAATTGGCATCGGTTTTGGGCTTGAACCGCAATACATTGCGTAAAAAAATTCAAGAAAACGGTAACTATAAATTTGATGATTAAGGAATACTAATGAATAGAAAAGTTGCAATGATCTTTCCGGGGCAGGGCTCTCAAAGTATCGGTATGGGAAAATCATTTTATGATAACAGTGACATGGCGCAAGAGATGATTGCACGTGCCAGTGAGCGTATTGATGTTGATTTTAAAGCGCTGCTGTTCGAAGAGAACGATACAATTAACGATACGGCATATACCCAACCGGCTATTTTGTTGGTTTCACTGATCGCCTACCGTCTGTTTCAAGAGCGCTGTCCGCTTCAAGCAGAACTGTTTCTAGGGCACTCCTTGGGTGAATTTAGTGCTGTAACTGCCGCCGGTGCACTGGACTATTTGGATGCCGTAGCATTAGTGCATAAGCGCGGTAGGCTAATGCAGCAGGCTTGCGAAGGCATTGATGCCGGTATGATGGCGCTGGTCGGACTTGATGATGCGACGGTAGAGCAGTTATGCAACGAGGCACAAGAGAGCGGTAAGAAAATTTGGCCGGCCAATTATAACCAAGACGGCCAGTTGGTAGTTGCCGGATTAAAATCGGATCTACAAAGTATGGAAGAGGTTTTTAAAGATGCCGGTGCCAAACGTGCTATTGTACTCAATATGTCGGTAGCAAGCCACTGTGAGTTGCTACAAAGCGCGCAAGAACCGCTGCAACATGAGCTGGAGTGTATGCTGCACAATACGTTTAATGCACCAGTTATCTCCAATGTTACGACAGGTCCGTACAACACAAAAGCTGAGGCGTTGCCGCTGCTTGTAGAGCAGTTGGTTAAACCGGTACGGTACAAACAGTCCATTCAATCGGTGGCACCGCACGTTGATATTGCTATTGAGTTTGGTAATGCAGCGGTATTGAAAGGCCTGAACCGTCGTATTGCCAAAGAGATGACAACATTGAATGTCTCTGATATGGAGACGTTGAGTAACGTTGTTAAAGAACTTTCATGACCGTCTCCTTAGCACAGATCGCACCACAGCTTAACCGCAGCAACCTGCAGCGAATATTGCCTGTTATAGAGCAGAGTCGTGCCGAGGTTATTGTCTTTCCCGAGTTGGCACTCAATGGCTATTTGCTGCAAGACAAGGTATATGAGGATGCGTATGAAATTGAAGAGCTCATGCAACTTCAAGAGGCAAGTAAAGAACGTGATATTGTTATAGGTGCGGCAATCAAACAGGAGGGTCGTACCTATAACAGTGCGCTCTATTTTAGTGAAGGTCATATGCTTCATATGCACCATAAGATGCATCTTCCCAACTACGGAATGTTTGAAGAGGCACGTTACTTTTTTAAAGGTGAGCAGATAACGTGTTTTGATACCTCCTACGGTAAGGCGGCAATGTTAGTCTGTGAAGATCTCTGGCGCGCTTCGGTTATGGCAACGCTTGCAGAGCTAAAACCTGACTGTATATACGTACTGGCAGCGTCACCTTCACGGGATTTTAGTGATGCGGGCATCGGTATTGAGTCGCAATGGCATGCTCTTTTGACATCCTGTGCGCTGTTGTGCAGCTCGTATGTGATTTTTGTTAATCGTGTCGGTTTTGAGGACGGTTTGGGGTTTTGGGGCGGCAGTCGTATTATTACCGCAGAAGGAGCATGCGAGTACCGGCTGAACAATTTTGAAGAAGAGACGGCAAGCGTCGTACTCAACCATACGCTGCACAAGGTACAGAAGTGGATGGCAAAAATTGATTAAAGAGAGTAGATGACAATAGCAGTTATGGGGGCGATGCCCGAAGAGATAGAACCGATTTTAAAGCGTCTGGATACGTACGAGACAGTAGATTATGCACAAAATCGCTATGTTACAGCGCATTACGGCAGTCACAAGCTGGTGATTGCCTACTCGAAAATCGGTAAGGTGTTTTCTGCTTTGACGGCAGCAACGCTTATAGAAAAATTTGGTGCAGAGCTGCTGCTTTTTAGCGGTGTTGCCGGGGGGATCAATCCGGAGCTGAAAATCGGCGATCTTATAGTGGCAACGAAGTTATGTCAGCATGATTTGGATATTACCGCATTTGGTCATCCGTACGGATATGTTCCCGAAGGCGCTGTATTTATAAAGAGTGATGCTACATTGCGACGTCAGGCAATGGCGGTTGCTAAAAGTATGAATATTGAGCTGAAAGAGGGAGTTATTGCAACCGGTGATCAGTTTGTCGCTTCTTTGGAGCGTAAAGCATGGATCGAGAAAGTATTTCATGCCGATGCGCTGGAGATGGAGGGTACCTCGGTAGCCGTAGTGTGCAATGCTCTTGACATACCGTTTTTGATATTGCGTGCCATTAGCGATACTGCCGATATGGATGCCGGTTTTGATTTTGATACCTTTTTGAAAAGCTCGGCTGAGACCAGTGCGGACTTTATTATGAAGATGGTCGAGCAGCTTTAATGGGTATCAAACTTTCTAAAAAGATTATGCGCCAACTGGGACGTACCAATGCTGAATTTGAGCTTATCGGCGAGGGTGATAAAATTCTTGTGGGACTCTCCGGAGGCAAAGACTCATTGACACTGGTGCATGCGCTTAAAGAGCAGCAACGTCGTGCCCCGTTTCATTTTGACTTTATTGCCGTAACCGTCTCTTACGGTATGGGAGAGGATTTTACATCGCTTCAAGAGCACTGTAAAAACTACGGTATCGAACATCATATCTATGCCACCAACATTTACGAAGTCGCCGGCGAAAAAATTCGTAAAAACTCCTCGTTTTGCAGCTTTTTTTCACGTATGCGTCGTGGTTCACTTTACAGTGCCGCCGAACAATTCGGCTGTAATAAATTGGCACTCGGGCACCATTTGGACGATGCGGCAGAGAGTTTTTTTATGAACCTGACCTATAACGGACAGATGCGCTCTTTAGCACCGAAATATCGTGCCGACAATGGGCTTGTGGTGATTCGTCCGCTGATTCAAATGCGTGAACGACAGCTGGCAGCAGCAGCTTTAGAGAATAACATGCCCACGATTGGTGACGAGATGTGCCCGTCCATGCGTTTTGATATCAAGATGCCGCATGCCCGTGCAACAATGAAGAACATGCTCGCCGAGATGGAGGAGAAATACCCGGATTTTTTCGTATCGATCAATGCTGCATTTAAAAATATCTCTGAAGAGTCATTTTTCGACAAAGCGCGTTTTGTCGTATAACTCCGGCTTTAGGCACCCGCTTTGGCTTTGTCTAAAAATTCTAAAATATTTTCCTGATACGATCGAATGTCGTCGTCGGTTGTAAAATCAACAATTTTTTGAAGTTGGCGTGTATTGATTTTATTACGATAACGTGGTACCTCTTTCATCTCTTTGACAATATCTTGAATGAGCAGATCTTCATTGAGTCCGTTGTCATCATGAACTTTAGCAATGATCTCTTTGGTGGTTAACACCAGTGCCTCAGCACGATCGTCATCATTGTAAATGGCCATGCCTGATGCTTTGACGGAGTCGAACACTTCGTCATTGCCCTCGCCGTTAACAGCAATGATTAGGGCAAAGAGTTTGGCACGAAATTCTAAGGAATTGTGGTGATAGATCAGTACTTCACGAAATGCATTGAAGAGGTGACGCTTGATCATACTAAATAGTCCCATGGTTGCCCTTACGAAGTTGTTGCATTGATAGTTTTTTTGTTATTATACAAAAAAGATTCGAAATTGGATGTTAGTGATGAAAACCATACCAAAAGATTATAGCGATACGCTCATTGTCAAACAGTCCAGATTTATAGCCCACATTGTTCCTTACTTTATGTACGAGTCACTGCTGCAACAGCTCAAAGCAGAACATCCTAAAGCACGCCATTTTGTAACGGCATTTCGCTATTTTAATGCCTTTGATCAAATTGTAGAGGGCAGCAGTGATGACGGTGAGCCGCGGGGGACTTCAGGAAAACCGACGCTTGCCGTACTTCAAGGGCATGAGCTCATTAATGTGGGAATGATTACCGTGCGCTATTTCGGTGGTACCAAGCTGGGAACCGGAGGTTTGGTACGCGCTTACAGCGATGCGGCCAATCTGGTACTCGGCAGTGCTGCAGTACACGCGTATGTTAAAGAGGTGACGGCACAATTTACATGTAATTATCAGACCGTACAACTGGCAGAATATACACTGGGGCAATGTCGTATTGAACGTATTGAAAAAGTGTTTGAGACCGATCGGGTCATTTTTAGAGTTGTTGCCGATGAGGCGTCGCTTGCAGCGCTTTTTTCTGCGTTAGAGCGTCATGTTGTTCGATTATAGAGTGAATTACACTATAATTACACAATAAACCGATAGAGTGGGTACCAAAGGAGTGTTGTATGGAAAGTATTATTATGTTTATTGTGGGACTGCTGCTGCCCGTGGGGATCTGGTTTGCACTGAAAAAACCCAAAAACAGCGAGACAAAAATCGATGAGGTAGCACACTTTTCCACTATAGAGCGGTTTCACTCTTTAGGAGAACTGAGTGTCTACAAGGTCGTCACCAAGGAGATAGTAACGGCGCGTGATCACGCTTTTGGAGAGATTGGACAGAAATATTTCAGATGGTTGCTCTCCAATAAAAAGATGGCTATTATCTTTCAGTTCGATATTGACTTTAAGTACGATCTGAACGCTCCGGAGTTTGAAGTTGTTGAAAAGAGCGACGGCGCTTTTGAGATTACAATGCCCGAGGTCGAATACGATACCAACATTAAAGATATTAAGTTTTACGACGAACAAGGTGCCAAACTCTTACCATGGCTATTGCCTTCACTTGTAACAGCGGCTTTTAGCGACGGTTTTGACGAAGCTTCGAAAAACAAACTTATCGAAGAGGCAAAAGTGCAAGTAGCGCAAATGGCAGAAGAGTTTGCGGCGTCAATGCGCGGTGATGTCGAAAATTCGGCACGTAAAACTTTAGAAAGCATTGCCAAAAGCTTTGGTGCCACACAGGTGCTCATTCGTTTTACCGGTTCAAAAGGTACCATGAAAGAGATTACGTATGAACCTGAAGAGACGAGCGTTGTCGCGTAACAACGGCGTGTTGCTACGTCTGATTTACATGTAAATTTTGACGCAGTAAGGCAACCTCTTTAAAAAAGCTGTGCCCAATATAGATGACGAAAAATACCGTAGCGAACAAAACGGCAAAGGGTATCAGCGAGACCATGTAGAGCAGCAGCGTTTTAATACGCATCGCATTCCCTTTGAAGTGCATGATGTGAACATACTCTTCTTTGGTACACAGCGTAGATGCGACATCATACGTAAGCAGTCGGTGAAAGAAGTAGTAAAACGGTATGTTAAGTGCAATGATATTAATAAGAGGAACAAAATAGAGCGGCATCAGCAGCAAAAAGAGGCCGATCATGACAAGAAACGATTTGGTAAAGTTCCACACTACCGTCGTGATGCCGTCAAAACCGATCAGTTTAATAGTTTGATAGTGACGCTGCTGTAACTCTTTTAAAATAGGCGGTGTCAAAAATCCAATGACGGCCAGAGCTACGACAATTGAAATGAGTAACACCAAAAAACTTCCTACGGTATAGACTAAGAAGCTAATAAGCCATGAGGTAACGGTATGGGTCATTAAAAAGTCAATGATGGATGTACCGCTAAATGTCCCGCTGAAATTTTCCGTGTGTTCGGCTCCGTTATTGGCTATCGTTTGCGTACTCTCTACCTGAAGCGTAGTCTGTTGCAGCGTATCGAGACCCAAATCGGCGGCAATAAAGAAGAGCGTGTACATAATTAGCATGGTAATGACAAAGGGCAGCAGAACCATTTTAAGCATTTTGGGTGTCATAAAGTCTTTAATGCTTAAAAGCAGCAGATCTTTTTCATTCATTGCAGCCGCTCCTCAATTAATTTAATGACTTTGGCAATCTCTTTGTCATTGAGTCTGCCTTCATAAAAGTAGATCAGTTTGCCCTCTTTGTCAAAGAGTAAAATATCGGAGTTGTCATCGGCCAAACCCCACTCTTTTACCAGAACTTTTTGTTTGTCTTTGACATAGAGCGTATCGGGGTAGAGTTCTTGTTTTTTCTTTAGTTTTGCCTCAATGGCAAAGTTTGGCATCCATGTGGCAGCCATATTGACAATGGCTACGGAAGCGTAGTGATTGTGGTCAAACTTTCGGCGCTTGAGTGCTTCAGAGAGGGCGTTATTGAGATCTTTTTTATCCGGATCGACATAAAAAAGAATATGAACTTTCCCTTTTAGGGTATCTCTGGAGACCCAGGGTTTGCCGTTAGCCGTTTCGCCGCGGTCACCATCGAGGGTTACGGTCGGCGGTACTTGGTGCAGGGGCAGGGCGGCGGCAGTGAGTGCCAGCAACAGTAGCGACAGTAGGATCTGTATCATTCTTTACTCCATAATCGTTCGTTTAGTTTGAGCTCTTCAACAATGCCGACGGCAAGATTGAGTGCATGAATATAGCTCATTGCATTGTCATAGTTTAGCAGTGATTGAAAGACGGTCGGTTCAAAAAGATCTTTGTTGTAGGCAATGGCAATATGAATATTGGCATCGACAAACGACACATAAATATTGTGTCCTACACTCTGTTTTAAATTGAGCAGCCGTTCCATCAGGGTATGTGTCAAGATGTAGCGTGACTCAATGGGATCATTTCCGTAAACGACAAAAGCTTTTTCAAATGCTGCATTGTCGAGTGTAATGAGACGGTCACGACCGAAGCTCTTGGACTGAAGCCAGCTACCCAGAACATTGCCGAAGATCTTCTCTGCACTATCGGGTAGAATTATAGTCTGTGATTTAAAATGCTTGTTAAACTCCGCAACAATATAGAGTCCCTGAAAGATGGTAGAACGGTGTGAATTTCCCTTGGCGTCTCGGGTTACGGACTCTACATGTAAATCTGAAAATTGCAGATCAACCGATGCAATAGAGCCTTGAACCAGATCGTTGCCTGTAAATCTATCAATACGTCCTTGAAACAGCCCTGAACGTTCAAAAAGGCTTTGTGAAACGGTGGCAACGGGTGTATAGCGAAGCGAATCGTCAATGGCTTCGATCAGCGGTTTCATAATGCGCATTTTAAATTCTGTACGATAATCTTGAATAATATGCCGATAGCTCCATGCGGCACCGATAGCTCCGGCAATGACAAACATTAACGAGAGCAGATCAAGGGCATGAAAATAGTACCAACGTACGGCAATGCCCGAAAGAGCCAGCAGAGCAATCAATGCAAATATTTTGTAAGCTTTTACGGCAAGCGCTTTGCGCTGCTCTTCTAAAGCTTTGAGCGAGGGGTAGAGCGCATTGTAATAGAAATCAGTCAGCTCGCCTATGCTTTTCATGAAGCGTTAAAGAGCTCTTTGACATTAATATTTTCACGTTCATGTTCATCAATAACAAACACCTCTTTTCGGGTCAGATTCATCCATGATGCCATGTAATTGGTCGGAAACATTTCAATAATATTATTGTAGTCCGTTACAGCTTGGTTATATGCACGTCGCGCCGCGGCAATCTGAGATTCGGTCTCATTAAGGGTACGCTGCAGGTTTATAATATTTTCATTGGCTTTAAGATCGGGATAGTTTTCGACCGAAATCATCAGCGTGCCCAACGCTGAAGTGACCTGCTGATCCAGCGCCATTTTTTCAGTATCGGAGAGATTGGGTTTTAGTCCTTCGGTACGCAGTTTGGTAATGTTGCTAAGAAGCTCTTTTTCATGCGTCATGTACTCCTGTACTGAAGCGATGAGATTGGGAATAAGATCAAAACGTTTTTTGAGTGCGGCATCGACACCGGCAAAAATATTGTCAACTTGATTTTTCCGGGCAATGAGGGCATTGTACATGAGAATAAGAATGAGTGCAATAACACCTACGGCGATGAGAAACGGCATGGCTAGTCCTTTGTTATGTGTTGTACCGGTTCACCTAAAAAGTAGCCTTGAAAGCCGTCAATACCTAACTCTTTAGCCTTGTTATAAACTTCTTGAGAGTGAATAAACTCCGCAATGACATCAATGTGAAGCTCTTTAGAGAAGTTCGCTATGGTTTTGGTAATAATGTACGACTTACGGTTCGCATGAATCTCTTTAATAAGTGAACCGTCTATTTTAATAAAATCTGGTTTAAGTTCCATTAAATATGAGAAATTTGAGTAGCCGCTTCCAAAATCGTCCAGCGCAATACGCACACCGAGAGCTTTCATTTCATCAATAAAATGTTTAATGAGTTCAAAATTGTCAATACTCTCGCTCTCAACAATCTCTAAAATGAGGTTTTGAGCCATATTTTTGGAGTAAATAAGCTCTTTGAGGTAGGTAATAATTTTTTCGTTGGAGATATCTTCATAGGAGAGATTGAGCGAAAAGGAGGTATCACTGCCTTCAAACACATCAAAGGCTTTGCGGATCATCACTTTGGTGAGTTCGGCGTAATATTGGGTCTTTTTAATACCGTCAATGAAAAAGTAAGGGGAGATGACGGTGCCGTCACTGGCAATAATTCGGGCAAGACATTCGTACGTGACGGTACCGTCAGATTTGACAATGGGTTGAAAAAAGGGAACCAGCCGGTCTTCAGCCAAGGCATTTTTAACCAGTTGGACAGCTTCAATGTCTTTTTTGTAATGTGCTTCGAGTGAGAGGGCTTTGGTGTAGATGACGATGTTTTGATGCGTTTTTTTGGCATACTCAAGAGCCATATCCGCATATTCCAAAAGCCGTTGATTGTGAGTGTCGTTGACAATGGCAATGGTAGCCGAAATATTGATCTCAAGGTCTTGATTGTTAACCATGATATCAATAGAATTGTTGCTCAGACTCTCTACGATGGTATCGGCAGTGGCTTTGCAGTACTCAATATTTTGGAAGGCATGGCTTAAAAAGACAAACTGATCGCCGCTCAGACGGTAGACAGTGTAAGAGCTGCCTGCAAGATTCAGGAGATACTGGGCAATACTTTGTAGCGTTGTGTCGCCGACGCGGCTTCCGTAGAGATTGTTGATGGCTGCAAAATTATTGATATCTATGAGTAGAATACTCTCTTTTTTTTGCTGTGTAATATCACGCTCAAGAGCCATACGGTTTGGAAGCCGGGTCAGTGCATCGTGAAAATAGGTATATTCCAGCTCTTTGGTTTTAGTTGAAACCACTTCCAAAAGTGACTGTTTGTAAGCAAGATTCTCTTTTTTTATCTCGATTTGCTGTAGCGTTCGGCTAATGGTATCGACAAACTGGTCAATATGCAGAGGTTTTAACAAATAGCCGTCAATACCGAGTTTAATTGCCTGAATAAAATAGGTCGGTTCGTTATAGGCAGAGAGTATTAAAATGGCAATATCGTTGTCTTGCTCACGCAAATGGGTAATGAGTTCAATACCGTCCACCTTGGGCATGTTAATATCGGTAATAATAAGATCGTAAGCGGTCGCATCTATTTTGTTACGTGCTTCTGCACCGTCGACGGCAATGTCGACATGATCAAAAAAATCTTTTAGGATTTCGAGTGTTTGGGTACGTGCATCGATGTTATCTTCGGCATAAAGAACTTTAAGATCTTTTCCTTGCCGTATAATAGTTTCAATTTTTTTTAGATTCATAATAAAAAGCTCAGTCAGTATGTATATTTGGGATATATTATCATAAATAAACATAAAAACATATTAGTTATTATCATTAGGTTGCTAAGTGCTTATTGCCTGTGCCGCCGCATATCCGCTGGCCCAGGCAAAATGGAGGTTATAGCCGCCGCGTCGCCCGACGATATCGCATACTTCACCGACAAAATAGAGATTTTTACATTGCAGTGATTCGAAGGTATGCGGGTTGAGTTCGGCGGTATCGACACCGCCGCCGCTGACTTCGGCATGTTGAAACCCATGGGTTTGCGTTACGGTGAAACGCCAATCTTTTAGGAGATTGACAATCTGTTTTACGGTTTTGGTGTTGAGCATTTTAGCAGAGGTCTGCGGTGCTATGTGGGCGGCGTGCAACAAATGCGGCACCATCTTAGACGGAATTAAAAGCGAAACAATTTCTGCAATGGAATAGTTCTCAAGACGGTGGCAGGTATCGTGTAGCAGTTTTAAAAGTTTCGGTCGCGGTGTTTGAGTAAACAGGTCAATGCCAAGAGTGACACACTGCTGAGACTGTAGTGCCAGCGAGGCAGCGTGGCTAATGTCTAAAATGGCGAATCCGGAAATGCCGTACTTGGTAAAGAGAATGTCGCCCTGAGTCTGTTCTTCTTGTTTGTTGTTGACGTAGAGTGTTACTTCTGCGTGCTGTTTGACACCTGCCATTTTTGCATGACAGGTCGACTCCAGACACAATTGCACTAAAGAGGGGTAGGGCGGTATGATGTGATGATGAAATGAGCGTGCAATGGCATAGCCGCTGTCATTGGCACCAAGCTGCGGTGCTGCTTGGGAACCGGTTGCAACAATGACGGCGTCGTAAAGGTGTGAATTTACATGTAAATGAAAGTGATCTCTGTTTTTGACGACTTTTTCTACAAACGTATCGGTAACAATAGTGACTCCACACTGTAGGGCATAGCGTCTTAATGCGGTGACAACCGCTTTGGCTTCGTAAGAACGCGGATAGGCTCTGCCGTCTTTTTTGGTGTCTAAGAGCAACCCTATTTGAAAGCAGAATGTTTCAAAGTCGTGAAAGGTAAAGCGTTGCAGTGCCTCTGCTGCAAAAGCAGGCTGACGGCTGTAGTAGTCGCTTACATGTAAATTTTTATTGGAGATATTGCATCGCCCGTTTCCCGAAGCCAAGATTTTTTTGCCGACGTGTGCATTTTTTTCAAAGAGGTGTACGACATGCCCCTCTTGTGCCGCTACTATAGCACTCATTAAACCCGATGCACCACCTCCGATTATTGCCACTGTTTTATATGTCACGGGTCTCTTTTCCTCCATTGTATTGCATTGTCATAATGTTACCACGAGATTTCAATAAATTAGCTTGTGACAATACATAAATATTAAACAATATCAATGCCAAGAGGCTCATCGGTCCGGTTACTTTAACGGTATCC
>JALSLA010000020.1 GCA_026988515.1 Helicobacteraceae bacterium | reverse complement strand
ATGTACGGTGCCATGATCGGTAATATTTTCGGTACGCCCGTTGCCAATATTTTAAACATACGAAATGATGAAGAGAATACCATTAAAGAGATGATTTTAGAAGGTATTATGTCTATTCAAGCCGGTGACAATCCGCGAACACTAGAAGCAAAACTGCTTTCGTTCTTAGCACCGAACGATCGTGTCAGTCAGTTTGATTAGGTTTTAGACAATGGGTAAACAGAAGTGTCCTGAATGTGAAAAGTGTCTTCCGGCATGGTTGGCGGCATTTGGAGACTTAATGAGTCTGCTTCTGTGCTTCTTTGTACTGTTGCTCTCCATGTCGAGTATGGATGCCAAGAAGGTCTCTGAAGCGATCGGTTCGCTTGCCGGTGCTATGAGTGTCCTTGAAGGCGGTACCAAGACGGAAATATCGAAGCAGCGCATTCAAGAATCGACACCTATAGAGACACGAGACGAGACTTCCGAGCAGGTCAATAAAGTTTCGCAAGCCATTATGGATGCCAATGAGATGATGGAAAAAGGGCATGGACCTTCTATCTCTATTGAAGAGGCGCAAGACGGTTTTGTCATTCAGCTGCCTTCGGCGTTGTTGTTTAAGCCCGGAAGCGCCAAAATTGAGAATGAGGATGCCTTGCTTTTTTTAAAACGTATTGCATTAATAGTCGATCAGCTACCCAACAAAGTTGAGGTCAGTGTACGCGGCCATACGGACAATGTGCCTCCCGGTGACGACAGTCCCTATAAAGACAACTGGGAACTCTCAAGCGCACGGGCTATTGCCGTACTCAAAGAGCTGCTTATCGACGGGGTCACACCTGAACGTATTCATGCGGCTGCTTTTTCTATGTATCGTCCGTTGGCGACTAATGCAACCAAAAAAGGGCGTGAGCGAAACCGTCGCGTCGAATTGCACTTTAGCGGTGTCGATAACGAGCAAGAGGCACTGACAAAAAAAAGTGTTTTAGATAAAGCAGCGGCGACACCATAATGAAACTACTTGTTACACTGCTGCTTGTTGTATTAACCCTCTCTGCCGAGACGGCAGCCGTGCCTACTATGAATTTTTCTCTCTCGGCGCCGGATTCACCCGAACAGTTGGTAAGCTCACTCAATGTGTTAATGCTGTTGACCATTCTCTTTTTGGCACCGAGTCTGGTGCTGGTGATGACTACGTTTACCCGCTTTGTTATTGTGTTTGGGTTTTTGCGTCAAGCATTGGGGACCCAACAGGTGCCGCCGACTCAGCTATTGGTAATGCTTGCGCTTATTTTGACTGTTTTTGTGATGGAGCCTATTGGTAAAAAAGCGTATGTCAACGGTATTGAGCCTTATATTCAAGAGAAAATTACCTATGAAGAGGCGTTTACACGAACGGCAGAGCCGTTTAAAGATTTTATGATTCGCAACACCCGCGAGAAAGATTTGGCACTTTTTTTTCGTATCCGTGATATTGAAAATCCGCAAAGCATTGATGATGTACCGCTGACGGTGATTATTCCGGCATTTATAATTAGTGAATTAAAGACGGCATTTGAAATTGGTTTTTTACTCTTTTTACCCTTTTTGGTTATTGATATGGTGGTTGCTTCGATTTTAATGTCTATGGGTATGATGATGCTGCCGCCGGTTATGATCTCACTGCCGTTTAAGATACTGGTTTTTGTGCTCATTGACGGGTGGAATTTATTAATAGGAAATCTTATTGCGAGTATTAAGTAATGGAGTGTAAATATTTCGGTGAGTGCGGCAGCTGTCGCTATTATGAAGAGGGCTACGAAGGACAACTGAACACGAAGCTGGAGCGTGTAAGGGAGATGTTTGCACCTTTTTACAGCGAAACGATAGCGTGCTTTACATCGGAACATGAACATTACCGCAGTCGTTCGGAATTTAAAATTTGGCATGTCGGCGATGCGGTTCATTATGCGATGAATGCGCTGCAGGGTAAAGGCGTGGTACTTATTGATGCATGTCCTATGGTCAGCATTCCCATTGCCGCACTAATGCCCAAACTGCTTGAGAAAATCACTCAATATGAGATTGACAAAAAGCTTTTTGGAGCAGACTTTTTGAGTTCACAAGACGGTAAGGTTTTGGTGACGCTGATTTACCATAAAAGGCTTGATGATGTCTGGAGGGAAAAGGCACGGAAAATTTCCGAGGAACTGGGCATTGAGATTATAGGTCGCAGTCGAAAACAGAAGCTTGTGTTACGCAATGATTTTATTGTTGAAACACTGCATGTTAACGGCAGAGCATATTACTTTGAACAGATTGAGAACAGTTTTACCCAGCCCAATGCCAAAGTCAATGAGAAGATGCTCGGGTGGGCCTTGAAGCAGTTTGACGGCATTGGCGGTGATCTGCTTGAACTCTATTGCGGTGCGGGAAATTTTACCATTCCTTTGGCTTCGAAGTTTGATAAAATATTAGCCACGGAAATATCGAAATCATCAATTAACGCGGCAAAGATCAATATGAAGCTCAATGGCATAGAAAATATTGAATTTGTTCGGATGAGTGCTCAAGAATTTGCCCAAGCGCTTGATGGTGTACGTGAATTTCGACGCATGAAAGATATTGACATAGACGCCTATGCGTTGCAGTCTCTTTTTGTGGATCCGCCACGCTCGGGCATGGATGAAAATACATGTAAATTTGCATCACGCTTTGAGAATATTCTTTATATCTCTTGCAACCCTCAGACGCTGCTAGCAGATTTAAAACGTTTAGGCAGTGCTTACAAGGTAGTGTCAATGGCAGTGTTTGACCAGTTTCCCTATACGGAACACTTAGAGATGGGCGTACGCTTGAAACGGGTTAAATAAGATTCTATTTCTACTTTTCCCATCTCTTTTGTCCCTCCGTTTTAGCAACATGGTGTGTGCTAATTTTAATTTTCAAGGCAACTCCGCTCGCTGCGCGACCGGATAACAGGGTTGTAGGTTAAACACCCGCTTGTTATATGAAGGAATATACAAAATGGAAATTTTAGCACCGCGGGTGACATAGATTCTAGTTGATATTCATAGTCAAACAGTCCGCGCATCTGTCTCTCCTTTTCTCTTATTTTATCGTTTCGCTACTTTAGGGATGGTTATTGGGAGTTTTTAGAGATGCCCTTAATTCTGAAAA
>JALSLA010000019.1 GCA_026988515.1 Helicobacteraceae bacterium | reverse complement strand
TCTGTTGCGCATTGCTTGCATCGTTAAAACTCCATGTAACTAAATTTTCAAAATTTCATATTGCGCATTGCAATATTTTTGTTGATGATTTTGAAATAGTAGCATTGGGAAATTAAGAGCGTGTTAGCCTAATATTAACAAAATATTAGCGCTGCAGACATTGCTTTTACATAACTTTATTTAATATTGAAAAATACATGTAAATTGTTTTTGAAGGAGAAAATAGAGAGAAACAACCTGCCCAGAGGGCCTGTTGCTATAGGCGTGATTCGTAACGTCGCATCATATAGAGACGTTTTAGCATTTTCTTACGCGCTGAAATTTTCTGCTTTTTACGCTTTTCGGTTTCCGTTTCGTGGAACCGGCGCGCACGTGCTTCGGTTACAATCAGATTACGATCTGTCTGTTTTTTAAAGCGACGGTAAGCGGCATCAAAATTATCATCGTGACGCAGTACAATACCTGGCATTCACATCACCCACTTTCTGTTAAAATTTTTAGAAGCGCATTATAGCCAAATATATTTTAAAGTACAACTCCGTTATAATTCCTGCATGATTGCCGCCGATTCCATTGAAGGGCTCAAAGCCCGTCTTGATATTGTTGATGTTGTAGGAAGCTATGTAGAACTGCGCAAAGCCGGCAGCAATTTTAAAGGGGCCTGTCCGTTTCACGATGAAAAAACGCCCAGTTTTATCGTAAGTCCTCAAAAACAGATCTACCACTGTTTTGGATGCGGTGCCGGCGGCGACAGCATTAAGTTTATTATGGAGCATGACAAGCTCAGTTATCCCGAGGCGCTTGAAAAACTTGCCTCGCAATACAATTATACCCTGACCTACACGCAGGGAACAACACCAAAAACTGACACCAAAATGATTGATGCTCTCAATCTCTGGTATCAATCTCTGCTTGAAAAACATCCGCAAGCCAAAAAGTATCTGCAAGATCGCGGCATTTATGCCGCTTCCGTTGAGCGTTTCGGCATCGGGTATGCCCCGGCATCCAAAGAGACGCTTGCGTATCTGCAAAGCCACCTGTTTAACATTAACGAAGCTATTGAGCTCGGTCTGGTCGGCAAAGGCGAGAACAATATCTATGCACGTTTTATTGAACGCATCACCTTTCCCATTTATGCTACCAACGGTACAGTCGTCGGATTTGGAGGCCGTACCATCAGTGGGCATACCGCCAAATATGTCAATTCACCGCAAACCAAACTGTTTAATAAATCACGTCTGCTCTACGCATACCACCAAGCACGTGATGCCATTTATAAAAAAAAAGAGATCATTGTAACCGAAGGCTACCTTGACGTTATTATGCTCCATAAAGCCGGATTTAATACGGCCGTCGCCACCCTTGGAACGGCACTTACTCCTGAACATTTACCACTCTTGCGCAAAGGAGATCCGCGTATTATTATGGCATACGACGGGGATAACGCCGGTGTCGCTGCAGCGCTCAAAGCCGCTAAGCTCTTAAGTGCTTCCGGATTTGACGGCGGCGTTGTCATCTTCTCTCAGGGGTACGATCCGGCAGATATGGTCAAAAACGGACACATCGAAGAGCTTAACACACTCTTTCGCTCCGCACAACCCTTCATAGAGTTTACCCTCCACCATATCCTTCAACAATACCGACTGACACATCCCAAAGAGCGAGAGCAGGCAATGCACGAGGGTATCGGCTACCTCAAAACACTCTCTCCTCTACTGCAAGAGGAGTACAAAAGTTATCTGGCATCGCAATTAGGACTCTCTCCCTCTCTGCTTAAAATAAACCCTTCGCCATCCGCACACTCCCATAGCGCTACGACTGCTTACGGCGATGCTTGGGAGCGAAGTCTGATCAAAACAGCTGTTGAACACCCGGAACATCTCAATATGATTGTCGATTCGCTCAGCAGCTCCTTGTTGCTGCACCACTCCCGCGAACTCTCCATGGTACTGCAAGGCAATTTGGATGATCCGGCTATCATGTCCATATTAATGGACGAAAGTAATCCACCGTTTCACAGTGCCGAACACCTTCGAGACAACCTGATCTTTTTTCTTAGAAACTATTACGAAAAGGCTCTAAAAAAGGTAAAATTCCAACAAGAGTTGTCGTTGGACAAGAAGTCATTTCTGATTCGCTCCTATAGACACAAAATTGAAAAACTCAAACGCGGGGAACTTGTCCCTTATGAAGGATAACCATGAAAGCTATTTCGCTCTTTAGCGGCGGTCTTGACTCGACCTTGGCCATTAAGCTCATTGTCGATCAGGGCATTGAGGTGATCGCCTGTAACATCAATACCGGATTCGGCGCTACACGGGACCGACGCCAGCATATGCAAAATATGTGCAATCAGGTTGGAGCCGAACTGCGCATTATCGACATTCAAAGCGAATACCTGCAAAGTGTTCTGTTTGACCCCAAGCACGGATACGGAAAACATTTCAACCCCTGTATTGACTGTCATGCCAAAATGTTTGAAGTCGCCAAGCGCATTATGGAAGCCGAAGGAGCGCACTTTCTCATTAGCGGCGAGGTTCTCGGTCAACGTCCGATGAGTCAAAATGCCGATGCGTTGGCCACCGTTCTGAATATGAGCAACTGTGAAGGGCTGCTCTTGCGTCCTCTCTCCGCCAAAAAACTTGCCCCAACCCGTGCCGAAGAGGAGGGATGGGTCGATCGTAATCGGCTTGAAGGCATTGTCGGACGCAGCCGTGACCGGCAAATGGAACTTGCCCGTTCGTTCGGTTTAACCGATTTTGAAAGTCCCGGCGGCGGCTGCCTCTTGACCGATGAAAACTTTACCAAAAAAATGCATGATTTCATTGCCTACGACACCCTGGAAGTCCGTGATATTCCCGTGCTCAAATACGGCCGGCATCTGCGTTTGGACGACGGAGCCAAACTGGTCATCGGACGCAATCATGAGGAGAACGCCTATCTTGAAGCAATCAACAACAGTAAGTTTTTACATCTGAAAACTGTCGGTATCCCCGGTCCTCATGCCCTGCTGTCAAGCAATGCCAGCAACAGCGACAGGTCACGTGCCGTCAAAATTATTTTAAATTACTGCAAAACGGTGCCGGAACAGTCCTATACAGTCACCATCGAAAACACTGACGTCAAAGCGTCCCCTTTTCCCAGCAGAGAAGAGGCCAGTAAATATTCCATTTTATAGTTTTTTTACACCATTGTGTTGTATACTACCCTCACAATAATTTAAAGGGGTATTTATGGCCGGTGTCCACTTTGCATACAACAATTTTCCGTCGCTGCTCCAGCTCAATATGGGAATAGCCGATCGACTTGATGATAACCGAGCAGAAAGCTTTACTATTTTATATTGTAATTTTCAAAAAGTCAAAGACGATCTTATTATTGAAAGTCTGGAAAAGGTACTTCGAGGTTCCGATGTCATTGTAAACAGCGATAAAGAGTATTTTTTTATTCTGCCCTATACTGACACATACGGTGCGACTATTGTCAAAAATATGTTTGAAGAATTTTTCGACCTTTACATCCCCTCGTACGAAGTGAGCTACCCGCTCAACGGCGAAAGCCCCGAAGAGCTTTTTCAATCCTTGCAGTCCGGAATTAAAAAGAGTTTAAATACCTACTTGGAGTGTCTTGAGTTCTAGTTGACTACGGTATATCAAAACCGTAATATGCAGACTTTTTGTAGTAACGCAGGGCTTTGTCAAGTTCCGTCTTGCGCAGCAAATGCACATCATAAACACATTCACAAGATTTTTTTGGTGCTTTGACGCCGACAGGCGGTTTCTCCTGCTCTGTTTTCATTACAACGGGCGCAACTTTGGTTGGAACGGCTGGCGGCTTTTTAGTTGATTTTGCTGATGCATGCGGTACAATAAATGCATCATAAGCAATTTTACAACGTATTTTAGGCAAGGCTTTTCGTGCCTCATTGTAATGCGAAAAACTGCCCAAACGAACCTTTTTTCTTCCCTGTTCCTCCACTGTTTTATAGGAAAAGCCATTTTTTTTAATGGTTTTTATAAGGGAAGGCGCAATCTTTTTATCTGCCGCAATACTACTCACCTGAATCCAATACGGTGTTGCATATAAAGAAAGTGTCAATGACACCACCATTAAAGCTGCCCTTAGCATCCCTTAGTCCTCTCTGTATTATACGGTATTATACCGATTAATAATCTTTTTCACTCTATTTTTTAATTTACGCAAAGCGTCTGTTGAATTATCGCCGTCCGCCGTTAAATTTTCAAAATATATACTGTCGTTAAACTGCACCTTTGCTACCCATCCGATACGCGAATGATATTTGACACCAACAAAACGGACATACCCGAAATGCTCTTCACACAATTCAAAAATACGCATAATCCGGTCTGAATCTGTTTTTTTACATTTACTGTCTGGCATATTTAACTCCTTTATAATGTTATTTCACTACCATTTTACCTTTTTTTTGTTACAAATCCTAATCGTCCTTACGGTTAACCGCACGAATAAAACCCACAACACCCACAGCAACTACCGCCAACAAAAAAATTATTTGAACATACTCCAATGTACCCATTTACGCTATCTCCTGATTCTCTTTCTCTTTTAACTGACCGCATGCCGCACTGATATCTATGCCTTTGGAATCTCGAATCGTACAAAGCAGCCCATGCGCAATAAGATACTCTTGAAATGCCACCATGCTATGCTTGTCGGGCCGCTCATAAGGTGTGCCTTCGTACGGATTAAAATAGATTAAATTTACTTTGGCTTTAATGCCGTGCAGCAATGTCACCAGTTTTTTTGCCGAACGCCGATCATCATTTTTACCCTTAATCATCAAATACTCAAACATTACCCGTTTTCGCGTATCAATGGGAAACCGCCTAACAGCTTCAATAATAGAAGCAATATTGTGGGCTTTATTCATGGGAATCAGCTCACTGCGCAACGTATCGTCCACGGCATGGAGTGAAATGGCAATGTGTACGCCCAGATTCATCGCACCGAGCCGGTCAATTTGACTGCTTAGCCCGCTCGTAGAGACCGTTTGGCGTTTGGTAGCAATAGCCAGACCGTCCTCATCTGAAAAAACAGTGATGGCCTTGGCAAGGTTCTGCAAATTATCCAACGGTTCGCCCATACCCATGTAGACAATGTTAAGCCGCCGTTCTGCGGCAATATTGTTGTCTTTTTTCAGTGCCAGCACCTGAGCTACAATTTCTCCGCAAGAGAGATCACGCGTAAATCCCCCTTTAGCCGTCAAGCAGAATGCGCATCCAACCTTACATCCAACCTGAGTTGAAACGCATACGGTATATTTGGCATGATGCACTAACTGACCGTCACTATCGTATTGTGCCGCTTTCATGCGCAGCAACACACTCTCTATTGTCTTGCCGTCACGTAATGCAAAGAGATATTTGATGGTGCCGTCACGCGATATCTCTTTCTTGAGAATACGCAGCGGCATAATTGCGTACCGCTCACTCAGGGTATGGCGTAGAGATTGCGGCAGATTGTTCATGGCATTAAAATCATCGACATACTGCGCATATACCCACTTAAAAATCTGTTTCGCACGAAATGACGGGGTAATGGCACGGGACAACTCCTCTTTGGTGCAGTCTAAAATTGTCGGTTTCACGATGTCAACTCGCCAATGCGCCGATTTACATGTATGTGCAATGCCCTCTTGGCCTGCTCGTGGTGCTTGAGAAAATCTTCATGAGCCGACTCATTACAAAAATTGGTCACGCAAAACAGACCGCCGGCAGGAATGTCAAACGCCTGAGCAACTTTCAAGACGGCAAAAAATTCCATATTCTCCAGTTCAATGCCCATTGACACAAATTTTTGTGCCAATATCGCGTCGGTGGTAATGTAATTTGAGGAGTTGACAATAACATCTTTGCCCTGTTGTGTCTGTGTTGAGACAACATTTTCAAGCGGTGTATAGGCTTTTTTCTGCAAAAAAGCCAGTTCAATGTTGGCTGCCGTCTTCGATTCTACAATATCAAGAATCTGATGGGTACCGTAACTGCCGGCACTCCCGACAAAAAGCAAAAAGTCCGGCTTGTCAAAAAGACATAAACGGGTCAGATTGATACTCATCTCAATCAACCCGACACCCATTGGCGTTGCAAATGAAAAGGTTTCACTGTTTCCGGCACAGACAATCATAGGCGTACCGGTATATGATGCTCATGCAGGTACGCTTTTAGCCTCATGATATCAATCTCTTTGTAGTGAAAGATTGATGCGGCCAGTGCCGCATCGGCACCTGCTTCAAACACCTCACGAATATGCGCCATGCTCCCCGCACCGCCGCTGGCAATAATAGGAATGTTGAGCATCCGACTCAACTGCGTTGTAATCATCATGTCAAACCCCGCTTTGGTACCGTCGGCGTCCATGGATGTCAGTAAAATTTCACCCGCACCTCGATCTGCCGCCTCTTGCGCCCAGGCAACAGCATCAATACCCGTATCAACCCGTCCGCCGTTTAAAAAAACACGATACCCTGCTTCGGTCTGCTTGACATCAATGGCAACGACAATACATTGTGATCCAAACCGCTTGGCACCTTCGTTAATAAGTTCCGGACGCTTCAGTGCCGCAGAGTTAACACTCACTTTATCACATCCGACATTAAGCAGGGCATAAATATCCTCAAGCTTACGAATACCGCCACCAACCGTTAGCGGAATAAAGACCTCGCGTGCCACCTGCTCCACTATATCTACAATAGTATCACGTCCTTCATGAGAAGCGCCGATATCTAAAAAGGTGATCTCATCGGCACCCTCTTCGTTATAGCGCTTCGCCACTTCAACCGGATCACCGGCATCACGCAAGCCTACAAAATTCACTCCTTTAACCACGCGTCCGTCTTTAACGTCCAGACACGGAATGATTCGTTTGGCAAAATAGTCCATACTGCCTCTCTCATAATTTAAAGTAAGCGAAGTATAAAGCAAATTCACTTAACACTACGCCAAGCTTTTCATTTACATGTAAATTTTCCAAACAAAAATTTGGAATCCACAAATTGCATCAAATATTCACTTAAGCACTTTTGGGATAAAATGCCTTATGCAACATTCTCATAAAGCCAAAAAACAGTTTGGTCAAAATTTTTTAAAAGATGAGAGCATCTTGCATCAAATCATCCAAGCGATGCCCAACGACACCTGTAAGGTTGTCGAAATTGGACCTGGCTTAGGTGATTTAACTAACTATTTAGTTGATGTCAGAAGCGTTATTGCTTTTGAGGTCGATCGGGATCTTTGCAAGCACCTGAATGAAAAATTTGAACAGAAAATCACAACCAAGCAGTTGGAGCTACACTGTGGCGATGTACTGGAAACTTGGCAGAGTGCGCTTTTGGATGAGCCGTATAATTTGGTAGCCAATCTACCTTACTATATTGGCACTACCATCATCTTGAAGGCCCTCGCAGATCCGATGTGTCAAAATGTGCTTGTAATGGTTCAAAAAGAGGTGGCGCAAAAATTTGCGGCACAGCCTAGCGAAAAAGTGTTTGGATCTTTAGGGGTGATTACACAGAGCGTCGGAACGGCTTCCATTGTTACTACCGTTCCACCCTCTGCGTTTGAACCCATGCCCAAAGTGGATTCTGCGATCTTGCTCATTAAAAAGAAGCACTCTCGTAGTAACGCGGCGTTTGAAGCAATGCTGAAAATTGCATTTGCCCAACCGCGCAAAACTTTGATGAAGAACCTTACGTCACGCTACGACAAAGCATGCGTTCTCAAAGCCTTTGAGACGCTTAAGCTTCCTCTGACGATTCGACCTCATCAGATAACAACCGATGACTATCACCAACTCTATACAATGATATAACAAGGAGTTTGGATGAACCAAGAAGAGAGACAGCCCACACCAAGTAAGAGTGCCCCGAAAAAATCGGCAGCACCAAAACAAAACCCCAAAAATAAAGAGACAAAAGAGGGTGGAAAACCGCAACAAAACAGAAATAACCGCTCACGTAACACCGCAAACCGCAACAAACAAGGGGGCAACAAAAATCGACGACGTAATGCCCCCGCTCCCGTCGACTCGGTGCTCAAAGAGAGTGTCATCAAAAATCAAGAGATTCATAAAAATCGACTCAACCCGCATTTTAAACTCGATCTCAACTCAACGGCCAAAGTACGGATCACACCCTTGGGCGGTTTGGGTGAAATTGGTGGAAACATCACCGTTTTTGAGACGGACAAGGAGGCCATTTTAGTTGATGTCGGCATGAGTTTTCCCGATGAAGAGATGCACGGTGTCGATATTTTAGTACCGGACTTCTCTTATCTACGGGAAATTCGCAAAAAAATTGTTGCCGTCATCATTACCCATGCTCACGAAGATCATATCGGTGCCATGCCTTACCTCTACAAAGAGATGCAGTTTCCTATCTATGCCTCACCGCTACCGCTCGCCATGATCGGCAATAAATTTGATGAACATCACCTTAAAGAGTTTCGACGCTATTTCAATCCGGTAGAGAAACGCAAAATTTATAAGATCGGTAATGATTTTGAAATTGAGTGGATGCATATGACTCACTCTATTTTAGACTCCTCGTCACTCGCTATTACAACAGCAGCAGGCACCATCATTCATACCGGTGACTTTAAAATCGACCACACCCCTATTGACGGCTATACGGCCGACCTGCACCGCTTTGCCGCCTATGGCGAAAAAGGTGTTTTATGCATGCTCTCCGACTCGACTAACTCATATAACAAAGAGATAACCCCCAGTGAGTTGACCGTTGCTCCTGCACTTGATCGTATGTTTGCCAAAGCAGAAGGACGGGTTATTCTCTCGACCTTTAGCTCTAACGTACATCGTGTTTATCAGGCCATTCAATACGGTATTAAGTATAAGCGTAAAGTATGTGTTATCGGACGCTCCATGGAGCGCAATCTGGAAGTAACCATGCAGTACGACTATATCAAACTACCTAAAAATATCTTTGTCGATGCCGATGAAGTGAGTCGCATGAACGACAAAGATGTACTGATTGTCACCACCGGTTCACAAGGAGAACCCAATTCGGCACTGTATCGCATGTCCATTGGGGAGCACCGCCATATTAAAATCAAGCCGACCGATCTTATTGTCCTCTCGTCTCGTGCAATTCCGGGCAACGAAGGTTCTATTTCGGGCATGCTTAACCACCTGCAGCGTGCCGGTGCCAAAGTAGCAAACGATCGGGATTTACATGTATCCGGACATGCCGGCATTGAAGAGCAAAAGTTGCTGCTGCGCCTCTGCAATCCCAAATTCTTTTTACCGGTACACGGCGAATACAACCATATAATGAAACACAAAGAGACCGGAATGGCATGCGGTATTCCCGAGCGCAATATTCTGCTCATGACTGATGGCGACTGTATTGAGGTCGGTCCGAAGTTCATGCGCAAAGTCAAGAGTGTCAAAACCGGGAAAACCTATATTGACAATCAAAATAATCATCAGATTGAAGACGATATTGTCATTGACCGTCAGAAAATGGCCAATGACGGTATTGTCATGATCGTGGCTCAGGTGAGCGAAGCCGATTCCCATCTGATCTCCAAGCCGCGTGTCACCTCTTTTGGTCTGGTTGCTGACAAACAGGACAAGGCATTTGCCAAAGAGATGGAAGATGTGCTTGAACATTTTATGGTCAATCTCAAACCCGGACATATCGAAAACCCCAAGGCCATGGAAAATGATCTCAGACAGGTGGTACGCAAACACATTTACCGAAAAATGAAAAAATACCCGCTCATCGTACCCAACGTCTTTGTTATGTAACTCTCGCCTTCGGCGGGAGCGATGCGCCTGTCTCTTTTTTCGACGACTTTTGCTATAATTAAAAAAGCATAAAGGATTTCCTTATGAACGTTACATTAAACCACTACACACCGCTTGTTGTTTGCGCCAATGCCATACGCACCTGTTGGCAAAGCTTTGACAAAAGCGATAACGGCGGCGATAAAGACCGTGAACTCATTGACCGAGTCGGTAATAAATTCAAGCATGCTTCGACGCTGGAGCATCTTGCCTACAACTTCTATATCAAAGGGGTTAGCCGCGCTCTGCTGCAAGAACTTTCCCGTCATCGTATGGCATCACTCTCAGTTAAAAGCACACGCTATACCCTTAAAGAACTTAAAGACGAAGAGCCTTTTGAACCAAATGACCTGAAACGCGCTTCAAAATATCTGGTATTAACCCACATAACGCTTGTCGATGAGATGAGTGTCAAAGCACTGGAAAACTTGCGTCAAGTATTATCTGCCGGAATTTCTAACGACCGCGCTAAGTACTGCCTGCCGGAAAGCTATAAAACAGAGCTGACATGGAGCTGCAATGCACGCAGCCTGCAGAACTTTATTGCATTACGAAGCGACAAAGCCGCACTATGGGAAATTCGTGACTTGGCACACAACCTTTACAATGCCTTGCCGCAAGATCACCGCTACCTTTTTGAAGCCTCTTTAAAGAGTGCCGAATGAAAGCGCGCACACTCATAGCAGTACCCCTAAGCCTTCTGCTCTATAGCGGTTGCAGCTCTAAAACAATTACCGTTAACGGTCTTATCTGCCCGGAAGGTCACAGTGAAGAGATGATACAAAATGATTTTAAAGAGTGTCGTTATTATGATATGAAGGCTATTGAAACGTCGTCACGACCAAAGATAGATGAAGAGTGCTTACGCTGCTTGGAAGAGAAAGGCTATATTCTGGAGTAGCACTGCGGAGAAACTCCTACAGTGCTGCTTTGGCTTGTGCTACCACCGCACTAAATGCTGCGGCATCATTCATTGCCATATCGGCGAGAATTTTACGATCGAGCTCGATACCGGATTTTTTCAATCCGTTAATAAAACGAGAGTAGCTAATGTCGTTAAGACGACAGGCAGCATTAATACGGATAATCCACAACTTACGGAATTCACGTTTTTTCTGCTTTCGATCACGAAAGGCATAAACAAGACTGCGTTCAATCTGCTCTTTTGCTTTTCGAAAATGTTTTCGTCTACCGCTGTAGAAACCTTTAGCTAGTTTTAAAATCTTTTTATGGCGACGTCTTCGGACGCTGCCTGTTCTTACTCTTGGCATGTTATTCCTTTTCTTTACCCCTGACGCAATGGCGCTAAGGTGCCGTTGTTATACGGACTTGCCCACTTTAAATGTGGAGATACTATTGTGTTACACTATGCAATCATAGCTTTAATATTTTTTTCGTCAGCTTTCGCTACCGTTTTGGGTCGATTTTGTTCACGGCGTGTTTGAGCATCTTGTTTGGTCAAAATATGGCTTCTGTACGCAGTACCGCGCTTAATCGAACCGTTTTTCTTCACCTTAAAACGCTTGACAGCGCCTTTAACCGATTTCATTTTAGGCATCGTAGGACTCCTTTCGTATGATTCTCTAGAATTTGAGGTCTGGCATTATAGCGAACTTTTGCAATGATTACAATGATTTTACATGTAGATTACGTCAGCACGGAAGAGAGCGTGAGCCTCGGCAGAGACTCAGTTATGTCTCTTTATTTTTTTTTATCATCTTTTAAAGGGGTTACAAGCATATTGTAATAACGCCCTTCAAATTTCGGCGGCTTGTCCATGTGTCCGACATCTTCTACCATGGGCCAGACTTTTAGCAAAACTGCTTTTGCCGCTTCGGGATGCGCCATTTCACGTCCACGCAAAAAGACGCGAAATTTTACCAGTTTGCCTGACTCTAAAAACTCGCGCGCATGTTTGACTTTGTAGCTGATGTCGTTATCGGCAATTTTAACCGAAAGTTTGATCTCTTTAATTTCAATTTTTGTCTGATTTTTACGCTGCTCTTTAAGTTTTTTCTCTTCTTGGTATTTGTATTTACCATAGTCCATTACCTTAGCGACCGGTGGCTTGGCATTGGGAGCGATCAGCACAAGATCGAGCCCCATCTCGTTAGCTTTATTCATTGCCTCATCAATCGAAACAACGCCTAGCGATTCTTCGCCGTCAACATTACAACGAACCTCGGGAACTCTAATGTCATCATTCATAATGACCTGATCTTTTTTACTCAAAAATGTACCTCTCTAATTTTTTCTTGAATCATCGTTATAAACTCTGATTCACTTGCATTGTATTGTTCTCGTGTCCGTCGATCACGCACAGCAACGGTTGCGTTTGCAACCTCATCATCGCCAATTACAATAATCATAGGAACACGACCCTTCTCCGCTGTGCGAATACGTTTCGCCAAACTTTCGTTCTTGTTAAAAATTTCCGAATCTGCCCCAATATCGAGCAACTTCTCCCGTAACACTTCAGCATACGCCTGATGTGATGGCGCAATGGGAACGATCGCCACCTGTGTCGGCGCAATGAACATAGGAAATTCACCAGCATAGTGTTCTGTTAATATACCAATAAAACGCTCAAATGAACCTAAAATGGCACGATGAATCATCACCGGCTGTATCTTGCTGTTGTCGTCGCCGTTATACTCCAGCGCGAATCGCTCCGGAAGATTAAAATCGAGTTGAATCGTACCGCACTGCCACTCACGCCCGATCGCATCGGTAATTTTAATATCGATTTTAGGTCCGTAAAACGCACCGCCTCCCTCATCGATCTCATAATCAAGATGGTTGGAGTCCATCGCATTTTTAAGTGCCTGTGTAGAAACTTCCCATACGGCATCACTGCCGACTGCTTTTTCCGGCTTGGTTGAAATCATCATCTTGTAGTCAAACGCAAACGTTTTCATAATTTTATCGACAAAATCAACCACCTCGATAATTTGCTCTTCAATCTGTTCGGATGTACAGAAAATATGCGCATCATCTTGAGTAAACTCACGTACTCGAAACAGACCGTGCAGTGCTCCGGTCATCTCATGACGGTGTACCACACCGTACTCAAAATACTTTATCGGCAAATCACGATAAGAGTGTAATTCGTCTTCATAAACTTTAATGTGCCCGACACAGTTCATTGGTTTCACACCAAACTCAACATCATCAATGATGGTGAAATACATATTGTCACCGTAGTTTTGGTAGTGTCCGGACTGTTTCCACAAGTCCGAACGCAACATCTCCGGACCGCGCACCGGCTCATACCCCCGTTTGCGATGTGCTTTAAAGAGTAAATCTTCCAGACGTGAGCGTAACCGAGCCCCGGCAGGAAGCCATATGGGAAATCCTGCGCCGACCTCTTCGCGAAAAGTAAACAGTTTCATCTGAGCACCAATTTTTCGGTGATCACGTTTTTCAGCTTCCGCAAGCATCTCCAAATGCTTTTTCAACGACTCTTTGTCGGCAAAAGCAATGCCGTAAATACGTGTAAGCATCTCATTCTTGGCATCACCACCCAAATAGGCGCCGGCTATTTTAGTCAGCTTAAAAAAGCGAATGGCTTTTACTGAGGGCAGATGCGGTCCGCGGCACAAATCTTCAAAGTCGCCCTGCTTGTATATGGAGACTACGGTATCGGGGATGCGATCCATCACTGCCAGTTTCAACGGATCATCGGCAAATTTTTTCTGCGCTTCCTCTTTTGAAATTTCGTAACGCTCAATCTCATATTTTTTCTTTGCCAAAGCGAGCATCTGCTTTTCAATGCGCTTAAGATCTCCTTCGCCAATCTCTTCGTGTACCTTAAAATCGTAGTAGAACCCCTCTTTAACGACCGGACCGACAAAAAATTGTGCATCGGGATAGAGCATCTTAATGGCTTGCGCCATCAAATGAGCGGTTGAGTGTCGCAATACCTCGAGGGCATCATCGGAGTTGTCCAGCACAATAGGGCTACCGCTAATCCCTTTCGCTTCTGCCGTCTGGAGATCGACAATCTCATCGTTATGTTTTATGGCTATTGTATCCACTGCTATCGTATTCCTAATATCTTGATGGTAAGACCTCCTCAAAAGATCTTACGTAAATGTGTCGCAATTATGCCTTGTTTTGCTTTAAGCACAATTTACATGTAAATTAATGCGTTGCAATAGTGCCGCGGGGAAAATCTGCCTGATCTCTCTGAGGCATCGATACCGGAACGGCTTCATCCATCGGACTTGAACTGTTCTGATCTGCCGTCTCGCTTGCTGCCGCATCGGAAGCGCTGCTATTGACATCACCGACAACCTCTTTAACAGCCTTGCTGACACTTTGTGCCGTTTTATTTACATAATCCGTCACTGCCTCAACCACATCGCTGGTCGCATCAACAACAGTGTCAACACTGTTCCCAAGCTCTTTTTGAACCTCTTTCACTGCCTCTACTGTTGCTCCAGAAACTGCTTTAGACTGCTCTAGCTGCTCTTCCAGTTCTTCGATTTTATCGTTAAGGTCGTCAATAGTATCTTCATGCGTTGACACCATGGCATTATTGGCACCGTACTCATATACTAATTCGCCGCCGTCTTTTCCTTGCTTTAAACTTGCTGCAATAAAAAGAACCAGTACCAAAAAGAAGAGCCCTTTTGCCCAGCCTCGTGCTATTAGCATGCTAAATGACTTCACAGCAACCAACAAGATGGTTGCATACACTAAATAGGTGCCGATGAGCTTATGCTCTTGAAGCTCTTCTTTTCCAGCTGCACTCAAGAGCGGACCGGCTTCGGAACCATCCACTTTTCCGGTAAAAAATGCAGCAAAATAGACAAGTACAACAAGAAGCATAAAAAGAAGCGATGTCACACTCAAAGCCCGCCGTTTAAATACCAGATTGCTCAGCTCCAGCAAAAGAATGACAATGGGTAGCACTATAGCAAAATGTACGGTGATCGGGTGCACTAAAAGCGGCAGTTCAATAGGCAATGTGATGGGAATATCTAAAGCCGGTAAGGTCATAGTATCTCACTTTTTAATGAATTTTGTACGATTATACCATCTATTTTTTAAAATGAGTTAAGGACAATATTATTGAAAATAATAGCCGACTCTCAGGTTCGAAGCCAGATCGCTTGTACTGTCACTAAGACCTTGTGAATATGAAAATGTTGTAAACCAGTTGTTATTGATACCGTAAAAAAGATAGAGTGAGACACTCTTGATGTTCTCCATCATTTTTACACTGCTGTCGGCATTCAAATACGATACACTGGTATACATGTTCGCAGCAAAGTAATATCCCAATCCCACATTAAAAGCGTGGGTATTTTGAAATTCATAGAATTCTATATCGTCATCACCAATAACAGTATAAGTATACCCTGCAAAAAGAGCGTAGTTACTGACAATAAAGTTAGCGCTTATTGCGCCAAGATAGTCCATCTTGTTGTAGTCATTCTGTTTGGTCGGAAAAATCGCACCAAAACGTAAGCGCAGAAAAATATTATACTCTTCAAGCGCACTGTAACCGTAGTAAAGAGAGAGCGTCGTGTCATTCATTCCGCTACTGTTTGAGCGATTCGTATCTGAGACAAAATATGAGGTAAACAGTTCGCCCCCCCAGTTGTCCATAAAGATATCTGCTTGCAGCGTGTTCGTCAGCGTTGCAATATCGTCAGAAGTACCATAGTCAGCACGATCATAGATATAACCCAGAATAATATCATAATGCGATCCCATCGGGTCATTGTCCATGATTTTAATAATGCTGCACCCATACCGATCAATAAGATTTGTAATGGGCGTATTGGGGCACTCGTCTTTCTCATCCGAGACACCGTCAAAGTCCGCATCATGATAACAAAACACTACACCGGTTGCCAAAAGCAACCCTAGTGCAATCCGCAGCATCACTGCATGAGGTGCATTAACCGACAACTTGGGTGCTGTTCATCATTCTCGTACTGCTTGAAGGTGCCATTCTGGGAACCGGAACGGTAGACGGCGGACGCGGCGGCGCCACCTGATCGACCGCAGGAGGTACCGTGTTCACATTGCCAACCATGCCGCTCCCTTGCGCATCGGTTACCGCAGCAACACTTGGAAAGTTATTTAAAATATTCCGCTGTCCTGCTTGCGGTCCCTGTTTCAGCTCACTTTTAGTCGTACCCGATACCAACAAGGTATTTGCATCACTCTGTGAAGCACTCAGCTGTTGCTTTAGCGCGATAATAGCACCGACCCGCTCATTGCGTCCAAGCTTTGAAAGTTCCCGCTTTAGCTCATTTACCAGTTGATACCGATCGCTGTCACTCGCATTGCGTATTTTTAAGATCTGCTCTTCAATATCCATAGCACTCGCTTGAAATGCCAACATACTCAATAAAGTTATTAGTACCATTCGGATCATAATAAACTCCTCTATTAATGGTATATTATACCCTAGTTCTCTTATTAACATTATAAAATATATTTGTTAATTAACTATTAGGACACTCATGTCGTGTTTAGTCCCGTCGCAACGCATTCATATCCAGCGTAAATGTTGTCCCTTTTCCTACCTCTGAAGAGACCTCTATTGTAATTTTCATCTCATCGCACAACTTTTTAACAATATGCAGTCCAATGCCGATGCCCCGTTGTTGTTCTTTATAAAAACGTCGAAATATTTTAGAGGGATTTTTAATTCCCTTGCCACTGTCTTGAATGACAATCACTCCCTTGTGAGAGCCGACATGGACAAATCCGTGACGCTTGTTATATTTACCGGCGTTGCTTAACAGATTGTCAAATACGCGAATCAAGGCATCTTCATTCGCACTAATGTGCATCACTTCCACATCAATTTCATAATGAATTTCCGAATAGAGTTTTTGAATGGCACTCACGCGCTCTTTTAAAAGTTTGGATAACTCAATAGACTCTATCTGAAAATCATGATTCAAAATATAGCTTTTTAGATTGTCTTGCAGCGATAACAAGGTATTGATATTTTGCTCCATTCGATCTATTTTTTTGGTAATTTGAGCATCGCCACTCCCTTTTTTCATCATTTTCATATTGATAAGCATGGAAGAGATCGGTGTATTAAAATCATGCAGGATGTCTTTAATAAACTCCTCCGTCAGCGACAGTGCCGATCGTAACGGCTGCAGTGATAAAAATGAAAAGAAAAGCGATAACAACGCCAATGCTATTGAAATGACAGAAAAAATCAATATTTGACTTTTCTTTATCTCATACACCTGTTGCAAATAGCGCTCTTGCGGATAAAAAAGCTTCATAAGGTAGTTTTTGGTTGTGGGAATGTCAAAATAGCTGTACAGGCCGGTTCGGTCTTTGTAGAGCGTATACGTGACCTGATCTTCCCGATCGGTAAAGTCAAAATCAAACTGTTTGCATTTTAAGTTGTAGCTGCATATTTTCATCTCGTTTGAGATTCTGTTGTCGAGCCGGTCGATCTCTTTATCGTAGTCAAGTACAAAAATAATGGCAAGAAGAATCTCAAGAGAGACGAAAAAAAGTATAAATCCTTTTGTAAGCGCTTCAGCCTCAAACTTTTTCAATCATATATCCTACACCCCTCACATTGCGAATCTCAATGCCCAGTCGGCTCTTGAGCTTATTAACATGAACACGCAAGGAGGCATCTGAAGCAATGTTGAGAAGATCAAGCAGCTGCTCTTTGTCAATAACATGGTTAATATTTTGAATGAGAAGATCAAAAATCAAGAGTTGTGTTTCGCTTAGGTTGGCCAGCTTACCGTCTTGATATAGCTCTTTTGAAACCGGATCGTAATCAAGATCCAAATAGTAGATTTTCATACTTTTTTGCGCTACTTTTGCTTTGACGCGAATCAAAAGCTCATCCGGATCGAACGGTTTTTTAATATAATCATCAGCGCCTGAATTAAACCCCTCTTCCATGGATTTAATATCAATCAGTGCCGTCATAAAAATTGCCGGTGTCGTGTCATCGGCATCACGCAAGCTTTTTAAAAGTTCAAACCCGTCAATTTCAGGTACATTGACATCAAATATATAGAGTTTATACTCTTTTTTATACGAGTATTCCAATGCCTCTTCACCATCATAGACGACATCAACACTGTAGCCCTCATCTTCAAGCAGTTCTTGCAAACTTTGGGCTAAAATCTGGTCGTCTTCTAATAGTAAAATATCCATCGCTACTCCTTGCTGCTTTGCTCATTATAGCAAAACTGTCCTAACGATTCTAGATAGTTTGCGTAAAAGAAGCATTAAATTCACACATAGCGAAAAATATTAGATACTAAATTTCAACGCTTTTAATAACCTCTTCATTGTTAATATTATCGATTAATATTTTTTTGACCCGACTTTGCCACATCACTCCAAAACTCTGTATTGCTTCTGCATCGCCCTGAAGCGCGCGTCCCATCAGTGACTGCATCTGCGATATATCTCCATCAGCCTGCACACTGCTCGGATCATAAAAAACATCGACGCTTTGCTGCGTATCGGTTCGCGTAAAGCGTGCTGAAGCACTAATGTTTTGATGAAATGCCATTAGCGAGTGTCGTGCAAATTTACCGCCAAGGCCTTTAAAACCCGTCCGTTCTGTCGCTCCTGTAATATTAGAGATGACATTGGCGATTACCCCGGATACACCCTCATTATCGGCTTGAGCAAAAGCAACATGAATCGCACCGCGAACCGGCATGGTGTCAGGATATAAGGCTTGAAGTGCTTTGAGTGTCATCAGATACGCACCGGCTACCGTCGGACAACTGTGTCCGGCACTTTGAACACTGTTGAGGTAGCAAAATTCAATAATTCCTTTTTCAAAACTCCCCAATACCTCTGAGAGCGGGTCATACAGTGTTATTGTCTCAACATCATCATAAAATTTCGGATAGCGCATCATCACTCCTTTGAACTGTTCATATTGAAGTGTAACATTACCATTGTTGTATTTTCAATGATATTGGACAAGAAGAGCGTAGCACATGTAACCCATGAGATTTACATAGTTTTACGATATTTTTTCACCTCTTTCTTTATAAAAATCATGCAGCGCATCAGCTTCAAGGGGCTCTGCCACATAAAAACCCTGTGCGGCATCAATATGAAGTTTTTTGCTCATCTCCAGATGCTTGTCAATCTCAACACCCTCAGCGACAACGCTCATATTCATCACATGACCAAGAGCGGTTATCGCTGCAACAAGCTCCTTGTCTTTTTGATTAATGAGAATCTCATTAATCAGTGATCTGTCTATTTTAATTGTATCAATCGGTAGGCGCTTCATATAGCCCATGGACGAATATCCTTTCCCGAACGCATCAATCGCCAACTTGACACCGACTGCTCTAAGCTTGTGCAGTACCGGTATGATCTCTTCGACTTCTTGCATCAGATATGACTCTGACATCTCCAATTCAATCAATGCGGCATCGATGCCGTGTGTATCAATTGCCTGCTTTAAGGTTGCAACAAAATCAGGATCTTTCAGCTGTATTAACGATATGTTTATTGATATCTGTGTCGGCTCATTTCGATCACAAAAAATACGGCACTGACGGCATGCTTCATTAATGACCCAGGCCCCAATCGAGAGTATCAAATGGCTTTTTTCGGCATGAGGAATAAATTCTGAAGGGGCAACGAGACCGCTATCGGGTCGTTTCCAGCGAATCAACGCTTCTACTTCTTGTATATGATTGTTATTGAAGTTTATCCTTGGCTGATACAGCAACACAAACTGCTCTTCAGCAAGAGCCTGCTCCAACGCAATGTTCATGGTACGACTTTTTTTAACTTTGTCATCCAGCTCGTTCGTATAAAATTTATAACCGTTTTTACCGTTCTCTTTGGCTTGGTACATTGCAATATCAGCCGCCTTGAAAAGACTGAGTCGGTATACCCCGTTATCGGGATAGATACTAATACCGATGCTAAAACTCACTGAAATTCTATGGCCATCGACATTAAGCGGTTTTTTAAAACTTTGTATCACCCGCTCCGCAGTAATAAAGGCCAGGGAAGACTCGTTAATCTCATCTAAAATGATGACGAACTCATCGCCTCCAACCCGTCCTACCACATCATTGCCGCGAACCAGATTACGTAAGCGTTTTGCAACACCCAGAAGAACATTGTCACCGACATCATGCCCCAAAGTATCATTAATGGGTTTAAAATTGTCCATATCCAAATAGAGTATGGCGAACTTGGAACCGTCCCGTTCAGAACGGGCAATAATTTTATCTATAAAATTATCGACTGCACGCCGATTCAGCAAAGAGGTCAAAGCATCCCGAAAGGCGATCTGCTCCAATGCCGTATAGTCTTGCTGCTCATCACGCTCTTTGGTTGTAGCCACAATATAGAGAATTACGGTATTCAGCAGAGCCAACAGAAGATAAAAACCATGATAATATGTCACCGATGTTGTCTCGACAATATAAAGCGTTGTCACCACCAGTGCCAATGTTACTATTAGTGCCGCTACTATACAGTACTTTTTCACTCACTCGTCTCACTTTATCTTTATTCTTGATTAAACAGATTGTATAAGTATTTTTATTTATGCAATATTATCATAAAAAGTATTTACTCCGCATATCGCTCTGTTTATCCTCTTGCATCCAATGCTTTTTGAAGGATCTTCTCAATCTCTCGAGCATATGACGGGTTGTGTTCACGCAATGCCTTCTCAAACCGTACAATGGTTTTCGCTCCTATATTACCATGCCGGCACATGTTGTGTATGATCTGCGCATAATCACCCAACTGTTCAATGCCGGCGTAATACGTCATAATATCGTCCAGAGCCTGCTCTACTGCCTCCAAAGTGCTTTCAGGGTTTGCAATCACTTCTTGCAGCTCTTGAAATGTCGGCGGTATTGCAGTGTGCCTGCTGCACGACTCACGATGATGGGGGCCGTACTGCTTACGTCTTCTAATATAAAACCATACTAAAATAAACAACAGCAGCAATAACAGTAAAATGCCCACAAAAAGAGAGAAGGGTATTGTCATCACACAACCTTAGCAATTTACATGTATTTTACCGAAATAATAACTAATACCGAACATGGCGACAGAAGCTCTAATCTTTCATAAAAGAAGTACAATAATTATTTAAAATTATATTAATATTTTATCTATTATTATTTTTTATGTATAAAATAATATTTTTGTTATTTATGGCTATTTTAAGAAAACGTTTGGATAAATCCGGCTATCATTATCCAAATTAATAATACGCATTACAAATTTCAAGCGTCCGTAATGCGTAAATTTAAACACAACAGGAGCATCCCTTGAAGAAAAAGTTCTTTATCATTGCGACACAAATACTATTAGTTGGTTCGGTTGCCGTTGCAGGTAACATAACTGAAATGAACAAACACGCTTTTATGTCGGTCAAAACCAAAGCCGACAAAGGTGATGCAAACAGTCAATTTGCCCTTGCCGGAATGTACTATCAGGGTATCGTTACCAAAAAAGACCATGCAAAGGCTGCCGAGCTTTATAAAAAAGCGGTAAAAAGCGGTCATGTCAAAGCCATGTTCAATTTGGGTGTTATGTACCACAATGGTGATGGTGTCAAACAAGATATGAACGAGACGCTCCGACTCTTTAATATGGCCGCAGAAAAAGGTGATACCAAATCAATGATGCATATGGCCGATATGTATTACAAAGGCGACGGAATTGCCGCCGATCCTGCAAAAGCCTACCTCTGGTATAAAAAAGCCGCTGATGTCGGTTATCCTGCTGCACAATACAAAGTGGGCATTATGTATAAAGACGGTGTCGGCATTGAAAAAAACACCAAAGAAGCAGTCAGCTACCTTAACAAATCGGCGCTGCATAGCTATCCCGATGCCCAGCTGGTTTTAGGAAAAATGTACCGTGACGGCGACGGCGTTCCTAAAGATTTGGATGAAGCAAAAGAGCTTATTCAACAGGCGTATATCAACGGCAGCAGCGAAGCTAAAACCATTCTAGACCAACAGAAGTGGGGTGATGTTGAAATACCTAAAGCTATCTATTTAAAAGAATAAAATAACTTCCCGTTTACCTTGATAAGGTATATTTATGGTAACTCTTTACCATTAAATAGCCAAAAAGGAATAGATATGAAAAATTTATTGATTCTTGCACTGCTCTCCGGTAGTGTTGCTTTTGCAGCACCGGACGGCGCTGAAATATTTAAAAAATGTGCCATCTGTCACGGAGACAAAGCTCAAAAACACTCGCTCAACGTTAGTAAAATTATTGCCGGAATGGATGCTGTACATATTGTCAAAACACTCAAGGCATATCGAGGCGGTGATTTAAACCAGTATGGCTTTGGTCGCATGATGCAAGGACAGGCTACAAAGCTCTCCGAAAGTGAAATGCAAGCGGTTGCTAAATATGTTGCATCGCTTCCTCCTGTTGCGTCGACTCCAACAGTTAAAAAATATGAAAAACCCTCAAAAGATGACCTCGAATACAATCGTTTCACCCGAGACTTCTTTCAAGCCAACCCTGACGCTACATTTGCCGAAGCAAAAAAAGCATGGGAAACGCAAAAAACAGCTGCTCAATAAGCAGCTGTTTACCATTGCGATCGACCAATCAACATAAAAAAGGATTATAATGAACAAGATATCGATGAGTTTGGCATTAGCTGCGCTATTAATGTACGGCTGCAGCAACAAGCCTGAAGAGTCAGAGACGGAGGCTTCGACGACCCAAGAGGTAGCAAAACCTGCCGCCGAACAGACACTTGCCAATGAAGATGCTATTGAAGAGAATCTTTACGGTACCACAACAAAACAGGTTGCCGCTCAACACACTATGCCGCAACAGAGTGCCGCACAGGTGACAACAACACCGCATACCGGTACCGTCTTAGAGACAATGGATGCTGCCGGCTATACGTATGCCAAAGTCAATGAAGACGGTAATGTTTATTGGATAGCAGGACCTAAAACTGCAATTGCCGCAGGTGACACCATCTCGTTTACCGAACAGATGGTCATGCAAGATTTTACCAGCAAAACACTCAACAAAACATTTGACTACCTTGTCTTTGCCAATACCATTGTTCCGGCCGATGCGTCAACTGCTGCCAAGACAGCGCATGCCGCAGCAGCGCTTCCTGCTACAAAAGAGGCAAAAAACTGTGATGATTGCGGTAGCAAAGAGCACAATACAACGGCTCAGAAGGCTGTAGCAACACCGGCAAAAGCTACGCCACCCGCTGCAACAGAAGTAATCAAGGTGGCTAAACTCCCTGACGGATACACCATCGAAGAGCTTTATGCACAAAAAAGTGATTTAAACGGGACCACGGTCTCATTAAACGCCAAAGTTGTTAAGGTATCTAAAAATATTATGGGTAAAGATTGGGTACATCTGCAAGATGGCTCGACTGCCAATGACATTACCGTAACAGGACTCAACACTACCGTTGCCGTCGGCGATACAGTAACCGCAAAAGGTACGCTGAAAACCGATGTCGATTTTGGTTACGGATACTTTTTTCCGGTCATCATCGAAGAGAGCACCTTCATCGTCAAATAATCTACATGTAAATTTTTCCTCCCTTAATGTGGGGGAAAATCTTTTAGCAATGCTTCCACAAGCTTTTGTATATATGCGTTGCTATAACGCTCGTTACTGTTGTCTGAAAATGTATCGACAGCGACACCATGCCAGACAATATCTCCCTTTTTTGCCTCACGTATCTCGACAATTAGCCGCTGCTCGTCATAATCATATGTAGTATTCATGCGGTAGAGAAGTGCATCATTGTTGCAGTAACGTTGCCTGTAAAAGGTCTGTGCAAAATATTGTGGTCGGTAGTAGCCTGCAAAGGCAGCCGGAACATAATCGTATCGGGTTTCCGCTCTGCTCTTCTGAAGTACGGTAAGATAGATTTTGATATGCAGGGCCGCACTCTCGTTGTCTGTAATGTCGAAGCCACGATGCCGAAGGGTTGTTATGATTTGTTTTACAATGCGCTCACGAGCAAAGTTCTCTCCATCATCGCGAGGAACACAGGCAACATCAATACGCAAGAGTGTGTCAAAATTAAAATGACGGTCATAATCGCTGGTTATCCGAAGCGAGGAACAGCCGCTTAAAAGGAAAACAGCTGATATAACCGCCGCATAAAATGGTCTCACTGACACCTCCTTGGGCGCTCTACTCTACTTTCCTTTCTTAATCGTTACCAACTTATTACGATTAAACGAGGCGGCGACAATCATAATAATCACTACAGAAACGGCATAGTAGATCCATACCGGAACGGGAATCGGATCACCCGACGCATACGAATGCAGCCCCGACAGATAGTAGTTGACCCCAAAATAGGTCATAATAATAGAGCTGTATGCTACAACCGAGACCGCATTAAAGATGAAGTTCGAACGCAATATCGGTACAAACCGCATGTGGGTCACAAAAACATATACCAAGATGCTTACCAGTGCCCACGTCTCTTTAGGGTCCCACCCCCAGTAACGTCCCCATGACTCATTGGCCCACACACCGCCTAAAAAGTTTCCAATGGTCAGCAAAAAGAGCCCGACAATCATCGACATTTCACTAATGCGCGTCGCTTCAAGAATATTGACGCTTATACGCTCGTTTTTCTTGTTGTCTTTGCCCAGCATAATGTAAAAAATCAGAACAATAAAGCCTAGCAATGTACTCAGACCTAAAAATCCGTAACTTGCCGTAATAATGGAAACATGAATGGTCAGCCAATAGGATTTAAGCACCGGTACCAATGTTGTAATTTGAGGATCCAGCCAACTTAAATGCGCTACAAACAGAGCAATACCGGCAAAAATACTCGTCGTTGCCAATGCCAACTCTGAAGATTTTGCAAACAAGATACCTGCCAAAATAATGGACCATGAAATATAGAGCATTGCTTCGTACCCATTACTCCACGGTGCATGCCCGGAAATATACCAACGCATGCCCAAGCTGATCGTATGTGCAATAAAGCTAAGAATTAAAACGCCCCAAACAATCCGTGTCAGTGTAACAAGACTTAGTCTTGGGCGTGCCAGTCGTACAAAAATAAACGCTAAAAGTATTAACCCTGAAAGCAGATAGATGGGATACAGCCGTTCAAAAATCTGTAGCTTATTATAGAGAAGCTCCGCTTTGGTGACTGCTGGATCCGGTATGACGGCGGCACCGTATTTTTGCTGATACGCTTTAATAGCGTCTATAGCCGCATTGGCCTGCTCCCAATTACCTTCGCGCAGTCCTACGGCGAGTCCTTTTGCATTCTGTCGCAACAATGCTCGCACCTCTGCTGCCGCTTTAGGAGGAAAAGTGGTCAGTGCCTCTTCCGGATAGTGCCATTTTTTATTGGCGGCTTCGCCCTCAAGCGGAAACACACGCATAAAACGCCCCGAATAGACAAAATAGGCAACATTCACCCGCTCATCTACTTTAATCACATCTTTCTCGAATGTCCCGCGTTCACCCGGGCGTTTTCGCAATGCCTCTTCGGCAATACTTGCCAATAAATAATTGCCGTGTCGGTCAAACGCCTTTTCGTAAGCAAAGCGCTTCTGTGACTCCTCCATACCCAACATTTTTTTAAGTTTCGGATGAGATGCTTTAATCATTTCCAGCTGCTTCCATACGTCCGGTCTTGAAGCCATGCCCAAAATAATCTGGTTGTGGTTCAGCCCGAACATGCTGCTGGTGCCGGCAATTTTATTGAGTAAATTGGTCGTCGCCGTATCGAGTGGTTTGGTACGTCCGTCGCGTGACTGTACCAGCATCGTCCCGTAATAATCAGCATGCTCTTTATCAATTTTCGAGACCTCTTTAATAAGTGCTTGCGTATCTTTTGCCATCAAAGGCTGCGAGAAAGAGAAGGCTAAAAATGCAGCCACAACCATTACCGCAGCAGTATTAAGCTCATATTTTGTACGCGCCAGCTTGCCAAAACGACTGTAAGGGCTCAAAAGCGTTAAAATAAAACCTACCGCCAATAGCATGTAGCCGACATATGTCGGCCATTTCCCCGGATCGTGATTGACAGAGAGAATGGTTCCTTGTTCATCTTTATCATAAGACGACTGGAAGAACAAAAAGCCGCCGTAATCTAAAATATGATTCATGTAGATACGATAGGGCTCTCGCACACCATTCGCTTCATCAATCACCGTTACATGACTCTCATAAGAAGAGGGACTCATTGAACCGGGATATTTTACGAGAATAAAATCGCGTAGCCACAACGAAAACGGCAGCTGCAACATTTTAGAACCCCACTCTACAGAAAGTTCGACATCACCCATGGTAAACATTTCGGTAAATCCTTTGTAGCGCTTGCCTTTTCCCATAAGTGCCACTTCACGATGCTCTCCGTCATATTCCACATCTACAATAAGTGCCGAGAGCGGTTGCGTATTCATTTTCATGTGTCCTGCGGCCAAATATTCAGCCTCATCAACAACTTTGACGCGCCCTTTCTCTAAAACGGCTTTCACAACCACCTGCACCCCGTTAACATTGTAAAGAGAGCCTGCTTCAAGCGGATGCTCCGTATTGGCTTGAAATACCTTCTGTTTTCGATCCGCCATGCGCATCCATTGAATCGGTACGTTGGAGATAAATGAAATTTTATTGTCTTTATGCATAAAACGAATGTACGGTGTTCGATTAATCGGCATCTTGTCAAAATAGACCAACAACGGTCCCGCATCGACAAATTGACCCTGATTTAAAAAATAACTGTCCGGACCCTGCGGTGTAGATATAACAAACGAGACAAGCGGCTGTCCGTCTGCATCTGCAACGGCTGTTTTTACCGCCTTGCCGATAAAGTCTTTATAGCTCACTTCAAGCTCTTTACCGTCTACATCCATCTCATAATGAAATTTTTTTCCTCCCAATTCAGAAATGTAGACGATCTCTTCAAGATGGTGCTCCTGAGAGCCTTTTTTTGCAGTTACCTGAAGGAAGGCATCGGATGAGATCATCTCATTTTGCGTCGCCCCTTCACGAATGTGCATGACTCCCTCATAGCCGAAATAACGCGTAATTCCCGATCCCACTAAAATAAATAAAAAAGCAACATGAAAGATAAAAACCGGAATTTTTTTCTTCTGATACATCTTAAATCGAATAACATTGCCCACAATGCTAATGCCCAAAAGGATCTGAATGGCTTCGAACCACCAACTGCTATATACTAACGCCCATGACGTATTAATACCGTGATCGTTTTCAATAAATGTGGCAACACCGCTGGCAATGGCAAACAGCAGTACCAGTACCACCATCAACTTCATTGAAATCAAAAATGACCAGATTTTTTTTATGACCGTATTCATAAGTTTCCTTTATATGATAAGCGTAAGCGTATCAAACGCTTTCTTATTAACGCTTAATGTGTTTTAATTTTTTTTTGCGGTTCAGAAAAAACAAAGTCTTCTTCGGCTTGCTTCTTCGTTGCATTTAAAGACGGGGTATGCGTTTCGGATGTTTCTAACAGTTTTTCTTCGAGGCGTTTTATAGCAACAATCATCCAGTCATCTCCCTTTTTTTGCAGTGTATAGTGCATTTTATACAAAATATTGACCGGATTGAGTGCATATTTTTTTGTCGTCAAATCCACATACGAGAAGCTCCAGTTTTCCAGTGTTGTTATGGTTGCATTGCTCTCGTTATACACAATAGGGCTGAATCGTAAATCGTTAATTGCCGCTACGATGGTCAAATTGTTAAATTTCCACGATTCAAACCACACCTGCAGTTTCATCGCCACCTCTTCTTTAACAAACTCTTTAAAAAATGCCGTCTCACCGCTACGACCCATTTTGATAATGCCGTAATTGTATTTCAGTAGGGTATGTTTGATTTTCTTGTCATCACTAATGGGAACCGAAGCCATAGAGAGCACCGACAATAAACATAAGCAAACTATCACTGTTTTAATCACACACACTCCTTATTATGCGCTGTAAAAGGGCGTTGTATTCTCAAGGCCAACCCCTACTTTGACATGCCAAAAGTGTAGCAAAGAATTACCACGCAAAAGTTAATGCTTTAACACGATAAAGATATTTTGACACTTTTTTAAGACTCAAGCCGAAGGGCTACGGAAACGGATTGAGGTCATAGCCGCCATCGTTGGTTCGGTGACATTGTCTTTCACCGCAACTCGGTGCATAAACATCCCGATTGTCAAAAAAGTCATTTTTTCGAAATCCCTGTATTCGTAAACTGTTTCCGTTGTAGTTATACGGTATGGGAAAGTTACTATAGCCAATCAGTCGTGAAACCGGTGAACCGTGTGGTACGGTTACATGGCACGACACGCAGGTAATATCAATATTTGACATGCGACGCCACCACTCTTGATGCGGATAGCTCAGATCATGACAATTCTTGCAGAAAAGTCCGGTATCGGCGCTGGTGCCGATATCTCCCATTCTGTACAGCCTGCCGCTTGCATCAAAGGGCCAGTGCTGATTTTCTCCTTTTAAAATATATTTTAAATTTGATCCGTGCGGTCCGCGCGGATCACCGCCGAGTTCATTATCGGCACCGTGACAATCCGAACAGTACATTGTATTGAGACCCGGATTCTCTTTCCAAGGCGTTAAGAGTTGAAAATCCTGCAGTGCTTTAGGGTTGTACGATCCGACACGCCCCAGTGAATTAATAACGACCGGATGTCCTGATTTGTTGTTAATGTTCATCTCCCATGCCACATCAGTTAGTGGTGTGATCCCGTCACTTGGAGAGACATGCCCTCCATCGTTAATGCCGTTCGTAGCACTGCCAAGGCCCCAATACGAGTGACATTTAAAACAGATCTGATACTCTTTCGTGGCCGATTCCATTGTGCTAAAGGTTAGCGGCTGTGTCCATGCCGCAGGCCAGGTTGGTTCTACACCCGAAACGCCTTGAAGCACTCCGGAAACTAAATTGGTTCCGGCTCCGGGATTGGGGTACCACTGACCGTCAGGAACATGCTTGCCAGGACGCGCCTTATGAGGATTGTGACAATCCATACAGACAGCATGTTTGTTTGTATCCCAAGAAATGCCTCCGCCTCCGTTAGGATCACTCACTCCCGTGCCGTAAAGCGTATCAAGGTTGGTATGCTTTGGATTGACCGTATTTTCATTCACCGGATGCGTATAGAGGCGACTCAGAACCGACTCTATATCTTTGGCGCCACCAATGCCGTGACATGCAGCTCCCGAGGTGCTCGATGCGGCTCCTTCAAAACAGGTGGCCGCTTGTACTTTTCTGTTAATATAAGGAATACCCTGGGCATTGTGTGGCGTATGACAGTTTACACATCCCAGATCGCCTACTTTATTACTGCCGTACGTTGTTAAAATACTGGGATCACTGTATGTTGCTGTAGCCGTCTGATGGACACTGCCCGTCCATGTTAGCTTGTCATGACATGAGGTACACGTAGCGACCACATTTTGTGCATGATTGGCACCGGAAGCTGCCCGCAGAAACATTTTGTTCGCTTTGTGCGGATCATGGCAGGATGAGCACTCAACATAACGCTTGCCACCATACTCAAAAAGCTTAATAGGTGCATCCGGAGATGCTTTAAGTTCTATAGTACGGGTTCCAATATCAAAATTTTTCGTGACAGTCGGATCATATTCAATCCCTACAGGATGATGCATGGTTAAGTCGGTGCCCAAAAACCCTGATGCACTTGAGGGAATATTCCCGCCTGCATCAACACCGCTCATGGCGATTGTTGATCCGTTCATGACGTTACGTCGTAACTTGTAGACCGCACCTACTGCAACGGTGCCGTCATGACAACTTAAACACTGACGCGACAGTGCGCCGGGAGTATCGTTAGTGCTTCCGAGATCCAATGCTACTTCAGGATATCCCATACGTCGCAAATAATCACTGTCGTACATAATGTAATTTGATGTCGGCATGCTGCGATTCCATAATGGCTTGCCTTCAGGTCGCGCCTGATGGGGAATATGGCAAAACACGCAGACTTCCGTCTCTGTCTGTGCTTTAATAGTTCCTGCAGTACTGCTAACAGAAAGATTGTGTTTGGTATTGATAATACTTGCATGAAGTCCCGAAAGACCCAGTATTACCACTGCCAACAAAGATAATGAGACATATCTCATGGGGAGGCTCCTCTACTCAGGCGCCTCCAATCGTCTGAATATTTGGAAGCGCTTGTTATTAGTATCCGTAATATATATAGTATTATCGACCGAAATTGAAATATCTATAGGCAATGCAAATTCACCCTTGTGCGTTCCGTATGAACCAAAGAGCATCAGAAGTTCTCCTTGAGAATTAAAGATCTGCACCGTATTGTAAAGCGTATCGTTAACATAGATGTTGCCATCGCTGTCCAATGCAATACCGCGGGGACTTCCGAAGCCTCCGATACGGTCACTCAACTCACCAAAAGCATTTATGTAGTTCCCGTTTTTATCGAGAATTTGCACCCGATGATTCATGGAATCACTCACATAAAGATTTCCATCGTTACCGACATCAATAAAAGTCGGTCGATTAAATTCCCCTTCGCCTTTACCGTGAGCGCCTATAGAGTTGAGATAACTCCCTTTTAAACTGGTTACATGTATTTGACTTGCCATAGCATCAACAATGTAGAGCCATCGACCATCGGCACTGACGGCAATACCGACGGGGCGCTGCAGCGCTTTGGGTGCAATAGTGCGTATGAAATCGCCGTCACTGTCAAAAACATAAATTTTGGCACGCACCGAATCAGAAACATAAATATTACCTTGGGTATCGGTGACCACATCAACAGGATATAAAAACGGCTCTTTATCCGAACCTTTGACACTGATGATATCGCTCTCGTCTTTATCAAAAATATAAAGTGTCTTGGCAAAAATGTCGGTGACGTACACGCGGCTTTTGTCTGCATGAATGCCAAACGGGCTGTTTAGAACCGGATCTTCTTCACCAAACATAAAATCAAATATTTTAGAGAAGAATCCTTTCTCAATACCAAGTTCTTTTGCATTGTTTACGGAAGCAACATACTCTATGCGCGCCGGATCCGGGGGTGAGGGCCAAACAAGTTTTGACGCTTTTGTGGCTGCAAAACTCTCTATTGTCACAAACAGTAGCGCAAAATACCATAGCTTATTCATCTAAAATCTCCGACTTAATTTCATCTCAAATCGGGATCGATCCCGTTCAGGTATAATCACGAGCGACTCAATGCCTTCAATCGCATCAACAACGTCCGTTACTTTCGTTCTGTAATACTGATACCCCATCGAAAAAGCAACTTTTCGGATTTTATAACTAATATTGGCATTAGCCGCATAGTTAATGTAGTTGTAGGTCAAATCCTTGTCAACATGAGCACCGGCCGTGAAAATCAGTCGCTGCCAAAAGCGGTAGTTCATATTCATATCGACACGCGGCACAGTTCGAGATACCACCAATCCGTCATTGTCTATTTTGGAATACCGAACGCCTGCTTTAAGCGACAGCCTTCCCCGTATGCCTAAACGTGTCGTATAGTCAATATATTCACCGGCTTCCAATCGTGTAATGGCGCGGGCATACAAACCGTCCGTACTGCTCAAATAGGTAAGACTCTCGTCATCCATATAGCTCACATCAATGCGATTGCCAAATGCACCAAAAAGTTTCGTATACAGTGAGCCGTTTATACTGTAACGATCTCGTGTTTCATCCAGTGATGTCCGCATACCGTAATAGGTTATTCCCGTATTGAGTGTCGAGCGTATACTTGGCAGATTTCGATTCACTCTAGCACCAAGATTGACTCTGTAGCTCTCTTTGTCCAAGGACTGATAGCTGCTGTATTCCGTGCCGCTCGTCTCATTTTGGCTCGAGCGCATATCAATACTTGAGGAGAGCTGCATTCTCGTCTCTTTTCCAAGCTTTTTGCTGTAGTTTGCTCCAAACCGTAAACTGTAAATCGTTCCGGTACTGGCATCTGAACTAAATCGGTACACGGACATATTTTCAGTAAGCATCAGTTGCGGCGTCACATTATAGTTAAAATTTTGGTTTATATTGAGCATATCTACCTGATTTGAATATATTTGGGCATCCCCAATGTCATACGCATTAGCCAACTGATCGGATCGACTCGCCGATATTGACAGCATCCCGTTATACTTTTTAGTATCGGGGAGCCATCGCAAACTGGCATCGGCTGTTGTTGTTTCGGTACGATAGTAGTCGCTTTTTAAATAACGAAGTCCCGAATTTAGCGTTAAGGCATCGGAAATATTCCAGCCATATCTAATATCGGCACTGTCGTCTGTTTGATTAATCTGGCTGGTTCTGCTGTTCGCATAGGTCTGGTCCGTAATTCTTTTAAGGTGCTGATAGCTGACTTGCACATGATAGTTCTCTTTCGCACGACGTGCAGAAATACGGTATGTTGTCGTATCTACATCTTGAAGCGTCGCAATATCCTCTTGCACTCTCTTGTTTTTAGAGGCGCCGTAATTTACGGTAAACAGATCAAACTTCATACTTCCGGTAATACCGAATTTTTCCAAATCTTGCGTATAACGGCTAATAGACTGACTGTATATTGTCGAGTAGGGTCGGTTGGTGCGTTGCGCATACAGCGTAAACGGGTAGCTGCTCTGTTTAATAAAGGCAAGGTTGACTTTATAATCCTGGCTGTCAATTTTTGTCGTTGACTTAACACCTTGCGTCTTGTCATCAATATTTTCAAAGCGCAGCAAACCCTCCAGCGTATAATCTAAGAGACGGGGACTGTAAATATTTCCCATATATCCAAGTTGGTACTCTTGAATAAAATCCTGCTGCGACGTCACGGAACTGTCAGTTTTGTAGTAATCGTCAATATATCGAAACTCAATCCGACCGTATGCACCTTTGTCTCTATAGTTATATGCCTGCAATAATCCGGTAGTTGCTACACACACCAATAAGACAATACGTACCATTTTTTTCATACTCATCAGCTACTTTACAATCACCGCGGTTGCCATGAGTTTCTTGAGCAATGCTGCTTTACGCTCTTTTTCACGGCGTTTTTTAAGATCTTTTTTCAGGCTCTTTTTGACCTGTTCAAAAGAGAGCTGATTGGGTTCTAGTTTGTCCTCTACTTTAACAATGAAATACCCGATTGTATCTTCAATAATATCACTGGTAGTGTTAACATCCATAGCAAAAGCTTTCTCTTCCACCGCCGCATCGAGCCGTCCCTTATGAAGGTAGCCCATGTCACCGCCTTTAATACGGCTCATTGCTGTTGAATATTTTGCTGCAACATCGGCAAAATCAGCACCCTCTTTGAGCTCTTTATAGGCGGCATCAATAGCTGCTTTGGCCTTCTGCTTTCCTTTTGGATCTTTCGGATCATTGCGAACATGAATTAACCGAACTCGTATTTTTTCAGGCTCCTTAAACTTGTACCTGTTTGTATCGTAATATCTCTTCAGTTCGCTCTCATCAATATGAACTTCAATCTCTTTGGTGTAAAGTTTTTTTAGCACTTCATCTTTCTCAATGGCTTTTCGGAATGACTTCGGCGTAAACCCCAGCTGTCGAAATGCTTTCTCCAGTGTATTTTTTGAGCCGTACGCTTCAGCAAGCGTACCCATCACATCATCGATCTCATCATCTGTAACTTTAATGTTTTGTGACCGCGCGTATTGATACAACAGCGTTTTTTCTATCAACGACTGTAACGCTTTTTTCTTAAGCTTTGAGAGCTTTTCATCATTTAACGTTGCGTGGTAATAGGTTCGCGGCAGCTCTTTTCCTATCTCTTTGTTGAGCTCATCGTCAGTAATTGCAATGCCGTTAACAATTGCTGCGGTCGCTTCCGGCAGCGATGGGGCTTGAGCCATTAATAAACCGTACAGACCCATAACAAAAAAAACTATTTTCACGTGATTCCTTTAGAGTTGCCTACATTTCCGGTTGAAACTCTTTTAATTTCTTATATTCATCGGGATGCTTCTCTTTCCATTGTTGACTTAAATACTGAAAAGTTTGCACCTGTCCGGAAAATCCGTCTGCAATAACAATTTTATCGTTCTCGTCAATATAGAGACCGGCAATTAAACGAAATGTTGCAGGAGTATAGCCGGCACTTCCGAAATAGAGTAGAAGCTGTCCCTGATCGTTAAAAATTTGAACATTGTTAAATGCGGCATCACTGACATAAATATGCCCCTCCGTATCGATTCCGACCCCTTTGGGTCGTGCAAACATTCCTGGTTTATCTCCAATTTTACCAAAACGACGAATAAAGTTACCGTCTTTGTCAAATATCTGTACCCGAAAATTTTGTGTATCCACAACAACGACATTACCGTTTCTCTGATCGACGGCGACATTAGTGGGAAAATTAAATTCGGCATCGCCTTTTCCACGCTTTCCAACCGTAAAGAGATGCTCTTTTGTGTTGAGGTCAAACGCTTTAAAATGGTGCAATTTGGTATCGACAACATAGAGGCGGTTTAACTTTTTATTGATGGCAATACCGGTAGGATAGGTAAATACCAATCTGCCTCCCAATACATATTTAAGCCTACCTTCCTTATCGTACCCTTGAATGACTTTTTGCTTGGCATCACTCACATACACCGTACCGTTACTGTCAAAAGCTACAGCTACAGGTCCAATGAGCCTTCCTCGTGCTTTATTTCCCAAAAAAGTTACTTCTCTGCTTTTCTCATCCATAATAAAGACCGCATCGGAACCGGTGTCTACAGCATACACCTTGCCGTCAAGAAGCCCAACCCCATAAGGCTTAATAATATTCGACACACCCGAATCACCATTGTCCTCGCCTAAGAACACATCAAGAACACCGCTTAGGCTTTTCGCTTCTTCAGCGCTCACACCGCCTCGGTAGGTTTCCAAATAGACAATTTTAGGTTCGTCTGGATACGGCGGGAACACAATATTTGGCTTGACTTCAACAACCTTGGGTGCACATGCCGTGAAAAACAGTATGCTGAAAACAGATATAAAAAGAAAAGTTTTTTTCATATAATAACTCCCTTACCTCGTCCTCTTTTTTAAATTAATCGTACCCATTACGATTCGTTTTTCTTAAGTAAATGTCTAATTATTATATCAAAAAAACTTTAATGAAGATTGAGAATGGAAGGGAGAAAATCTCCCTTCCGTAGGCTATATTTGTAGCGTTTGCTATTTGTCATGACAACCGATACAAAGTTGACTGCCGGTATTACTGTGACGCAAGAAGTTGGCTTCAGTACTGACTCCCTGGGTGTTACCGCCATTGTGTGGATCATGACAACTGCCACACTCTACTCTACCGGCACGAAGCAGATCATTAATAGTTGTTGCACCAACCCATGACGTACCGCCGGAATTGGTACTGCTAAGTACCGTTGTTTTTGGTCTTAAGCCGGCTGCATTCTCAACATATAAAATAGATACCGGGTGATCATTGGCAAGGTCTACCGTAGTACCAGAGGTTGGTGCACCGGCAGCCCCACCGATATTGCCACCAAACATTGTCGTCAATTGACCAATGTTTTTCGTACCGGCTGCTAAATTCCCCGGACCAGAACCCGGAGCATTGACAATAGAGTCGATGGCACTGATACCGTCATGACAGCTTAAACATGCCAATGAAGGACTCGATGGCGTTGCCTCCGTTGCATTACCGGCAATTGTTGTACCTGCAGTATTGATGGCCGTTGCACCGTACATCATATAGTCGTTACTTGCCGTTCCGGACTTATTCCACAACGGAGCACCGTCAAAGGCGACATTCGCCGCGTGAGGCGTGTGACAGTATACACAAATCTCACCGTTGTCGCCGGCAACATTATTTCCACCTCCGCCAATATCGTGCGGACTTCCTACAATGGATCCACCATATACCAGTGGAGAACAAAGAACTAATAAACCTGTAATTATATTTATCTTTTTATTCATAATAACTCCTTATCACACCATATAAAAAATACTTATATAATGTTTACTAGTACTATGATAACCAATAGTTAATGAAAAAGCAATTGAGAGAAGAACAATTTTCCAAATCCGTTACAAATAGTAACATAATAGCGTGGATATAGAATATTTTTACTTACTACGCTCTATTTGCCTGCTCAAGGTTATTCCAAAAAAAAACTTCCAAGGATCAGTCCCTATAATAAGAACTTTAAAAAATAAAATTAGTTAATTAAAATTATTTTTTATGGCAACGATTGCAGACATTAAACGGCATGGTGCCCTTCATTCTTAGTAGAAAAATACCGTCAGAGCCGTGGGGGTTATGGCAACTGCTGCACGCAAAACTTTGCTCAGGACGGGCAGGATCCTTGGGACCTTTGGTAGGATGAACTCCCTTATTACGCGCAAATACAAAACTTGAGACGATGTGCTTTCCGGTTGCCTTTTCGGCATGACATGTCGTACACAGATCCCAAATACTTTTGCGAAGGAAAAATTCATTTTCAGAACCGTGAGGATTATGGCAACGAATGCAGTGCCCATCATTAACAGGTCCATGTGAATATTTTTTACTATGCCACTCCTGCAACACATCGTGACAATCGTCACAGTTACGTTCCACCGGATCGCGTACCAGATATTTTGATTTGCCTTCATCTTGCATATTGTATTCACCGATTTTACCGTCATGGCAATCCAGACAGAGCCAATTTGCTGCCGGCGCATGTGTATTTTTGGTGTTAAGCATGCCGTGATGACACTCATAACAGGTGGTTTTGGTGACATCTTCAAACGGTTCCCCGTCAGTCGGAACATTCGATGTCATATTATGACAGGCCTTGCAGCCGTTCTCTTCGTTGTCAGTATGAAAATAGTAACGCTTAAACCCTTCGGGTTCATCATCAAGACCCTCAAAGAGTTCCGAAAGAAAATAGAGTTCCGTTGCTCTGCTTTCAATCAAGGTTGTACCATGATATGACTGCACCTGAATACTATTGTCACCTACATGTAAATTAATCGTTTTACAATACGTACGTTTTGTGGGAAGCACCTTGATTTCTTCAGTGGTTCCTTCATCTTGCACAATGACAAGCCTGTCAATCTCTTTTGACAACACTTTTATCACGAATGTCGCCCGCTCTCCGGTATAAAGAGCCTTATTGATCGGCTCAACAATATCAAAAGACGTTGCGGAATGATTTACGTCTTCTGCTTTACCGAAAAGCACGGCAACTGACAAAAGCATTAGAGATAATAAACGCATCGTTTTCAACTTATTTTAAATTCACCTTTGGTGTTTCTCTATCATAATAACGCCGCGCATGACATGCCGGTGCACATGATCCGCCGGTATCTGTTTCAATATAACGGATTGGAAAGTTGATTTTACCGAAACTCGTCTTTTTACGCAAGTGATGCGGGTACTCTTTGGTTCCGTGAAAATCGTGACAAGCACGACACGTACGCCCTTTCTTCCCATTTACATGTACAAAGTGCATGTTTTTATCGCCGTTTCTAAAGTTCGTTGCCGTCGTGGTAAACTCATCTTGAATTTTTTCAGGCTCATGACACTCAAAACAGATATAGTGATCTTTATCAAACTTATCATAGAATTTTTTCGGGAACGGTTTTTTGAGCATACGCAAATTGTTAGAGCCGTGCGGATTATGGCACGCTGCACAATCACCCCATAAAATCGGACCGTGCCAATCGGGATTCTCTTCGAGATGCTTTGCCATATTAGTCAGTTTGTAGCCGTCTTCATCGGTAACAAGCCGTTGATTGTGACAGGTTAGACAGAGCTCTTTAGAGGTCTCTTTAATAAGAAATTTCGGATTTTCCGAACCGTGTGGATCATGACACTCCAAACATTTACGCGGACGATTCAATGCACCGTGTTTCACGCTGACTTCACGTGTCCACACCTCTTTGTCAACATGACACATCACACAAAGATCCATAAAACGGTCGGCTTTAAGCTGGTAAAGGTGATCTTCGGTATGCGGATCATGACAGTTGGTACACTTGTCTTGTACCGGAGGATGAATGTGTGTCGTTGTATGCAAAAACTCCCCTTTGGCTTGGTGACACGATGTACAAAGCTCATTAATACTCGATGCTACCAGCAATTTTGAGTTTTCTGACTCATGAGGGTTGTGACACGCAGTACAGGCGCCTGCGGCAACCGGACCGTGAATAAACTTTTTGCTGTCTTTGGGCTCATGGCACATATAACACAACTCCGGCGGATCTTGCACCAACCCGCCCTCGCCTTTGGCATCGGTATGGCAAACCGTACAGTCACCCCATTCATACGGAGGATGCACCACTTTTTTACTCGAACGCAATTCCGTTCCGTAAAATTTTTCATCTTCAGTCAGAGCGCTCTCTTTCGATGCTGCTTTTTCTGTTTCAGCTGCAAACAATCCCGTATGCAACACCAACAATGTACTAAATATATAAAAAAAACGACGTTTCATTACTGCTTACCTTTGCAATTAATATTTTTTTCATGATACAACAAAATCCTCACTAGTAGACCGGACGATCTGCCGATGCCACAATATACTCTGCCAAATCGCGAAACTCATCTTCAAAGAGCATGCGTATTTTAACCAACTGCGGTGCCATTACCGATGCGCGCGAAGGATCAATAATCGGTGCACCCTGCCCCTTAAGATACGCGACCAGCGTACTCTCTTTGCCCGAGTAGCCAATAGCAATGGTGCGCAACGAAGGACCGACCGTATCCATATCTTTTTGGTGGCACATGACACACCCTTTTGCCTCAAAAATAATTTTTCCATTGGCGCTGTCAGCCATGGCGCTGTTTGAATAGAGTGTTATCATTAATGATAAACCTAAAATCAACATCTTCATTCCAAATCCTTTATAAGATTTAAGTATTATTGTTGATTCTAGCATAATGTTTTAACTTTATTGTTAAATTATTAAAAATTATACATTCATCCATCGGTTTGAGAATTTTTCGGACACTGTTTTATGAGTAAAAATATGTTTCTTAGCAGTAGCAAAAAGGATTTTATTGAAGAAAAAAATTAAGCTTTTATATTGCAGCAGTGCCGAAAAGGCACTCCTCTCTTACCAGTGAACCTCAGCGGTCACTAGGATATCGGTACGTTTTTCGGCATCTTTGCCTTTGTAGCTTTTGGCATCTTTTGGATCATACGTTTGACCCGAGAGCAGCCATTTGACATTTTTGTTCTGCTGCCATGCAATACCGTAAATATAATTATTGGTCTCATACTCTTCACCGGAAATTGTCTTTTCCGCTGTCCAGTTATCATAGCGTCCTAAAACAGAGTACTCTTTATGATCACCGAAACGGTAGCTCCCGTTAATAGAAAAACCGCTGCCATTATATTGACTGGTATCGCTAATATCATTGTCATTGTCTGCCGTGACATATTGTGCGCTTACTAAAAGTGACGGCATATTATAGACCGCATGCAGTCCGTAAAAGGTATAGGTCTGATCTTCATTTTTACTGTTGTCCATATTGTACTGACCAAAAAATGATGCATCGAAATAGGTGTCTTTAAGCGGTTTGCGCTTCTTCTCTCCGTTACCCATGACAGCCGCGGTTAAACGCCACTCTAATGAATTCCCGGCACCGCTCTCATCGCCGTGGTAGCCTTCACCGTTAAACAGGCCGAGTTCTGAGGTGAAATACGCTGTTTTTGTCTTAAAATTAACCCCCAAATCTGCCGAATTGGTTAGGTGTGACGCCTCACTCGCCTCAACAAATACTTTGCTGATTGAGCGCATAAACCATGCTTGATGCTCTTCATAATCAATCCATGGACGGTGCACCTGACCAAACTCTACTCCGGTATACGGCAGGACATTATTTAAAAAAAGATACGCATACTTCAGGCGTACTTTCCAGTCGCCCGTTTCATCTTGATGGGTATCGAAAGTGGTACGCAAATAACTTTTAGGATCGTCAAACAGATACGCTTTGACTTGAAAATAGTTACGACGGGTCTCAAAATAAGTACTGCTGTCACTTTTATCGGGATTTGAACTGACAAATCCTAGATAATGCACCCCGCTAAACTTTAAACTGCTTGCTTTAGAAAATACCGGCGTATCGCTCGTTTTCATTGCAACACGGTTCTCTCCGGGTGTGGTAAAAACCTGTCCGGTCGTCGTGTCCGTATAGAGGTTTGTCGCTTCGGCATACCCTGCAAAAAGGGATGGGGCTATCACCAATGCTGCTAATGCAGAAAGTGCTACGTTTTTCATGTAAAAATCTCTCCTAAGTTTTGATAAGCAGCAGTGTAAAATATCTTCATTACATTTCGGTTACAGATACTTTTAAGGTCGGGTAATATCTAAAGAGGCGTCGTATACCGAGGTATTGACATCCATCACTCCGAGTATGGTATGGAACAAATTATCGTGAGACAGGGCATCGTTACGACGTGCCAAAACATGCGTTTTTTTAGGATTCATACCGCCAAACCACATAAACCCTGCAATATGCGTCTGGGTGTCGGGTGCCATAAAATAAGGAAGTCCGTGCAGGTAAAGTCCGTTTTCTCCAAGCGACTCTCCATGATCGCTCATATAGATCATACTTGTATCACGCTGTGTATCATACTGCTTTAGCAGTGCAATGGTTTGGGAGAGAAAATAATCAGTGTAAATCATGGCATTATCGTAAGCATTGGAGATCTCTTCTTGTGTACATGCTTCAAGCTGATTGGTTTGACATACGGGGGTGAATATCTCAAAAGATTTCGGATATCGTTTGTAATATGCCGGCCCATGGTTGCCCATTTGATGCAGTATAATAACCACATCTTTTTCGGGACGCTCGTCAATATATCCTTTCAGTCCGACCAGCATGCCTTCGTCACGACATTCAACGCTATCGCATATCGTATTATTTTCGGCGTTTTTATAATCTTCGTACACAATACGATCCGCCACCCCTTTTGAGTTGAAATTGTTATCGCGCCAGAGCAGGTCAACCGCACCGGTATGCTGTAGCACATCCAAGACATTTTCAATAGCGCGTCCCTTTTTAACTGAAAAATCATCTTTCTCATACACAGAAAACATGCACGGTACTGAAATTCCGGTCGATGTGCCGCACGAATAGAGGTTCGTAAAATTAACAATACCCTCCTCTTTCTCAAGCAACGGGTTCGTGGCGCGTGCATATCCGTTTAACGCGAAACGATCTGCACGGGCCGCTTCTCCTACAACAATGATGAGCAGTTTTTTGCGTCCGTTATCATTGGGCATCACAGTCGCATCACGCCCTAATGGCTGCAACACTTCTTGAATCCGAAATGTATTGCCGATATATTTACCCAAACTGTAAATGTAGTATGTCGGATTGGTATAAAATCGCAACGGCTTGTGCTCTCTAAAAAACGAAGTATAAAACCTGCTGAAACTAAAAAAGATTAACACAATCAATACAACAAGGATCAAAACGGCTTTAAGGCGTTGCAGTAGCGCGCTGCGCCATGTCCCGTATATAAGCGGCGTCTTATAGACAACATACGAGGGCAGTATCCCCAGCAACAGAAAGTAAAACAACATCCTGATATCAAAAAGCTCCATGGACTCATCCAGGTTGGTTTCGACAATATTTTGGATCATACTGTCGTCAATCACTACCTGATAGGTATTCATAAAATAGTTTGCCAATGACGAAATGAGCAATATACCAATGAGCAGTGGCTTGGTCGTATAACGCGAACTCACCAGCGTAAAAAGCAGCGCAATAAACAGGGTTAGCATCATGACAACAGACAATAGCGGCAGTATATTATCGGCACCTATCGGATAGTAAGCTTTAATAACATTCGTAAAAAACGAGACATTGTCAAACAGTACTAAAAATATGGAGACGTACAGTATCAGTCGTATCGGTGTCATTGTTTTCATATCGTCATGCTCTTTTATTAAAAATTTTTGAAATCATAGCCAAGAGAAGTAACAGCATCTCTTAAAAGAACCGGTTACATGTAAAATCATGACTCACACGTCATCGTCATCTCATAGACCCACTGCTGTAACGGCAACATGGCCGCATAGCTTGCAAACACTCTGGGAATGAACTCTTGAGAGTGGATCATTTCAGACGGAAAAACACTACTGACATACATGCTGTCATAGCGGGTGAGCAGCTCTTCACTCAAGCTCGTATCAAAGCTACGGGGAAGTCGTTTGTATTTGGGTGGCGGTATCGTCAACCCCTCTGTGCGCATTGTTTCTAAAATGCTGTGCAGCTCTTCACGATGCCGTGCCGTGTTGATGTACTCTCTATAACATGTCAGCATCTGTGTCGAAAATTTGCGTATGCCGGCGGCAACAAACAGTTCATCGGGTGAAAAATGCAGATAAAAAGCACTGCTTTGCATCCGTCTTCCGCGACCTTGCCAAAAGATCAATCCGATCCGACTCTTAATAGGGGTTTTATCTTTGGAAAAACGTAGATCGCGGTAGATACGAAAGAGCGATCCGTTAACTTTGGGGGTAGCGTTAATTGTCGGCACCAAGGCTTGAAGATGCTCACCGAGCTCCACCACACAGGAGCGGGAGGGGGTCAGTATAAGTTTTTCATACTCTTCTCGGTGGGCTTCAAACCACTCTTTCGTATTGTTGCGACGAATACGCGCCAGAAAATCGAGGCTTGCTTGGGGAAAGGCGGTAAAACTCATACCGCCATTATAGCCTAAGGCTATTTAATGTGCATACTCCAATACTCGCGAATCATTGCTTTTGTCTCCTCAGGAAGGGGAATATATCCTAACTTTTTCGCGGATGCGTCACCGTTTTTAAAAGCATAGTCAAAGAAAGCAATAACTTTTTTATTCATTGCAACATGCTCTTTCGGAAGCAAAATAAACGTTGCCGCTACAATCGGATACGATGTATCACCCGGCTGCAGTGCCAGCATGGCATAGAAATTATCTTCTTTCGTCCAAGACGCATATTTTGCTGCTGCTTTAAAATTCTCTTCACGGGCACTGACCCATTTTCCGCTTGCACTCTGAAGCGTTGCAGCCGCGAGTTTGCTCTTTTCTTTATAAGCTGTCTCAATATAACCGATGGCATACGGTGTCTGCTTGAGTAAATTGGCTACTCCCTCGTTCCCTTTGCCGCCGATTCCAACGGCCCAGTCAATCGCTTTACCCGTACCGAAATGATTTCTCCAGTTATCGGAGCTTTTGCTTAAATAGTATGTAAAGTTATAGGTTGTCCCTGAACCGTCAGAGCGACGCACTACAATGATTTTTTCATCGGGCAGTGTCAGTTTTGCATTATCTGCCTGAATAGCCGGATCATTCCATTTGGTGATTTTACCCGAAAAAATATCGGCAACCACGCTGTTTTTCAACTTGAGTTTTTCATCGGCAATACCCGGGATATTATGGGCAACTACAATGGATCCGATAACCGTAGGAAACTGCAGTAACTTCTTCTTCATTAACTCTTTTGTTTTCAACGGTTTATCCGATGCTCCAAAATCAACAATACGGTTGCTTATCTGTTTAATACCGCCGCCTGAACCGATCGACTGATAATTCACTCGGCTTTTCGTATCTTTTTGATAGTTATATGCCCAATCATAATAGAGTGGTGCCGGAAACGATGCTCCCGCTCCGCTAATCTTATCGGCGGCAATCGATGCCGTAACCGTAACGGCTGCAATCAATGCCGCTGAAACAATACGTTTTATCATAATATCTCTCCTCATTTCGTTTAAGATGGTGACATTGTAAAGAAGCAAGATAACCGTTTGATTACAATCGGCAATACAGCTTGTAACCTTTCTGTTACCATAATCCTATACTCTTTCAGATATTATTTATTTATGTTAGCAAGGAGATGAACGTGTTAAAACGTTACGAAAATAAAATTACCGAAATCCAAGAGATGATCACCGCCCTTTTAGAAAAAATTATTGTCTCCAACCAGCTTACACTCGATGCCTTTATTCACGATAAAAGTGATGAATATGATCTCGTAAAGTCCCAACTCAAAACCATTCAAAGTGATGCTAACGCGATTGACAACGAAATTATTAAAACCTTTGCCCTTTTTGGTCCTGAAGCCAACGAGCTTCGTATGCTTGTCTCCTACCTTAAAATGACCAATGAAATTGTCCGTATCGGTGACGGGGTGAAAAAGTATGCACGCCGCATGAAGGAACATTGTGAAAGTGAATGCCACCTTACACCGCTAAACAATACTATTGTACAGCTACACAAAAGTACTATAAATGCGTTACAATATCTTTTGCAATGCTTTAAAGAGTTTACAATATGCAATATTGACGAGTATTACCGTAAAGTAATGGTCGAAGAGAGTAAAAACGATGACCTTTTCGCTATTTTGGAGAAAGAGATTATGAATCTCATTATTGGTGAAAAAGAGCTCTCTATTGAATATGTCAAAGTGCTGGGAACCTTACGAAAACTCGAACGTTCATGCGATCGTTCGGTCAATATCGCCAATTTAATGCTCTATGCCAAAGAGGGCGGGAGCATCAACGTCTACTAAACAGAGGAATGTGATGCAAACACTCATACTTATTGTCGAAGATGAAGAGGATCTTTTAGAGCTCATCGAGTATAACCTCGCTAAAGAAGGCTTTGAAACCCTCGGTTTTATGCATACCAAAAATGTCGAACAGGCACTCGAAGAGGAGTCGGTTGATCTGCTTATTATGGATCGCAATCTTCCCGGAGTAGAGGGGAGCGAGTTTGTTGCCTCGATTCGTGCAAAAGGCTTTGACCTCCCTGTAATCTACCTGAGCGCCAAAAATCGTGACAACGATATTGAAGAGGGATTCAAACGTGGCGGTGACGACTATGTTACCAAACCGTTCAATATGAAAGAGCTGATTCTACGTATCAAAGCCGTTTTACGCCGTACACGCCACGAAGCGTCCCACGGTATTTTGGAACATCGCGACATGAAGCTCAATCTTAATGCCCATACTTTACATGTTGCAGAACAGGAAGTAGAGTTGACCAAACTCGAATTTGACCTGCTTCATACCCTCATGAACAATCATAACGTCGTACTCGATCGTGATTATCTTCTTGAGCATGTCTGGGGCAATGATGGCATCTATCAAGATCGCACGGTCAACGTTGCCATTAACCGCCTCAAAGAAAAAATTGACCCCGACAAAGAGAAAGAGTACATTAAAACGGTTCGAGGTGTCGGATACACCTTGTGCTAAACATTCACCATGTCTTTATTATTAAGTTTCTCGGTCTCTTCTTAGGCACGCTCTTTTTAGCCTCGTTGGCAAGTTATATTACCCTTAAAGATATAGTTATTGAGTATTATGAAGATCATCTCAAAAGCTCTATTGCCCTTATTGCATTGGAACTCAATACCGTTGAGAGTCTCGATACGTATGTCAAAAAGGCGCACCGTGCCACGGGCTTACGTATTACCGTTATTGATACAAACGGCAATGTTATAGCCGAGAGTAATACGGACAAACAACATATGGAAAACCATGCTCACCGCGCTGAAGTGATAGCATCAAACTCCCAAACATTCGGTATGAGTACCCGTTACTCGAAAACTCTAAAAACCGATTTTCTATATGTTTCCAAACGTATCATCTGGCAGCAGCATCCGATCTACCTGCGTCTGTCCATCAGTCTGGAGCGCATCATGCATAATTTTTATGCACTCTGGCGCAACCTGCTCATTATCTTTGCCCTCATGACCCTTATTGCCATTGTTGTCTCGTTAAAAATGAGCAAGCGCATCCGTTACGATATCATGCAAATCACCCAATATCTTGATGCCATCTCCAACAAAAATTACAAAGCCGTGGTAAAAACCCGCTACTTTAACGAATTTTTACAGATCTCTTTACTGCTAAAAAATCTTGTTAAAAAATTGGCATCTCGCGAGAAACAAAAACGCAAATATACGGCAAAACTGCGTTTGGTTAACAAACAGCGTAACGACATACTCTCGGCTATCTCGCATGAATTCAAAAATCCGATTGCTTCCATTATGGGCTATGCCGAAACCCTGCATGACGATCCGGAAATCAATGCGCAAATACGCACAAAATTTTTACAAAAAATCCTCTCTAACAGTCACAAAATCAGCAGTATGCTTGATCGGTTGAGCCTGTCGGTCAAGTTGGAGCATAACGATTTAAGCATCAAACCGACCCATTTTGATCTTAGCGAGCTGCTTGAAGAGATTGCAAGCAACATGTCCAAAAGTTATAAAAACCGTACCGTTATCTATACGGGAACCTCTCGCAGGGTGTTTGCCGACAAAACCATGATAGAGCTTGTTGTCGTCAATCTTATTGACAATGCGCTTAAATACTCCGAAGAGGATGTTCGTCTGAGTTTAACTGATAATGACGTTGTGGTCGAAGATTTCGGCATTGGCATTGAAGCTGAAGAGATCGAAAAGATTAGCTCAAAATTTTACCGCGTCCATAAAAACAGCTGGGATAACTCCATGGGTATCGGTCTGGCCATTGTCAGCTACATTTTAAAGCTTCATAACAGCTCGCTTGTCGTTAAAAGCCGTCTGCATGAAGGCTCAACATTTAGCTTCAGCATTAAAAAATTCAAAGCATCTTAAATGCTCATTGCCCTACCGCTAACGCTCATGCCGCTGCTCGACGCACTGATAGCCAAGAAGATGACTCCGGTTATCGTCGGCGGATACGTACGCGATACCCTACTGCATGTATATTCCAAAGATATCGATATTGAAGTCTACGGGACTAACAACATAGAAACACTCAAAACCGTTCTCAATACGTTTGGAACCGTTCATGAAGTCGGGCGCAGTTTTGGTGTGTTGAAAATGCGCATAGACGAACTCTCTTTAGATATTTCCCTGCCGCGTACCGAATCTAAAATAGCCCCCGGCCACAAAGGCTTTCGTGTCAATACGGCACAGCAACTCGACTTTAGCGCCGCGGCACGTCGACGAGACTTTACCATCAACGCCATAGGCTATAATACCGTAACTGACACACTGCTGGACCCTTACGGCGGGCAAGATGACCTGAAAAACGGGCTCTTGCGTGAAGTGGATGCAAACACGTTTGTTGAAGACCCCCTGCGACTCTATCGTGCCATGCAGTTTGCGGCACGTTTTAATCTGCACATTAGCGACTCACTCCACCGACTCTGCCGTACCATAGTGGCCTCCGGTGAACTGCAAACGTTACCAAAAGAGCGTATTTTTGAAGAGTTTCGTAAATTGCTGCTCAATGCCGACAAACCCTCCGAAGGAATACGTCTGCTCAAAGCATTCGGTGCCTTACGCTATTTTGACGAGCTTGATGCGATGGCATCGCAAACCTGCCGTTCACAAAAGAATCTTTTTGATCATACACTGCTGACTTTAGATACCATGGCATCAATGCGACGTGGTGATGCCACAAAAGATCTTGTTGCCATGCTCGCCATTCTCTGTCATAAAATGCCCCATGAGGGCAAAACCTTTCTTCACCGACTGACACAGCATCCTGCACTCATTGATGCCGTTAGTACGCTGGTGCGTTACAATCGCTACCCGCAACGGATGTATGATGCGCAATCGGGTTCAGCCGAAATTTTAAAGCTCTCTGTCAACGTCTGCATTGCCGACCTGCTCCCCGTTGCCGAAGCCATAGCGAGAAAATGTCACCGCCATACGGACCACTACCGCTTCGAAGCCGGAATATGGCTGGCCGAGAAGGCACAGGCCTTACATGTATTTTATCATCCGCCCAAGCCACTGCTTCAAGGTCGTGATCTTATTGCACAGGGGCTTCAGCCTTCCAAAAGCTTTAAAACCCTATTGAATGATGCCTACAATGCGCAACTACGACAAGAATTTACATGTAAATCGGAAGCGATTGCATGGTTGCAAACTTACATAAAAAGATAATTATTTACATCAAATTTATTATAAGTATAATGTAGTATTATTAGTTATCTGAAATTCATAAAGGAAATCGCATGAAAACATTACCTTACCTAAGCGCCCTCGCACTACTGGGTACATCACTGCTTGCCAACCCCTATACGACCCCGCAAGAGGAGTATGACAGCATCGTCAAAACGGGTAATGAGGTCGCAACGAGCCTCATCCAAACCCTTGGAAAAAATCTCAAACAACATCTTCAAAGTGAAGGACCCTTGGGTGCAGCAAAATTTTGCTCTGCTAAAGCCTTTCCCCTTACCGATAACGTCAGCACCAAATACGGCAAGGACATTAGTGTCAAGCGCATCAGTCTGAATGAGCGCAATCCCGCCAATGCGGCACAAGGTTCGGAAAAAGCCATTTTAGAAGCACTGCAACAGTTACAAAACAATCATGTTATATTGCCACAATATGTAGTAGAACGTGTCGACAGTGCCACGGCAAAATATTACAAACCGCTACGTATTAACAAAGGTGTCTGTCTCAAATGTCACGGTGATATCACTAACAATACCAAACTCGCCAACTTTATAAAGTCAAGCTATCCCAACGATAAAGCAACCGGATACAAAATGAGTGACCTTCGCGGTGCAATCGTCGTAACCATTACAAAATAGAGCGCATTCGTGCGACTCTTTATTGATGGCGATGCCTTTCCCAATCTGCTCAAACCCATTCTGTTGCGCGCCATTGAACGACTTCGTATTGAAACCTTTGTCGTCTCAAATAAAAAAATATCTCTGGGAACATCTAAATATATAACCTATACTATAGTTGCACAAGGTGCCGATGTTGCTGATGCCGCTATTGCCGAATCGGTTCAAGAAGGGGATCTCGTCATCACCGCTGACATTCCCCTGGCTGATAGTATCGTTACCAAAAAAGCACATGCCATCGATCATCGCGGTCAACGTTTCAGTGCCGATAATATCAAGCACTATTTGGCAATGCGTAATCTCATGGAGTCCATTCGTGAATGTGGTGACATAACAAAAGGACCAAAGCCCTTTTCACCGAAAGATGCTCATGCTTTTGCCAATCAGCTTAACGCTTTTTTGGCCAAGCGCTGCCGATAAGCTCTCGAAAGAGCCCAGCAGTTAATTGGCGTTTGGCTTAGGAGTTGTTTCTGTAGAAGCCGGAAGTTGCGGATATACCAATTCAGCTTTTCTGCCGTCAAGTGTTTTAAGAAACGTCTCAATAGAGGCAATCTCTTTGTCGCTTAACTTAATACCCAACTGTGTTCGCCCCATCTCATCAATCGCCTCTTTCAAGCTCCAGATACCGCCGTTGTGATAGTACGGTGCCGTTTGCGTAATGTTACGCAATGTCGGTACTTTAACCAGACCGTCTTTGTTTCCTTTAAAGTCACCCAAACCGGCATGTTTGTATTTTGCCGTAATCTCAAATGCCTGCATGGAACCGCCAAGCGCAACTCCGGTGTGACAGGTTGCACATCCTTTGTCAATAAAAGTCTTCAACCCCTCTTGTTCCGCTTTGTTCAATGCACTCGGACAGCCGTTTAAAAAGTCATCAAATCGTGACGGTGTTGTCAATGTTCGCTCAAAAGTCGCAATGGTTTCGGTAATGGTTTTGAAATCTACCGTAACATCTTTGCCGTATGCTTTTTTGAACTCCATCACATACTCCGGCATTGAGTTCACGGTTTTTTCAACATGCTCTTTAGTCGCCGCCATCTCCGGATGTGCCTGAATCGGTCCTTGTGCCTGTTTTTCTAAATCCGGATCACGTCCGTCCCAAAACTGCGATTCAAAAAATACCGAGTTATATACCGTCGGTGAGTTGAGGTGGTGCGGATTCATTGCCCAGTTGTGACCGATTGCCGCAGGAACACCGTCATCACCGCCCTCAGCTAAATTGTGACAGGTATTACAGCTGATAATACCGCTTTTTGAGAGTCGCGGATCGAAATAGAGTTTTTTACCCAACTCCACTTTTTTTGCCGTAATCGGATTATTTGGATTGTCAATCATCTTTAACAGTGCCGATTCCGAATCCGGAATTGCAACCAAACCTGCTTGTTTCGCACTCTCTACCAATGGCGATGCCATCAATGTTACTGTTGCCAATGCACTTAATGCAATAACTTTCATATTTTTCCCCTTAATTGAATTTTGTTTTTAATACTTAAGTCCAACTAACTTAAATGATATGAAATTATAGTCTTTAAAACTTAAAAGAAAATTATTATCTTTTAACTAATATTTTCATATAATTAACTTCTCTTATAAAAGTGTTATAATTCCAACATGAATTACGAATTACTACTTAAAGAGAATAACTTAAAAATAACACCGCAGCGTCTGGGCATCTTGCAGTTGATGCACGAAGCCGGACATATTAGTATTGAAGAGCTGTTTGCATCCATCAAAAAACAGTTCTCCTCCATCTCCTTGGCAACACTGTATAAAAACATTAACGCCATGCTTGAGACCTCGCTCATTAAAGAGGTCAAAGCACCTGATATCAAGGCGCGCTATGAAATTTCAAAAACACCGCATGCGCATCTTGTCTGTCATGTGTGTGGCGAATTTAAAGATATCCATTTTGATATTGCCCGAGTCGCGCATACAATTGCCGACGATAATGGCTATACGATTGATGACACCTCATTAATTGTGTCAGGAATTTGCCCAAAATGTCAATAATCGTTTGATGAAAACGATTATTCTGACAACATTAAATTCACGCTACACCCACAGCTCTTTAGCGCTACGCTACCTGTATGCCAATATGAATGAGCTCCAATCTTCTACATGTATTTTAGAGTTTACCATTAACGAATCCCTTCAAACTATTGCCGAAGCACTCTTGGATCGGCAACCGAAAATCATCGGTATCGGCGTCTATATCTGGAATGCGACGCAGGTTCATGCCCTTCTGGAGATTTTAAAAAAAGTTGCGCCTCACGTCACTGTTATTTTGGGCGGTCCCGAGGTGAGTTACGAGCCTTTTCGCGTCAATTTTGACCGTGCCGATGTCATTATTCAAGGTGAAGGCGACGTAGCGTTTTATGCAACATGTAAAACATTGTTAGCCGATGGGGTTATCCCATCGAGAATTGTTAAGCCCTCACAGGTTGAACTTTCACGTCTCACACTCCCCTATGCGTTTTATAACCAAAACGACATCACGAACCGTTATATCTATGTTGAGGCATCAAGAGGTTGTCCCTTTTCATGTGAGTTTTGCCTCTCTTCTATAGATGAAAAAGTACGTAATTTTGATACAAACAAGTTACTAGAAGCGTTTGAAACGCTTTGGAATCGCGGCGTGAGAAACTTTAAATTCATTGACCGAACGTTCAATCTGAATGTGCATATTGCGAACCGGTTTCTTGATTTTTTCCTGAGCAAAGAACCGCCCTATTTTGTTCATTTTGAAGTTATTCCTGACCATTTTCCCGACACTATCAAAGAGAAAATTTCACGTTTTCCTGCGGGTTCGTTACAGCTTGAAATTGGCATACAGACGCTCGATCCCGCTATTGCAAACACGATTGGTCGTCCGTTAAGGCTTGAAAAGATTAAACAGAACATCGGTTTTTTACACCATAAGACCAAAGCACATATGCATCTGGATCTTATTGTAGGACTTCCGGGTGAAAGCTTGGCAGGATTTGGAAACAATCTCAATGTGCTCTGCGCACTCACAGACTCTGAAATCCAAATTGGTATATTAAAAAAACTCAGCGGTACGGTAATGGGACGTCATGATGCACAGTACGGCATGATCTATTCCGACACACCGCCTTACGATATTTTACAAAATGACCGACTCTCTTTTAAAGAGATTCAAAAGATGAAACGTTTTGCACGCTTTTGGGATCTTATCTACAATAGCCAAAACTTTAAAAACACCTTCCCTCTGATTCACACCGACACCACCGTTTTTGACGGCTTCTATGCGTTAAGTGAATGGATCTACTCCCAAACGCAATCAACCTGGAAAATTTCTCTGGAACGTTTAAGCACGCTGCTCTTTGAGTATCTCACATCTACATGTAAATTTGACCCCGAATATGTTGCAACGGTTATGGTCAAAGACATTCTGTGTGTTAAAGGAAGGCGTATTCCCAAAACAATACGACACCATTATCATACGCCCGTAAGCGCACCTTCTACCACCCTTTTGCCCCACAATAAACGGCAACAAAAGCATCTATGAACAACTGTTCATTTTTTAGTAACCGAACCGTAATGAAACTGCTCTAAAATTCTGGTCTTTTGAAGGAGTGTCATTGTGAGCGTCGTTATTGATAAAGTATTTGCCCTCTCAACAAAAATCATAGCTCTTTTGGTCTTACTGATTGTAGCATGGATTTTTACCGTGTTGTTGCAACACTCTATGGAATCTATCAATGCCTTTGGATTTGACTTTTTAACCGAGACCAAATGGGCACCCAATCTTGAAAAATTCGGAGCGTTACCTGCCATTACCGGTTCGGTTATCTCTACATTTTTAGCCATGCTGCTTGCCGTTCCCATTGCCATTGGTGTAGCCATTTTTTTAAGTGAAATTGCCCACCATCGACTTAAGGCTCCCGTCGGTGTCTCTATTGAGCTGCTTGCCGCTATTCCCTCGGTAGTGTACGGCATGTGGGGACTCTTCTACTTTGTTCCCATTATTCGCGATCTCTTCGGCGGCCTGGGTATCGGCATGCTCACCGCCGGCATTGTTTTAGCCATTATGATTTTACCCTTTATGGCGGCAGTAACTCGCGATGCCATGGACACCACCCCCGATATCTTAAAAGAGTCTGCTTATGCTTTGGGAGCCACCAAATGGGACGTGGTCAAAGATATTATCGTTCCCTATGCCAAAGCCGGAATTATCGGCTCGCTTATTTTGGCTTTGGGACGCGCCATCGGTGAAACCATGGCCGTGACATTTGTAATGGGTAATGTTCATAAAATTTCTACCGACTTGACGGCTCCGGCCACTTCCATTCCCGTCACGCTTGCCAATGAATTCACCGAAGCCGATACCGATTTGTACTTTTCAAGTCTTTTTGAGCTGTCGCTTATTTTACTCGTCATCAGTTTTACCATTATCTCCATTGCGAAATTTTACTTTTTACGTCGTAAAAGGAGTCTGTAGATGACATATAGAAACAAACGTATTATAATGAACAATATAATCATGACCCTCTCTACGATCTCTGCATTTATTGGACTGGGCTTTTTATTTTGGATTTTAGGGGTATTGGTTTTTAACGGTATTGAAGCACTCAATTTAGCTATATTCATCAATGAAGGGGCTCCTCCGGGGTATGAGCAAAGCGGTTTAAAACATGCCTTAGTCGGCCAACTGCTCATTGTGCTCTATGCAACGGCAATAGGTGTACCTTTAGGAGTAATGGCCGGTACATACCTTAGCGAGTATGGTCAAGGTTCCAAACTCGCAGAGACCATTCGTGATATCTCCGACATTATGATGAGTGCACCCAGTATTGTAATTGGTGCTTTTGTATATGCCATTATTGTTATTCCCATGGGACATTTCAGCGGTTATGCCGGCGCAGCGGCGTTGGCAATTATTATGATTCCCATTATTTTACGCACAACCGACGACATGCTGCAGCTAGTACCTTCAACACTGCGGGAAGCAGCTTTTGCCTTAGGTGCTCCCAAATACAAAGTTATTATTCAAGTAGTCTATCGGGGTGCCAAGGCAGGCGTATTAACCGGTATTTTACTCGGCATAGCCCGTGTTGCCGGAGAGACCGCTCCCTTACTTTTTACCTCATTTAACGACAACTTTATGAATACCGATATGAGCGAAGCGATGGCATCACTAACGGTAACCATGTATAACTATGCAACCAGTCCCTACGAAGACTGGCAACGTCTGGGTTGGGCAGCAGCATTTATTCTCTCCATGTTCATTTTAGGTCTCAATATTATTGGACGATTATTTTTATTACGAAAGCGAGGTAAATAATGGCAACCATTATCGATGTTCCGGAAGAAAAAGTTTTACATGTAAATAATTTTGAATTTACTTATGCCAGTTCAGAGACACCAAATATCAAAAAACTGAGTATGCCCATTGCCAAAAACTGCGTGACTGCACTTATTGGCCCTTCAGGTTGTGGCAAGACCACACTGTTACGCTCATTTAACCGCATGCACGATCTCTATCCCGGTAACACTTATGAGGGTGAAGTTCTTTTTGAAGGTCGCAATATATTAGATGCTAAAGAAGATCTCATACAACTGCGTACCAAAATCGGTATGATCTTTCAAAAACCGACCGCATTTCCCATGAGTATTTTTGATAACGTTGCTTACGGTTTGCGTCTGCAGGGAATTAAAAATAAAAGCGAACTCGGCGACCGCGTCGAAAAAGCACTTAAAGATGCCGCCATCTGGAATGAGGCAAAAGATCGTCTCAAACATGATGCTAACGGTCTTTCCGGAGGACAACAGCAACGTCTGTGCATAGCACGTGCCATTGCCGTTGAACCTGAAGTGTTACTCTTTGACGAACCGACCTCCGCACTCGATCCTATCTCCACACAAGGCATTGAGATGCTTGTAAGCGAACTTAAAGAACGTGTCTCTATTATTATTGTCACCCACAACATGCAACAAGCGGCTCGAGTAAGTGACTACACCGGTTTTATGTATTTGGGTGAACTCATTGAACTTGGAGAGACCGAAGAGCTTTTTGTTACCCCTAAAGAGAAACTGACCGAAGAGTACATTACCGGTAAGTTTGGTTAAAGAGACATTGTTGAGCTGTCAATCTCAATAACGGTATGAACATTACCCCGGGGATTGTAGTCGGCAACAAGCTTTAAATATTTAGGTTGAAGTTTTCGCTCCAAGACCTCATAAATCTCATTGGCACTGTTCTCATGAGAAATATGACGCTCTCGAAACGAATTAATATAAAGCTTCATTGCCTTAAGTTCGACCACCCACTCATTGGGGATATATTCCAAATAGATCGTCGCATAATCTGGATAGCCGCTACGAGGACACAGACAGCTAAATTCCGGAAGAGTCATCTTAATACGGTAATTGCGTTGATGTTCATTGGGCCAAATCTCCAGATCGTTTTCTACATCAAATGCTTTTAGAATTTTTTCCCCGTATTTCATCAATTACTCCTTTGTATTATTGTCTCAAACGCTTCAAATTTTCCGATATAATGTCCCTGAATATAGTCAATTCCCATCCGTTTTGCTTCGTCATACTGTGCTCTGTCTTCAACCATTTTAACCCAGGTTTTAAGATGCATTGCATGCGCCGTTAGCGCCAAGCCTTCAATAATCTCTTTATAACCTCTTTTACAGATACGTTTTGAGAAGTTATTATCAAATAAAACCATGTCAATATCAAGGTCTTTCATATACAAAAGAGTCGTCTGGTTTGCACCCAAATGATCAATGGCAATACGAATACCCATACGACGATACGACTGTAAAATTTCATTGAAACGTTTGATATTTCCGAAATACTCTTTTTCAGAGGTAACAAAAATAATGCGTTCAGCAAAGTTGTTATGTGATAACAGTGTCTGTACTTTGTGAAAAAACGGTTGCTGTCGCAGAGATGCCGCTGAAATAGTTACGGCAAACGTTCCTTCGTCATGCTGTTGCAAACATTGATAAAGCGCTTCAAATTGCAGTATGTCAAACTCACGGTTCAAACGTAATCGGCTGATCACCGCCATGTAGTTTTTATAGTGTATGATCTTCCCCAAATCATCAAGAAGCTTAATGGAACTTTCGCAAAGGTTTTTCTCCCCGCCTTCAATACGCTGAAACAAAATAGAGTAGCGTTGGTGGCGTAACGCATCTATAACACGCGTTTCAAGAAGATCGGGATCGGTCTGTGTATCTTGAAGATCCATGTTGTTGGAGCAAGCCTTGGTCGTACATATTTCAATAAGTTTGTTGATAATATGATCCATATTATCACTGAATGAGGTATCAATAATGGCACCGGTAATATTTACTTCAATATCTTGGACAATATAGTCCTCGACTTTCATACACAAAATATCCATCATGGTCTTATAGTCATTTTTAGTTCCCTTAAGACCAATAAGATAGTCACCCCCTTTTAAGACGCATATAGGAAAGTTTTTAACCCCTTTTTCCTCAAAAAATCGCCCAATCCACTGAGCTGTCTCATACAAAACAATATCGCCGTTTTTAATACCGTACTGTTCGTTAATATCATGAAGGTTGTTAATAGAGATAAGTACAAATGTATAATGTGACTCTTTATGTATCTCTTTTTTAAAAAGTTCTATACCGTATTCTCGAGTAAAAACATGTGTGATGGGATCGGTAATACGCTCATCATACCCTCTGTAAATCAGATAAAAGAGAAAATAGACTGCGACGGCAAACAGCCCGACCACTATAATAATAAAGCTGCTTGGAATGACATCCATATATTGTGAAAGCAGTGAAAAAATCAATACTGAAGCCAGCAAAAAAATGGGAAATCCCATACGAATTGCCAGTTTAAATTGTGCTTCCCTCTCTTTTATTTCAGGTAATAACATTAGATATCTAAATGTTTGACATCTTTGGCATGGGTTTCAATATAGTTACGACGCGGCTCGACATCATCACCCATAAAAAGATTAAACGAATCACTTGCGCTCTCGGCATCTTCAATGGTTACACGTAAAAGTACGCGGTTTTCCGGTGTCATGGTTGTCTCCCAAAGCTGTTCCGGATTCATCTCTCCCAAACCTTTGTAACGCTGAATATACGATCCTTTTTTAGCATACTCTTTAATATGCTCAAGATGTTCTAAAATATCACCCTCTAAAGGCATATTCCACTCTTTAATTTTCTGATAAACGTAATTGGCTTCCGTAAAATTCGGTGCTGAAAAGAGGTCGTCATCAATAATCAGTTCTTCCATGCCGCTTTGTGTCTGCACAAAAAGATGTAACCGCTCATCACTAATATGTTTGGTTAAAATATTATTGCCGCGGGCCTGTAAAAATGATTCTATTTCATCATACATCGCATCGTAATTTTTACCGATAATATCCGGATTTTCAACAAAATAGCGAATCAGTTCAATCAACGCATAGCGTCGCCCCAATGCTTCGAGCGAGTTGTTGTAGTGATCAACCATCTTGAAATACTCTACCAAATCATTGTGCCCTACTCCCGAAACCTCTAAAGACTCTATTCCATTTTCAATAAGAAAATTATTCATCTGATAATCATCTTTGAAATAGATCTCTTTTTTTCCTTTTTTATAGCGATAAAGCGGTGGTTGTGCCAAATATAAAAAGCCACTTTCGACAATTGGTCGTAAATATCTGAAAAAGAAGGTTAACAGCAGTGTCTGAATATGTGAACCGTCTACGTCGGCATCGGTCATAATAATGATTTTGTGATAGCGGATTTTTTCTTCGTTAAACTCATCACCGATTCCCGAACCGATTGCCGTAATCATATTTTTAATTTCGTCCGATTTTAGTATTTTGTCCAAACGGGCTTTTTCAACATTTAAAATTTTACCTTTCAGCGGTAAAATTGCTTGAAAAACACGATCGCGTCCCTGTTTGGCAGAACCGCCTGCCGAATCCCCTTCGACGAGGTAAAGTTCTGAAATCGTCGCATCTTTACTTTGACAATCGGCAAGTTTTCCGGGTAATGTTCCTACCGTCATGGCATCTTTACGACGGGTTAACTCTCTTGCTTTTTTAGCCGCTTCTCTGCCTTTAGCGGCCAAAAGTGCTTTTTGTACAACGGCTTTGGCTTCAATGGGATTTTCTTCAAAGTATTTGGAAAGTTTTTCATATGTTATTTTTTGAACCAGAGGTCTGACGTAAGTATTTCCCAATTTTCCTTTGGTTTGACCTTCGAATTGCGGTTCAGGAACACGCACGGAAACAATACAAATGAGTCCTTCTTTGACATCATCCCCGCTGATTTTAATATCTTTTTCTTTGGCATTGCTGTTTTGCATATTGTAATTTGAAATAACGCGGGTCAGTCCGGCACGAAATCCGGCTTCATGAGTACCGCCGTTTGGGGTGCGAATGTTATTGACAAAACTGTATAGTTTCTCTTCATAAGAGTCATTGTACATAAAAGCAATATCCATCTCAATATCTTCTATTCCAGCATTAAATTCCAATGATTTTACTATGGTTTCACGTTTATTCAAATCTTTGACAAATTGGCTGATTCCCCCTTCGAAATGGTACGTGTTTTTCTCACCGCTGCGCTCGTCTTTAAAAATAATTTTAATATGAGGATTCAGGTAAGCGAGTTCTTTAAAACGTTTGGCAAGATATTCATACTCAAAGGTAATGGTTTCGGTAAAAATAGACGGATCTGCATTAAATTCAATAGTAGTACCGGTTTTACGTGTTGTTCCTGTTACCTCCAAGGGTGCTTGAGGTATTCCTTCTTTGAACGTCTGTTCATGAATTTTTCCGTCACGATAGATAGTCATTTTCAGATGCCCGCTCAGTGCATTGACAACTGAAACACCGACGCCGTGAAGTCCGCCGGAAACTTTGTATGTATCTTTGTCGAATTTACCTCCGGCATGCAGAACAGTAAGAACAACAGTAGCAGCCGAAATACCTTCCGTCGGATGCATATCGGTTGGAATACCCCGACCGTTGTCGGAAATAATAGCAGTGCCGGCTTTTGTCAGTGTTACTGAAATCGTATCACAATGTCCTGCCATTGCTTCATCAATTGAATTGTCAATAACTTCATAAACCAGATGATGAAGACCGCGATGACCGGTATCGCCAATATACATTCCCGGACGTTTTCTAACTGCTTCAAGCCCTTTTAGGACCTTAATATTATTTGCACCATATTGTTGTTCCATTATTGCTCCACTGTTCATACGAAAATTGACTCTATTTTAGCTAAAAATAACTAAATATTTTGTTTAAGTGTGTATTTTTTGTTTATTGTGATGTAATTTTAACAGGCAAATGGGAACATTCTGTAAAACTTGACAGAATGTTAAATGACAATAGGCATAATGATGGTTTTAAAATTATTTTCACTTAAAACAAAAGGTAAATTTGGTTCATTAAGACCGATAGTAAATTCACTTTCTGTTGTTTGAGAGAGAAAATCTAAAATATAACGGCTGTTAACGGCTAAGACAAAAGGTTCTTCAAAACCTGTCTCAAAATAAATTTCTGTTTTTGCCTCAATATTGTCATCACTAAGGCTTTCAAAAACAATATGGTCGTGATGAAAAGTCATTTTCATATCATTGGAGATAGTTGTAATCTGTTTGATAGCTCCAATAATATCGCTTTTGGGAATACGAAGACTTTTGGAGAGTTCTTTAGGAATAATTCGGGAATAGTCGGGAAATTTTCCGTTAATAAGTTTGGTGAAAAAAAGATACTGTTCCGACTTAATCATGAGATGGGTATCGTCATAATAGACTTCTATAGCATTAATGAAAAGTTTTTGAATCTCAATAATGGCTTTTTTAGGCACAATAAGAGCCAGCTCTTTGGCATTGCTGTTTTTTACATGTACGAGTGCAAGACGACGGGTATCGGTCGAGACAAAATTAATGGCATCTTGCGAAATATCGAGCAGCGCACCGTTAAGTTCAAACTTCGGATTATTGGTATCGGTTGCGGGTGTAATCTTTTTTAAAGACTCTATGAGTGTTTGAGAATCAATGGTTATTTTAGGATGATTGTCATATGCAGGAAAGGGCGGATACTCTTTACTGTTAAACGTAGGCAGTTTAAAATTGGAACTGCCTTGTTGAATATGGAGCATATTTTGTTTGGTTTCTAAAACAATTTCCTGATCGTTTAAAATGCGAATAATATCAAGCAATTTTTTACCGTTGGCAGTTACCGCACCTGTTTCGGAAATTTCTACTTTTTGTGTCTGTATATGCAGACCAATTTCATAATCGGTTGCTTTGACGGTGAGTCTGTCGGTTTTAGCTTCGAGATAGAGATGAGAAGTAATTTGCGAGGTATCTTTTTTCTCTAGAAAAGGTTGTACATGTAAAAGAATGTTTTCTAGTATAGATTTCGAAATTGCTATTTTCATTTTAATTCCTATATTATATAAATATTTTAGTAATAGCAGTAGTACACTGTTATTATGTGAATTACTGCTTATTACACCCTAAAATACGAAGCTGATGGTGTGAAAAAAATGGATGTCACTATTCACACTGATTCACTTGTGCAAATTATATCTTATTTTTAGGTATCTTTTAAGAAGAGGTAGTTATTTTATTTTTAAGTTCTTCAATTTTGAGTCGAAACTCTTCATCGTTTTTAATAAGTTCTTCAATTTTGCGCATGGTATGGCTAATAGCAGTATGGTCTTTCATTCCGAAAAACTGTGCCAACTGAGGCATCGTATGGGGAGTAAATTCTCGGGCCAGATAGATGGCAATACGGCGGGCATAAACAATATTGCGGCTGCGACTTTTAGATTTGATTTCACTGGGTTTAATATTGAGTTCTTTGGCGATGAGGTTTAAAATAAGATCAATGGTAATATGATCACGTTTCTCTTGTAACTGCTCTTTTAAAACATTTTTGGCAAAATCAATGGTTATATTCATGTGAATAAGTTCCGAGTAGGCATGAAGCTTGGAAAGAATGCCTTCAATTTCGCGAACGTTATTTTCAATAATAGTGGCAATGTAGGTAATGACGTTATTGTCAAGTTTGACGCGGTTGATTTCACATTTCTTTTTAATAATATTAATCTTGGTCTCAAGTTCCGGAGGTTGAATATCGGCAACCAGACCGTGTTCAAAACGACTTTTAAGACGATCTTCCAAACCGGCTATTTTTTTAGGATGTTTGTCGGCGGTAATAACAATTTGTTTGCCGTCATTTTTAAGTTCTTCAAAAGTGTGAAAAAACTCTTCTTGAAGAGAGTTTTTGTTACTTAAAAACTGTACGTCATCGATTAAGAGTAAATCACATTTACGGTATTTGTCTTTAAAACGTTCCATAGAATTATTGCGAAGATGGCGTGTAAAATCGTTTAGAAATTGTTCGACCGAAGTATAAATGACATGCTCTCCTCTGTTTTGCAGTACATTGCCAATAGCCTGCATCAGATGGGTTTTACCTAAACCGACCCCGCCGTAAATGAAAAGCGGATTGTAGATTTTACCCGGTTTTTCACTGACACTTTTAGCTGCGACATAGGCAAACTCATTGGAACCGCCCTCAACGAAGTTTTCAAACGTATGGGCAATATTGAGTAGTGAATGCTTGTTTTTTTCACTAACGGCTTTATCTTTAGTGGCAGTTTTTGTCATTTTTTTTGTTTTGCTTTTAAGAACAATGTTGACATTGGGTTTAATACCGGTCTTAATTTCAAAAAGATGGGCAATTTTATCACGGTAACGATTTTTGACCCAGCTGATAATAAGCGGATTGGGGGCAATAAAATAGACATCATCTTCTTTTGATAATTTAGAAGAATAGTCGAGCTGTTTGATATAACGAGAATACTCAATATCACTAATCTCTTTTTTGAGTAAATTTAAGATATTATCGCCTAGATTCATTACCTACCAACTCCCTGTGAATTCTCTGTGAATAAGCAAGTGATTATAGTGGAAGAAAGCATATAATATGATAAAATCCCTTGTAAAATTAATTTCGTCACGGTGTGAATAGTGAATATATTGGGAATCGATCCGGGTACACGCAATTGCGGTTATGCCATTATCTCATTGCAACATGGAAATATTGAACTTGTTGAAGCAGGTCTAATAAAAATGAAAGCGGAGATACTGCAATATCAAATTCCTCAAATGGCAGAGGCATTGGAACAAATTTTCAGACTGCACACTATTGATGAAGTTGCTGTTGAAGATATGTTTTATGCGCACAATCCCAAAACCGTTATTAAGCTGGCACAATTTCGTGGCGCAATGACACTGAAAATTTTACAAGAGTTTGGATCGTTTGCGGAATATACACCGTTGCAGATTAAAAAAGCACTCACGGGAAAAGCAAAAGCCGATAAAACTCAAGTGGCTTTTATGGTAAAACGGTTACTGAATATAAAAAAAGAGATTAAGCCATTGGATATTACTGATGCTATGGCTATAGCCATAACCCATTCACAACGGGTAAAATTAAAGCGGTAAAAAAATAAACACTCAACACACCAGGAAGAGTGTTTATTTCAATTGCAATACTAGCACATTTTTCTTAGTCGTTCCTAATAGAAGCATATTTTTCTATTTTTGTAATAGCACTGTTATTTTCACAATGTGGCGTATATGTGAATAGCCATGACACTTTGGCGACTTTTTTCAGTTTTAAGAGTAGATTTATATAAATAAATTCTTAATTTCAAAATTTTTTT
>JALSLA010000018.1 GCA_026988515.1 Helicobacteraceae bacterium | reverse complement strand
ATGCCCCTAAAAGACTAAACAATAAAGCCCCACTTAATCCTTCAGTACAGGAATAGGCCTGCTAGCGCAAGGACTCAATGCTTTTAAAAATATCTTTGGCTACTGCATTTATGAACGTTTGTTCATACCGTTTGTCATTCAGTGATTTGGTAACGACCTGTTTACTCATTGCCAATCCGCCTTTAAACTGTTTTTTCTCCTGTTTCATACCGGTAAGCCGTTTGCCATGATCTGTAATATCAATGGTATACGCATACGCGGGATATGCCAAGGCACTGGACGGAATCGGGGTTTTGTCACCTACAAATCTCCGCTCGTAATTTACATGTATTTCCAACGTATTGGCTCGGCTGTCTTCGGTGAGTAGATCCTTTGCTTCTAAAAGCTTTCTCAGTTTGTCATTTAGCATTGTTTGCAGTTCGTTTTGTGTGTGGTAGGCACCATCGGCATCAATGAGCTCACTAAGATTCACGGTGGCATTGTGAAACTGAAACTTGTGGGTCAAAACTACTTTTGCTACTTCGGGTTCAGATGCTTTAGGGGCATACATTGCGCTGCATCCTGTCATTACTGTTACAATCAACAGTACTGAAATAAACGTTTTCATAACACTCCTTTATGGGTATGAAGTATTCAATAATGTAATAGTATATCTTGATTAGATTGTCAGTTAAATAAAGTTTTCAATATAATATAAAGTTATTATATTTAAGAGAAGGGAGAAGGTAGAAAATATTTCATGCACTTAAAAACGGTGCATGAAAAGAAGTGTTATGCCATCTGTGCCGCTACTTCCGCAGCAAAATCATCGGCTTTTTTCTCAATACCTTCGCCCACTTCAAGTCGAACAAAAGCAACTACTTCGGCCGTACCGCCGGCAGCTTTTCCCGCTGCGGCAACAGCTTGTGCCACTGTCATTTTGTCATCGAGTACATAGTCTTGATCGAGCAGCGCCTGCTCTTTGTCGAGCGTCGTATTGTCCGCAATAAAGCGCGCCAGCTGTCCCGGAACAATTTTATCCCAGATTTTCTCAGGTTTGCCTTGCTCTTTCAGGGTCGCTTTAATGTTTGCTTCTGCTTCTGCCAATACCGCATCGCTCAACTGACATCGTGAAATATACTGAGGTACATTAATGAGCGGTTTTTTAAGACGAGCGCGCTCTTCGTTTTCCGTTTTAATTGCCTCAATACGTCCTTTGGTCTCTTCTTCAACATAAGAAGGGTCAAAATCTTTGTAACTCAATGTTGTCGGTTTCATAGCCGACGCATGCATCGCAACCTGTTTGGCAACCGGAATCATCGCTTCGGCCGTCTTTGCCGAATCACATTCAATGGCAACAATAACGCCTATGCGGGTATTGGAGTGTACGTAACCGTTTACTATAGTATGTTCATTACCGCTTAGTGCAGCAATGCGACGCACTTCGATTTTTTCACCGATTTTTGCTACCGTTTCATCAAAGTAGGCACTGAATGCTTTGCCTTCAAGTTCGGTTTCGCGCAATGCCTCCGTCGTTTCAGATCCGGTCTCAAATGCTTGCGTTACGGTTTTGGAAACCAGATCTTTAAAACCGTCGTTTTGCGCTACAAAATCGGTTTCAGAGTTCACTTCAACCAATACGGCACGACGATTATCGGCTGAAATTTTCAGGCCGATAGAACCTTCGGCCGCAACACGATCGGCTTTTTTGGCTGACTTGGAAACACCGCGTTCACGTAACCACTCTACGGCTTTGTCGAAATCATTCTCGCATTCTGTCAACGCTTTTTTACAATCCATCATTGGCGCATCCGTCGCCTGACGCAATTTTTTTACATCTGCTGCTGTTACTGCCATGATTATGCTTCCTCTGTCGTTACTACTTTGTCTGCTTCAGGAGCCTCTTCAGACGCAGCGGCAACCTCTTCTTTTGTTGTCTCTACCGCTTCGGTTAGCTCGTCGCCTTCGCTTTGAACTGCTTCGGAACCACCGTCACGAAGGGCTTTTCCTTCATTGATCGCCTCTGCCATTTCACGACAGAACAGCTGAATGGAACGAATGGCATCGTCATTTCCCGGAATGGGGTAGGTAATGAGATCCGGATCACAGTTGGTATCTAACGGCGCTACTACGGGAATACCTAAACAGCGTGCTTCGTTTACGGCAATATGCTCTTTCACGGCATCAATAACAAAAAGCATATCCGGTAATTTTTTCATATTGCGAATCCCGCCGAAATAGGCGTTAAGCTTCTCTTTTTGACGACTCATCATGAGTGCCTCTTTTTTGGTTAACAGATCAATCTGACCACTCTCTTGCATATTTTCAATAATCTCAAGCTTTCGCATTGATTTTTGAATGGTCGGAAAGTTTGTTAACATGCCCCCCAGCCAACGGTTGTCAATATAGGGCATACCGCAGCTAACGGCGGCATCTTTTACCGATGCACGCGCTTGTTTTTTCGTACCGACGAAAAGAATGGTTTGCCCTTCTGCCGCAGCATCAAGTACAATTTGGTAGGTATTGCGAAAATAGCGCAATGTCTTTTGCAAATCAATAATATAGATATTTTTACGAACACCGAAAATATACTTTTTCATTTTCGGATTCCAACGACGCGTTTGGTGACCGAAGTGTACACCACACTCCAAGAGATCTTTCATAGTTACCATCAATAGGTCCTTTTAAAGGCATTTGTTGCCGAAATAGTGTCAGTTTGCTTCAGTACTGCCCCATAGCCTTCCCTATTTTTTCAAAGAGACTACACCGACGTTACGGCAGGTACTTGTTTAGTTTTAGCCGGAATCATCCGAATAAAAGCTCGCAATTTTATCGCAACATGCCTTAATGTTTACTTTTTTTATACGAAACACTCGACATTGCGTCAATATGCCGGGCGCACACCACAGCAGAACTAAAAGCCCACTGGAAGTTGTAACCGCCCAGCTCTCCGGTAACATCAACGACTTCACCGATACAATAGAGCTTGGGATGCCGTCGGCTCATCAATGTTGCGGCATCGAGTTCATCCAAAGAGATCCCGCCTCTACTGACTTCGGCTTTAGAAAATCCAAAGTTTCCCGCCGGTGCAAAGCAGTACGATTGCAAACACTTCAAGATGCTTCGTTCCGATACACTCAAGCGGTTGCACGGCTTGTCTTCTAAGCCGATATGTTCTAAAAACGCTTTCATAAAACGTTTAGAAAGCGGCAGTGCTGTTGAGAGTAACTTTTTAGAGTCTAAAAATACATGTAACGCGTCATGGGGTAAAAAGTTGATACAGATCTCCCCTTTTTTCCAGTAGAGTGATGCACTTAACACCGCCGGTCCGCTAATGCCCCTGTGTGTAAAAAGCATCTCCTCTTCAAGCGTTTTATTGCCGACACGAATACGTACGGCACAACTGATACCGCTTAACGTTTTCATCCAAAACTGCTCTTTTTGCAAGCTTAACCCTACAAGTGCCGGCATAAAAGGGGTATAGCGCATTTGAAACCCTTCTGCCAGCCGCAGTCCGATATCGCTAGCACCAATCTGCCGATAGCTCGCCCCACCCGTTGCAATCACCAGATGCCTTGTGCTAAACAGACCCTGATCGGTAGTAACACGGTAATAGCCTGACTCATACGCTGCCGATTCAATCTGATGCCCGTAATAAAAATCGACACCTTGAGCATCTCTTAGCAACAGCGCCGTAATCTCTTTGGCACTGTGCCGACAAAAGTAGTAACGTCCTTTACGCAACTCTAACGTGATGGCATTTACATGTAAAAAATTTAACAGATCCTCTTTCCCGAAGCGCTCCAACACATCGCTGACAAAAGTGGGTTCTGCCGCAAAGTGTTCCGGTGTTACAGTAATGTTTGTAATGTTACATTTACCGCCGCCCGATATCTCAAGCTTTTTTCCGGCCGTAGCATTTCCCTCAATAACACCGATACGCAAACTGCTGTTTTGACGCAGTGTCGCAGCACACATCAGTCCGCTGGCTCCGGCACCCAAGATAAGGACATCAAATATTTTTTTCATGAACGCAAGCATAACGCATACGCTATAATGTCACCATTAAAACAAGGAATATCATGCGTAATACAGTACATATTGTCTCATTGGGGTGTACTAAAAATCTGGTCGATACCGAAGTGATGATGGGACGATTGCAATGCTATGAGATGACTGCCGATGCTTCCGATGCCGATGTGATCATCGTCAATACCTGCGGTTTTATTGACGCGGCTAAAGAGGAGTCGCTCAATACAGTGCTCAATCTGCACGAACAGCGCAAAGACGCATCGATTCTGGTCATGGCAGGCTGCCTCTCAGAGCGCTATAGAGAACAACTTTCTCAAGAGCTTCCGGAAGTAGATATCTTTACAGGCGTAGGCGATTACGACAAGATCGATGAGCTCTTAGCCAAAAAACAGAGCCGTTTTAGTGACAATGTCTACCTGATTGACGGCGAAGAACGGGTAGTGACGGGCTCAACGTATCATGCTTATGTTAAACTCTCCGAAGGGTGCAATCAACAGTGTAGTTTTTGTGCTATTCCCTCATTTAAAGGAGTGCTTCACTCACGCAGTTTGGACTCTGTTGTTTCTGAAATCGAAGCCCTTGTTACAAAAGGCTACTATGACTTTAGCTTTGTCTCTCAAGACTCCAGTTCCTATCTACGTGATTGCAATATTACCGACGGGCTCATCCGTCTTATTCAACGTGTAGAACGCATTGAAGGGGTAAAAAGTGCGCGCATTCTCTACCTCTACCCCTCAACAACCACGACAGAACTCATTGATACCATCGGCGCTTCTACCGTGTTTCACAACTATTTCGACATGCCCATCCAGCACAGTGACAATACCATGCTGCGCCTTATGAAACGAGGTTTTGGAGCCGAACCGACCTTTGCGCTGCTTCGGCAGATGCGTGCTCTGCCGAAGAGCTTTGTACGCACCAGCTTTATTGTCGGTCATCCGCACGAAAGTGCGGCAATGTTTGAACAGATGTGCGATACTGCCGCAACATTCGGGTTTGACCGCATCAATGTCTTTAGCTACTCCGATGAAGAGAGCACTCCTGCTTATGCAATGGACCATAAAATTGATACCCAAACCATTGCACAGCGGGCACAGATATTAGGCGATATTGCGGCAGAGGTGACGCACAACAGTCTGCAGGCCCTCATTGGAGAAGAGATCGAACTTGTCATCGACGGTCCAAGTGAAGAACATGAGTATCTGCTGAGTGCCCGCGCCCTAAACTGGGCACCCGAAATTGATGGTGAAATTTACGTCAATGAGCATGAGCTCGACAGACCGCTTGAGTATGGCACCGTCTATCTTGCCCGCATTACCGATATGGTCGGAGATACACCGCTTGCTTGTGTCACTACAGCCTGAAACGCTCACCGCGCTACAGAATAAAAAAAACCTTTTAGCCTTCTCAAGCGGCAGCGATTCGAGTGCCCTCTTTCACCTGCTGCTACAGCTCCGTATTGAGTTTGACATTATTCATGTCAATTACAATACACGCCGCCAAAGTGATGCCGAAGAGACCCATGCTCACATGCTTGCGGCACAACATCATAAGTACTGTTTTAGCAAACAGGTTACCTTGAAAGCTTCCGATTTGGAACATCAGGCCCGAACACTTCGCTACGCTTTTTTTCATGAAACAATACTGCAGCACGGCTATGACAATCTGATTACTGCGCATCAACTCAATGACCGCTTAGAGTGGCTGCTTATGCAATTGTGCAAAGGTGCCGGACTCTATGAGCTCATCGGTATGGAGCAGATTGAACCTCGTGAGCATTACACACTGCTTCGACCGCTTTTACATGTAAATTCCGACACAATTACACAGTACCTGAAGCACCATAACATTGAACATTTTATTGATGAGAGCAATCACGACACGACATTTGAACGCAACTTTGTCCGCAAACACTACGCTACACCGCTGCTGCAGAATCATGCTAACGGTATTGCCAAGAGTTTTGAATATTTAGAAGAGGATATTGCCGCTCTTGTTCATAAAAGTGACTTTTTCCATGTAAATCAGTTGAGTTATTTTAAGCTGCCACCTAACCGACGCTCTACGCTCATTGCCATTGACACCTTACTTAAAATGCGCGGCTGCGTCATGTCAAGCAACGAAAAAAATCTTTTAAAGTCGCTGAACACACTGGTAGTTTCCAGAAACTATGTTGTCACCATAGGCGATCAATACTGTTTTGTTGCGCCTTACATTACCACGGTAATGAGCAAATCGTTTAAAGAGCAGTGTCGCCGTCTTCATATCGAACCCAAATTACGCGGCTATCTCTACAGTGATGCCGAAAGTTTTGCGTGTACCTGTTCACTTCTCATGTAAATTGGTGTAAATATTTAACGTAAAGGTCGATCGTATTACGCTGCCTTCACGTTCGAAACGGATCGGAAAGTTCACATTGATAATCCAGTCGCTTTTATTAATTCCCTCTAAAAATGCATAAAAACTACTCGGTGAATCAATTTTTGAGGTGGCGTTGACCTCATACACACTAAACCCTTCTTTATCTTCTTTCGTAGTAATTTTTTGCAGTTGCAGACTCTCAAAATACATACTGTTCATTTTGACAAAACGTTCTGCATCAAAAATATTGTCATACGCGGCAATAATATGTTTATTGTGCGACTGTAATGTTTGCAACTCTTCTAACACCTCATCATGCCATTGATGATACTGCGCCTCGTTTGCCTCATATTTTTTCATCTCCAGACGTTCCATACGATAATTTTTTCCCTCAGGAATCAATGCAAAAAAAGCAAACAGCAATACAAACACCAAGAGTACTACCGAGAGAACAAGCAGATAGATATTTTGTCGTGAAATACTCAATGTCATAGTGCCTCCTCGTCAAGATAGTTGGTTGATACAAAACGGTACCACCCGTTTTCCAGCGGGTAGAAGTCACTGTACGTTTTATGAAAAATCGAGCGTAACGGTGCCTGAAGCAAAAATTCATAGACCTCTTTATTTGGGGTAATACCGTAAAGAATCAACGCATCTTTTTCCAAAACCGCTTTAGAGAGGGTAATACGTTCGGGAACCAAATCGAAAAGATTTTTAATACTGTCTTTCAATACGGTATTGGAGGTGGCCACTTTTTGAAAGTGTGCCGCACTTTTTTTGATCATGGCAATCTCTTTTTGCATCATCACAATACTTTTATTGGTATCGGCAATACGCTGATTCATGCCAATAACCTCTTGAGAAAACCGGTGGCTCTTGTAGAGCAAAAAACCGTACGTGGCAAATAAAATAAAGAGTGTCATCCCAAAAAAGAAAAAGACCAGTTTCAGTTCGGGGGTCACAATCTTTTTGGGACGCGGCGCAATAAAACTATAACGCATGCTGCACCTCTTCCATGCTCAAGGCCAACAGCTCATCGCCCATATTCACTTTACGAATGACGACATTTAAAAAAAGCTCTTCTTCCAAATAACGTTTTAAATCATCGCTTGAATCGTTAGCGTCGGCAATGTAGATATTTTCTATAAACTCACTGCGATACGTATCACTGTTGTAATATCGCTCGAGACATCGCTGAATAACAAGAAAATGCTGATAACTCATACCAAAATCCTCCATGGAGGGCTCAATAACCTGCATATCATCTGTTTGGGTATCGTCAGATAAAGAAAAATCCGGCGTCTCGTCGGTAAAATCATCCAGTTCATGAATGGCATCAAGATCTTCAAGGTCGCAAAGATCATCTAAAGCATCAAGATCATCAATACTTATTCCGTCTTCATCGTGCTCCTCGTCAAGGTCAAACACAACGGCTTCTTCTTCTTTGTCATCGAACGCTGTGTCGGTTACGCCACCGTCAACATGCTCAAAGGAGGCAAAGAGCAAGGCGTTTTGTTGAAAAATCATCATTGCTGAATATTCATCATACAGTAAAACATAAAGTTGTGCTTTACTCGCTATTTTATCGCTATAGAGCCGCTCAAGAAGCGTAAAAGGCGAGAAAATAAAATCCACACCGAACTGTTGAAACATCGCTTCAATTAAATCGAGTTCATATTTTGAACTGTAGAGCATATAACTACCGCGAATACATAAGGTTTTTGAAAGTGAAATGTCTGCATATTGTGATGCTTCTTGACGATGACATGTCGGAATAGCCCCTTGATGCATTCCATTGTTCAATACACTAATATAATAAAACGGTGTCTCCGCAATCGCCTCGTGTACATATTCATACAGTTCTGTAGTTATCTGTGATGATTCAAACTCTACCCGACTTACCTTTGAGTCATCACCGTGCACCGTCATCATGCTCACATCAACCTTCTCTTTGAGAACAACAATAACGACATACACTTTGACATATAAGCGTTCAAACACTCTAATGAGTCCCATCGATCTCCCTGCAAAGCGGGTGTGCTTTGATATATTGTTCTAGCTTTGTCGCATTGGCAAGCTTGGTATAAATCTGCGTACTCACCATCGAAGCATGCCCCAAAAGCTCACTAACATCAGCAATACGCGCACTATTATTGAGCAAGATAGTAGCATACGAGTGGCGCAGTTGATGCGGCGTTACTTTCATACCAATCGTTTTAAACGATTTTGTTACGATATATCTTAAACTACTTATCCTTAATTTTTCACCATCTTTCTCAAAAAGATACGTAGAAGGTGTCTCAATTTTTCGATAATGATCCAGCAATATCTTCAATGACGGTGGCAGTGGTATTTCGCGCGTTCGCTTTCCTTTACCCTCAATGCGCACCGTTTCGTGACCTATATCTTCAAGCCGTAAGGACGCCAGTTCTGAAATGCGCAACCCCAATAAATACAGGGTGAGGATAACGCATTTATCGAACAGTTCACAATGGGTTACGGCATGCATAATATGTTCATGCGCTATAGGTTTTGGCAAGGTTTGAGCCACTTTAATACTCTCATCGCCTTGCAGCGATACCGGCTCACCCACATGGTTGAGATAGTCGCAAAACGAACGCAATGCACTGATTTTTTTGGCAATGGTTTTGGATTGTTGTGACGCTATTTTCATACGATATGCCATAATATTGAGCACCGTCTCATTGGAGCGGACCTCTTGCTCTATCATGGCAAACGCCTCTTTAAAGACATCATTATAGGTCTTGACCGTTAATTCCGAATAGCCTCGAAACTGCTTCAGATAGTCAAAAAAATCGACCTTATACGCTTCAAGTGACTTTTTCATAGAGGGCTACAAATTTCTCATAATAGTGTCTGGATGTCTCAACCAGTGCCGTATCAATCACTACGGAAGGTGAAATTTTAACATATTCATCAATCATAATAATACACATGGTACGAATTTTCGCACGATCGGACTCCTTGATAACATCTCCCTCGGCAAGCTTTGAAATACGCTTCATATAATCTTTAGCCTGCTTGTTGTAGTTGACAAACTTCATGGCAACCTGACTTTGCGTCATAATGGTCGCTGCCATTCGGTTATACGAATTGAGCTCAAAAGCTTCTGTCGCCAGCTGTTGTGCCTTCTTGTAATCTCCCATAGCAAAATGAAACTTTGCCTCTAAAGAGCGTTCGTATGAAGGGTTTAACATAAAATAGAGCGCCATAGAGGCCATTAAAAAAACGCTGATGCCAAGCCAAAGAGAACTAAATCGCATGTTGCATCAACCCTTTTTTTATCTTTTGTGATGCCTCTTCAAAACTCAAGGTATCAATGCGAACAGGCTCTGAAACAAAAAACTCCAAGGTTCCGAACATTTTAGGAATAACAAATTGATCCCAACTTTTAAGTTGCCGGTATTTACTCGGAACACAATGAAAAAATACAATGGGCGCTTTCATTTTCTGCGCCAGCAGTACAATACCGTCAGATGCCTGGTATCGGGGGCCTCGTGGACCATCAGGCGTAATACCGACATCATATCCCTCTTTAATAGAACGTAACGCACGAAAGAGAAGCTTTGTCGGCTGTTTTTTTTCTGAAAAAAGCGGTTCAAAACCAAAATAGCGTACGGTTTTGGCCAACAGTTGACCGTCAAAATGGTTACTGATCATCACTTTACCGCGGGGATTCGTGCGCACTTTGGGGTACAGTAACGGCTGCATCAAGAGATCACCGTGCCAAAATGCAAAAATAATGGGTTCGTCCGGTAACTGTTTGGGCAGATGAAAAATTTTTGTGCTGCTCGCATAAATGAGCCGCATATACCAACTGGCAAGCAAGGGAAGGGTTGCCATAGCCATGGCACGAAAGAGTTTCTTTTTAAGCGACAACAATCGCTCCTATTTGTGAGAGTCGGGCACTCTGCGTAATTTCTACCTCGGCAAATGTGCCTAACAACTCTTCCCCTCCTTTAACACGGATGGCAAGGTTGTTGTGACTGCGTCCGGCAATGTAGCCGTCTTGACGCAACTCTTCAAAATAGACACGGTGACGCTGCCCGACATAGTGCCGGCTCTTCTCGTCTAAAATAGCATCTTGAACTTTTTGAAGATGCGTTAAACGCTCCGATGCCACGGCACTATCTACCACATCGGTAAAATGCTCGGCTTCAGTATGCGGACGCGGCGAGTACTTAAAGCTAAAAATCTGATCAAATTTGACCTCTTCTACCACCTCCATGGTCTCCTGAAAATCGGCATCACACTCACCGGGAAATGCAACGATAATATCGGTACTTATAAATGTGTGGGGAGCAAGAGAGCGCAATGTCTCAATACGATTTAAAAACCACTCTTTGCTGTAACCTCGCTTCATCTTCTGCAAAATAGCCGTAGAACCGCTTTGAAGCGGCACGTGCATACTTTTACAGATTTTGGGATTTGCGGCGAACTCTTCAATAAACGCATCATCCATGTGCAGCGGGTGCGGCGATGTAAACCGGATACGCTCCAACCCCTCAACAGCACTGACTTCGCGAAGCAGTTGCGTAAAATTCATCGTTTTGTGATCACCGCTGAAACGCCTGCCGTAATTGTTGACATTCTGCCCCAGCAAAAAAATTTCACGCGCACCGCGCGCAACACTGCGACGTGCCTCATCTACAATGAGATTGGAAGGTATCGATATCTCCTCACCGCGTGTATGCGGTACAATACAAAAGGTACACTGCTTGTCACAGCCAATAGAGATGTTAATGAATGATTTATAGGGACTGGTACGGAAATCTTTAAACGCAAATTCCGATTCATCGTAGTTAATCTCCGTTTCGACCGCCTTGTCCCGATGCAGTACATCGGTAATTTTGGAGACATTTCGTGCGCCCAGTACAAAATTAACATAAGGTGCCCGTTTGATGATCTCCTCACCCAAATGCGATGCCGTACATCCGGTTACACCGATTTTTGCAGACTCTTTTTTCAATTTGTTAAAAACACCGAGTTCTGAAAAAAGTTTATGCACCGGCTTTTCTCTCACCGAACAGGTATTAATCACAATCAGATCTGCTTCACGAGCCTGCGTTGTCAACTCGTAATCTTCTTTTTGATTGAGTTCGGCAATCATATGTTCCGAATCCCGAACGTTCATAGCACACCCAAGCGTCTCAATAAATAGTTTTTTTGCCATCAACTGCTCTATTTGATAATATGCACTTCGTACATATACTCATTTTCCAACAGACCGTATTTGACTTCACGCATATAAAAGCTTTTACCGCTGCTTTCAATATGATCTTGCAGTGCGAGCAGATCTTTATGGGAATTATCACGATCAAAATAAAAAATTGCCAACTCCTCTTTGCTGATAGTCTCTTCAATTTTTTTTAAGTCAATCTTTTTAGGCTTCTCTTTCTCTTCTGTACGTGCTATTTTCAACTCCATACATGCTCCTTTGTATATCTATCAAATTTTTTGCATTATATCTCTCTTTGGGTAAATATCTTATTAAGCATTTTTAGTGTATAATTATTCTCTTCATAAATCGGCATTCCAGATAACATTTACTTTTTATGAACATTTTGAAATTAATACGCAGGGATTATTATGGAAAAAATTTTAGATATCGTCGATGCAATAGCCCATGAAAAAGGGCTACGGCCTGAAAGCGTCTCGGAAGCATTAAAGCGTGCTTTTATTCAAACCGCCAAACGTTGTATTGACCCCGAGCTCTATTATGAAGCTGAAATTGACCCCGAAACCAAGTCACTCACGCTGTTTCAGTCCATTACCGTTGTTAACGACGATGATGCCCTTTTAAGTGATGAAGAAGAGTCCAACAAATACATTTCATTAAGTGACGCCAAAGCGATGGACGACGATGTTGAAGTCGGCGATCAACTACAAATTGACCATAACCTCGAAGATTACGGACGCACCGCGGCCAGCTCGCTGCACCGTGAAATTGAGTTTCATATCCAACGTCTGGTCGAAGATGAACTCTACAACAAATATAAAAGTCAGGTCGGCAGCATTGTTTCGGGTCGTGTGGTCCATGTTGACAATGAACAAAACACTTTTATTGAAATGGATGAGATTCGTGCAGTGTTGCCGATGAAAAGCCGTATTAAAGGGGAGATCTTTCACGTCGGTGATGTCCTTCAAGCTGTAGTACGTCGTGTCAATATTGACAATACCAACGGCATTAGCATTGAACTCTCCCGTACCTCTCCAAAATTTCTGGAAGAGCTGTTACGTTTAGAAGTTCCTGAAATCAAAGACGGTATGGTCATCATTGAAAAGAGTGCCCGTATTCCGGGAGAACGTGCTAAAATTGCGCTGCTCTCCACCCATCCGCAAGTCGATCCTGTCGGAGCAACCGTCGGTGTCAAAGGCGTACGTATCAATGCTGTCAGCGAAGAGCTATGTGGTGAAAATATTGACTGTATCGAATACACCACCATTCCCGAACTCTTTATTGCTCGCGTTATGAGCCCTGCAATCATCAGTTCGGTAGTCATTGAAGGCAATGAAGACGACGAAACGCAAAAAGCCATTGTCACCCTTCCAAGCGACCAGAAATCGAAAGCTATCGGGCGTAGCGGTATTAACATTCGCCTTGCTTCAATGCTCACAAGCATGAACATCGAACTGGTTGAACTTGACGGTGAAAACGCTAACCGCAGTGAAGAGAAAAAAGAGGGAGTCGAGTCTCTCGAAGCACTCTTTAAGTAGTCTTTTTTACTCCTTTGAAGCGCGCTTTTTTTGCATATAAAAGTAGATGGAAAGCAGCGCAATGACACCGATAACTGCGACAATGGTAATTTGTGTCAGGTAGGTTTTAATGAGTGTCTCGTTATCACCGATGAGATACCCCAAAACAATTAAAATAGCCGCCCACAAACCTGCTCCGAGTGATGTGTAGAACGTAAATACTTTAAGATCCATTTTAGCGATACCTGCCGGAATAGAGATAAGCTGACGAATACCCGGAATCAATCGACCCGTAAAAGTGGAAATATGGCCGTGTTTTTCAAAATAGCGATCCATTTTATCAAGGGCCGTCGGTTTAATAAACAGATATTTACCGTATGTTTCCAGCACTTTTCTACCAATAAGCATGGCACCGAAATAGTTAATAAACGCACCCACCAAGGAGCCCAAAAGAGCCATAAGAAAAATCACGGCTAAATGCATCTCTCCTTTGCTCGCCAAATATCCCGCGGGAATCAGTACGATCTCACTGGGAAAAGGAATAAACGAACTCTCTACCGCCATTAAGACAAAAATACCTAAATATCCAAATTGAAAAATAGTATCGACCATCCACTGCGCCATCTCTGCTATCATTGTATTATTCCTTCTATGTGTTTAATAATTTTTGCACTCGCATCAGGTTCACCTAAAGCGATTAACCCTTTGCTCATCGCTGCAATATCTTCATCTAAAATTGCCATAACAGCTTCAGGGGTAGTATTACATTGACGTTGGCACCACGCCAACTTTCGTTCAACCAGAAATTGCGCATTATAATACTGATGATCTCCTGCGGCGTAAGGATACGGAATGTAAAACGTCGGCAAACCGTTAGCACACAACTCCCATAAGGTACTCGCTCCCGCACGTGAGACCGCCAAATCACTCTGTTGTAGCAACTTCGGCAACTCTCGGGTAAAGCCGTAAAGTTCTACATGTAACTGTTGGGCGGCATACGCCGCTTTGAGACGCTCATAATCTCGCTCACCGGCTTGATGTATGATATGCATGCCGCGTTCCAGTAGTTGTGGCGCCATCGCAAGTGCCAAATTATTAATAAACTCTGCGCCTTGTGATCCTCCTAAAAAGATAATTGTACGTTTCGCTTCTCGGACACGGGCCGTTTGAAAAAGTTGTTGGTTCACCGGATACGCTTTCACTGCGGAATGAGCGTCATACGAGCTAAAAAAAGCGGCGGCATAGGGTTTAAGCAGTGCATTAAGTTTACCCATCACAGCGTTTTGCTCATGAATAAACAGGGGGATTTTCAGACTAAGTGCCGCCAAGGATGCCGGTGCTGCCGAAAAACCTCCGACACTAATGACCGCATCAACGGATGCCGATCCAATAATAGTGCGCGACGCTAGAAATGCTTTAAAAATATGAAACAGCGATACTGCTTTTTGCAGACCCTTTTTGTTAACTACGCCACTAGTCGCTAAAAAATGAGCACTTTTCAATGCGCTCTCATCGGCAAACCATTGTTGATCCTGCCCTGATGTAGAGCCAATATAGATGACCTCATCACCGCGTTCTTTCAAAACCTGCAACAGTGCTGAAGCAATACTCAAATGCCCTCCGGTCCCGCCGCCGGTTACTACCACTCTCATGCTTCTTCCTTTAAGGTTTTTGAAATCATCAACACCATGCCCACACCTATAGCAGCTGCCAACATAGCAGAACCTCCATAACTTAAAAAAGGTACCGAAATTCCTTTAACCGGAGTCAGCCCGCTAATACCGTACGCATTAATTAAAAAGGCAAACGAGAGTAACAGTGCCACACCGATACTAAAGAGAAAATAGACGCTTTTAGGCGCCCGATTGGCAACGGTAAAAATCCGCTTAATCATCCACATGAACAGTAGTGTTACCAATATAACACCCAAAAAGCCGAACTCTTCGGCAATGCCGGCTAGTACAAAATCGGTATGAATCTCACTTAAAAATCCCAACTTAAAGGTACCGTTCCCCAAACCTACCCCAAAAATGCCTCCATTATTAATAGCATTTAGTGAATGCCCGATCTGATAGGGCTCTTCGAATGATTCCACACGCAGTGATGACGCAATAGATTCGGGAAAGATGGTGAGTATGGTGTCTTGAGCCTGTGACCACCATGAGCGTATCCGTAATATTCGGTGTTCCGCCGTCATAATAAAAAAGACAAACGAGAGCAGTGCCATACTAATGAGTACCAAAAAAAACTTAAAACTGCTGCCGGCTAAAAAGAGCATAAACAGCAGAGTCATCGCAAGTACGACAACCTGCCCCAAATCTTTTTGAATAATGGCAATTAGAAACATGACCAATACAAAAACAAAAGCATACGGGGCAAAACGTTTAAACTCTCCAAATAGGGTCATGTTACTCTGATGCCCAAGTTTTCGAGAAAAGCTCCATGCCAAAAAATAGACAAATCCTACTTTAAAAAACTCTACCGGTGCCAGTGAAAACCCAAATAATTTGATCCAACGGGATGCTCCGCCGACCTCGCTGACCAAACTGGCAGGCAAAAACGGCATAATAATCATGGCACCGAGACCTCCCAAAAAGAGTGTCAATCCAATACGATGCAGCCATACTTCAGGGTCGAGTTGAGCAATAGACCACATCAGCACAATAGCAATAAAACCAAAAATACTTTGTCGCACAAGAAAATGGTACGGATTGTAATCAAAATGCAACACAATGTACGATGAAAGCGAATAGCTAAATACAATCCCGATGGTAATAAGAAACGATGTGATTATAAAAAGTCGTTTGTCAGCCATTGCCCTGCCACTGTTTTTTAATGGAATTGTACCTTTTTTTGTTTAAAGCTCTGTGATATAATCGTTTCCAACAATCTTTTGGAGTCATTTATGAAACCACTCATTTTTTTAACTTGCCTTCTTTTAAGTGCTCTCTACGCTAAAAACAACACCATAGAGCGGGTAGACCGTTACATAGAAGACAGAGACTGTAAACCCCATATTGTCAAAACCGGTAAACATCTTGAAATTTACCGTACCTGCAATGATACCTATGTCATCACATTAGATGACGATGGTGAAATTCTCTCTGCCATACTGCATACCGAAAACGGGCAACAGATTAATCTTATGCCCAAACAGTAATCTACATGTAAATTTATGGAACAAAATATGCTTGTATTACATTAACATGTAAATTTCAAGGAGAATGCAATGGGCATTGTTATTTCGCAAGCACATGAGTTGATGAAAGAAGCGCTGAACTATCGTGCACAGCGTCAAGATCTAATTGCCTCAAACATTGCCAATGCCGACACGCCCTTTTACCGTCCTCGTGACATTGACTTTGAACACATGCTCGCCGAGAAAAAAGCGGCCATGTTTGCCGCCAAAGAGAAAACACTTGAACTGGCAACCACCGATGCTTCGCATCTGCATACACCACGAGCAACCCACTCCGGCACGGCGACACTCTTTTTTCGTGACGGTCATATGGCACGCAATGACGGCAACAGTGTCGATCTCGATGTTGAAACGTCTGAAATGTCGAAAAACTCAGTCATGTTTAATGCACTCATAGCCTCCATTAAAAAGAGCGGGGCTACTTTTAAAAGTGTTATTGAAGCATCACAAAAACTTTAGGAAATTACCATGGCTTTTTTAAACAGTTTTGATATCAGCGGTTACGGGCTCTCGGCACAACGTGTCCGTGTTAACACCATTAGCGCCAATATTGCCAATGCCCACACAACCCGTACGGATGAAGGCGGTCCCTACCGTCGCAAAGAGGTGGTTTTTAAAGCACAAAATTTCGATACGCTGCTCAACCGCGCCTTAAATGAAACAACGCAATCTCTTGGCTACAGTGATCCCCTGCGCGAAGGAGACTTCAATAACAGTGTAAATCCTGCTATAATGAGTGTCATTGTTGACAAAATTGTCCAAGACGATCGTCAACCCAAAATGAAATATGAGCCGTCACACCCCGATGCCGATGCCTCGGGATATGTGGCGTACCCCAATATTAATCCGGTTGTCGAAATGGCCGATTTAGTGGAAGCAACCCGCTCATACCAAGCAAACGTTGCGGCATTTGAAAGTGCCAAAAACATGGCAAACAGCGCCTTGACGCTGTTACAATAGTAGAGGAGTTATTGCATGGCAAATATTAATAATATTGCATCGCTTTCAACTGCCGAACTCCTTCAAAAAGGGGTCTCGGCATCACCAAAAAAAACTGCTGATGTCAACTTTGCCGATCAGCTTAAAAGCGCCATAGAAGATGTCAATGCCGCACAAAAAAGTGCTGAAAAATCTATGGCAGATATGGCAACCGGACAGGTTAAAGACCTGCATCAAGCTGCCCTTTCCATCAGCAAAGCCGAAACCAGCATGAAGCTAATGCTCGAAGTACGCAACAAAGCACTTAGCGCCTATAAAGAGATTACACGAACACAGCTCTAAAAAGTTGCGTGCCCTAACGTTCGTATAACCTAACTCTGGGTACAATCCTGTCACATTTTTTCACTTAAGAGTACGAATGATTAATACAAACCGATCCAAAAAAATCGTTACCTTATTTCTTTTAATTATTATCGGTTTTATCATCTTTTTAAGTGTCATGTTCTATACCGCCGTTCGGGATCGGCACCTGCCTTCGAAATACACATCGGAATCAACCAAAGCGCAACGCGGCAATATTATTTCACAAGACGGTTTTCACATTGCTACAACACGAAAGCTCTACAAAGCCACCGTCAATACTCGAAATATTGATCCCAACAAAAAAGAGTTGTTTATACAGCTCTTTAGTATCTACAGCGGTGTCCCGCAAGAAAGTATTCGCAAAAAACTCAACTCTCGCAAAGGGACAGTTGTCCTCAGTTATCTGATTGATCCTAAAAGTGCACAATATTTGAAAACGCTTGCCTTTGAGCTGCGCCGTCTTAGGGTCTTTGTTGAATATGAAAACAGTGAGGGACGTACCATTTTGCACGGACTCAATATTATTGAAAGCGGAGAGACCCGTGAATATCCCTACGGTAAGGTTCTCACCCCTCTCATTGGTTATCCCCGAAAAATGGAGGTTGAAGGCTATACTCGAATTCACGGCATTAAAGGTCTTGAAAAGCAGTATGAAGAAGAGCTCAACCCCATTCAAAACGGCTCACAAAGAGCCCCGCGGGATGTCAACGGCTATATGATTCTTAATAAAAAAAGTTTTACCAAGCGTGAAATTGACGGTCTTGATGTAAAACTGAATATTCCGCTTACATTGCAAGTACGTATTGAACGCGTGCTCAAACAGATGCGAAAAACACTCGATGCGCAAGAGATTATTGCCGTAGTCATGCAAAGCGACAGCGGTAAAATCATCTCGTTGGCAAGCTCCAACCAGTTCTACCCCAAAGCCATCCGAAAGCGTGATTACCCGTCATTAAATACCAATCCCATTGAATACAGTTTTGAACCGGGATCGGTCTTAAAGCCCATTACGCTCTCACTCTTGCTCGAACTGCAGCGCATCAACCCTTATGATCTCGTTTTTTGCCATAACGGGCGCTATAAACTCGGACGCAAAGTCATTACCGATGAACACAAATATGACTGGCTCAGTGCCGAAAACATCATTGTACACTCCTCCAATATCGGTATTGCCAAATTGGCACAAAAACTCAAAGGCTTTGAGTTTCATGACGGCTTGGTTGCTTTTGGCCTAACGCAAAAAAGCGGTATTGACTTGCCTTACGAGAAAAAAGGATCCATCCCTTCCATGAAACAGCTTGATGCCTCTATATACAAAGCCACTGCGGCATACGGCTACGGTATGCGTGCCAATCTTATGCAACTTGTAAAGGCTTACAATGCCTTTAACAACAACGGTATTGAAGTCTCACCCCGTGTTGCCGAAGCACTCATTGATGAGCTTGGCACGATTATTCCCATTGAAAATGATGAAGAGCGACTGGTTATTTCTACCTCAACGGCTCACATAATGAAAAAAATTCTCATTAAAACCGTTAATGAAGGAACCGGTAAAAAAACCATCACTCCCGGGCTTGAAATCGGCGGAAAAACAGGAACCGCACACATCGCCAAAGGCGGACGCTATATTAATCGTTACAACACCTCATTTATCGGTTTTGCCAACGATGAAGATCATCGTTATACAATCGGTGTTACCGTCTTTGACCCCAAAAAAGTCTATTTTGCCTCACAGACTGCCGTACCGACTTTTAAAAAAATTATCGATACCATGATCAATGAAGAGTATCTGATTCCTAAAAAAACACATGACCGTCATAACAATAATGAGTAATTGTCAGTTATACTTATACCCGATGCTCAGCATCATACGGTAATCATCTTTATTGGGCACCACTCCGTCCGAATCGGCCGAAGGGCTCTCGATGCGATCCCACACCAACGATACACCGATATCAAAATTTTTGTTAATGGCATTGACAAACTTGGTTATCATATGGTGCGTATAACTTCCTGATTCCTGGTCGAGAAAAGAGAGTTTGTAACCGAACGTGAAACCGATATTATGAATCAAGCGGGTCGTATAGAGAGTATCAAGAATGAGCGAGAAGGTCTCATCATAGTCACTCTCATCCTCTAAAGATGTCGTAAATCGCGTATATTGATACCCCGGGCCTCCGGTAATACTCCATGTCGTGATCGCATTACGAATAATATCATACCCCGCACCCACACCGTAACTCAGTCGCGAACTGATATTTTGAAACGGGTCTCGATAAAAACTAAAACTTAACGGTCGTAAAAAGAAGTGACGAGTTTTAAAGTAGTCAAACGAGCTGGTAGCGCTATGGCTTTCAGAAGTTTTCGCATCACTGACATTGGCAATATTACCGATATAGTTCAATAAAAAACGTGATTTTGCCGTCCGCCGCGTCATATCAACACTCGCACCGTAATCAAACTGTTTGCTGTTACCGCCGCGTATATTGGTATTGAAACCGATTTTAATATTCCAGTAGTTGCTCTCTTTAGCCTCTCCGTGATAAATGGAAACAATCTGATCGTAACCGATGGTGATATTGCCTTCATGCGTATAAATGGTCATTTTCTCATTTTGAAAAATAAACTTCCCGTACAAAACGGCAAGATTTTCAATATTAAAACTCGCCGGTCGGCTCGATACAAACTGTCGAATATCTCGGATTTTAAGCTTGAGCAATCCGAGTTTTTTGCTTTTGAACGTCACAATATCATTGTAATAGTAGGTAAAATACCCACTCAAACGTTCATTGTTCTTGAGTTCAACCCAATCGTACTGCTTCTGTTGCGCACTCAGTTGTGACCACACCAGCGTACGGACATCATTCGTACTTGCCTGAAGGGCAAGGGTCATCGCCAACCACAATAAAATTACATGTAACCCATTGATTTTCAACATTCTCTTCACTTTGTTGTAGTTTACGAAATATCGGTGATTCTACATATTTTTATAGTGCATTACACGAATAAATTATCGATAAGCCGTGTCGTACCGACGCGAGCAGCAATTAAAATAACAGTATTACCAAGTTCAACCTGCTCAATATGGTGAAAATCTCTGTTGACAAAAGCAATATACTCCACATCCAGCGGTACCAAAACATGCTCCATCTCTTGTGTAATTGTTGCCGTATTCAATACCGATTTTGCTATCATTTTCGTTGCACATTTAAGGGCATATGAAATTTTAAGCGCCTCCTGACGTTCCTCGCTGCTTAAGTAAACATTGCGGCTGCTTAGAGCCAGTCCGTCGCTTTCACGAACGGTATCGACCGGGACAATACGTACATGTAAAAAAAAGTTCTCTACCATCTGCTCAATAAGTGCCAACTGTTGCGCATCTTTTTTACCAAAGTAGGCATGCGTAGGCCTGACAATGTGAAAGAGTTTAAGCACAACAGTCAATACCCCGTCAAAGTGTCCCGGACGTGACAACCCTTCAAGCACATAAGCACGTACATCCGGTGCAGCTATATACATCTCATCATGCCCGTACATGACTTCCGCATTTGGGTAAAAAAGATAATCGACACCGCTTAATTCGCAAATACGCCGGTCCGCCTCTTCTTTACGAGGATAGCTCTGTAAATCTTCTCCTTCTAAAAACTGCGTCGGATTCACAAAGATTGAAACAACCACAATATCATTGCCCCCTCGCGCCTCCTCTATCAGGGTGCGATGTCCTAAATGCAGTGCCCCCATAGTCGGGACAAACCCAATACTTCCTTGTAAACCCCGAAGCTCCTGCTGCAGGGCGATAGGGTCACGAAAAACTTTCATATTTTAAGCCTCTATAGAATATAATCGCTATTATATATTATTTGGAGACAATTGTGGACCATTATGAATATTCCGAGCTCTTAAAGACATTAACCAACAAAATGGAAAATATCACCGGAGTCATTCAACCCGAAGCCCTCACAGCACGTCTGAGTGACATTGAAACCTTAGAAAACGATCAGAATTTTTGGAATGATGCCGCATACGCCGCAGCGATTCAAAAAGAGAAAACACAGCTTGAGCGTAAACTCGACAAGTACCACCGTACCGCCAATGCTCTTTTAGAAGCTGAAGAATTTTACATGATGGCCCAAGAGGAGCATGACGAAGAGACCATTGCATCACTGTTTGATGATGCCAAAACGTTAGAAAGTCTTGTTGAGAGTATGGAAATTGCCGTCTTACTTAGCGGCGAGAACGACAGCAAGAATGCTATTGTCTCTATCCATCCCGGTGCTGGAGGTACTGAGAGTCAAGATTGGGCACTGATGCTGCTGCGCATGTATAAACGGTGGGCAGAACGCCACGATTTTCATGTGGAAACACTCGACTATCAAAGCGGTGACGAGGCGGGCATTAAAGATGCGAGTATTCTTATTAAGGGCGACAACGTCTACGGCTATTTAAAAGTTGAAAACGGCATTCACCGTCTCGTACGCATCAGCCCGTTCGATTCGAATGCCAAACGCCATACTTCCTTTACTTCGGTCATGGTCTCTCCCGAAGTCGATGATGACATTGATATTGTCATTGAAGACAAAGATATTCGCATTGACACCTACCGCGCTTCAGGTGCGGGAGGACAGCATGTTAACAAAACCGAATCCGCCATCCGTATTACCCATATTGAAACCGGCATTGTCGTTCAGTGCCAAAACGACCGCTCTCAGCATAAAAACAAAGCCACTGCCATGAAAATGTTAAAGTCCCGTCTCTATGAGTTACGACTTGAAGAGCAGAAAGCGGAAGAAGCCGGTATTGAAAAGAGTGATATCGGCTGGGGACATCAAATCCGCTCTTATGTCATGCAGCCTTATCAGCAGGTTAAAGATACGCGTTCAAATATCCCACTCTCTAATGTCAACGCTATTTTAGACGGTGATATCGACCAACTCATTGAGGGAGTGTTGATTGCTCAAAGCCGAAGCTAATCGTCGGGGCTGCGTCTCTTTGTGACAAAGCTGTAGGCTACAAAAAAAGCACCTAAAAGTATCATCAGTATTAGCATCAGGCGTGTTTGCGTCTTCGTATGTTCACTATAGGCTTTGGCATAATCAACCTTAGGCACGGATGGCACATGTGCGCTATCCTGCAGACGTGCCTCCATGCGTGCCACCCGTTCAGCGGCACGTTGTACTTCGCTACTCACGGTTGCATTGGTAGTATTACCCCAAAAAAAGAGTGCCGCGCCGCCAAGCAGTAACAATGTGCCGATCAATCGCATTACTGCAATGTAATTCTCATAAAACCATGCTTTCATCTTAAAACCTAAACATTATTCTAACCATAATTATGCCATAATTCACCCTATGAACAGTCTGTTAAAAGAGTGCGCACTCGATGAGATGTGTGCCTATCTCCCCAACCAGTCCCAGACAACCCACTACAAAATTATTGAGCAGTGCTCCACGGAACAGTGTGCTGCTCTCATAGAGCGTGGCTGGCGACGTTTTGGTAATATGTTTTTTCGCCCTATCTGTCAGGAATGCAGTGCCTGTGAAAGCATTAAAATTGATGTTGCCAACTTCAGTTTTACAAAATCTCAGCGCCGTATCTTAAAAAAAGCGGCACACTTTAGTTCCCGTATGCAAACCCCGTCCATGACCCAAGAACATCTTCAACTGTTTAAAAAATATCATGACTATATGGAGCAGAAACGTCAATGGGAAAATCATGGTGTCAGTGCCAACGGCTACTACGCCTCTTTTGTTCACGGCTACAATGATTTTGGATATGAAATACTTTACTATGACAATACAAAACTCATTGGCGTTGATTTGATCGATATTCTCCCTGAAGGCATTTCATCTATCTACTTCTATTATGATCCCGACTATACCTCATACTCCCTGGGTACCTATACCATCTTAAAACAACTTGAACTGGCTCAAGAGCGTCAACTCTCTTGGATCTATCTGGGTTACTATGTCGAAGCGTGTCAAAGTCTTAACTACAAAAACCGCTATAAACCCTACTTAACACTGCAAGGCAGACCTTCAGAGTACAATCATCCTTTATGGGTTCTGTTAGATACATAATGGTACAATCCGCCTATGATAGCTCGAATTAAAACAGAATTTATTATTTACGGTATGTTATTGATAATACTTACACTCGCTATGCACCCCGATATACTAAGCAATCCGTTGGCACGTTTTGACATTATGCAGAGTCGTGCGAATTTTGCACACCCTTTTTTGTATACGACAATAGCTTATATAGCCATTCTAGTGATCCGTATTATCGGTAGCTTGGTTATGAAGATTTTTAAGAAAAATTAGAAAGTCTACAGAAGAAATTTACATATAAATTATATTCTCCCCTCAAGGGGAGAATACATTAGCCGTTACGCTTCTTAATTATCTCTTCAGCAACGTTACGCGGTACCTCTTCGTAATGGTCAAATTCCATTGAGTACGTAGCACGCCCCTGTGTTGCAGAGCGAAGATCGGTTGAGTAACCGAACATCTCGGCAAGCGGTACGAAAGCATCAACAATTTTATTACCGGAACGATCACTCATAGAGTTCACCTGACCCCGTCGACGGTTCAAGTCACCGATAACATCACCCATGTACTCTTCAGGAACTTCAACCTCAACTTTCATAAGTGGCTCCAAAATTGCCGGATCAGCTTCACGACAACCTGCTTTAAATCCCATAGATGCCGCTAATTTAAACGCCATTTCATTTGAGTCAACATCATGAAATGAACCGTCATAAAGCGTCACGTCAATATCTTCAATCGGATAGCCTGCTAAAACACCGGTTTGCATGGCTTCTGCACACCCTTTTTCAACCGCAGGAATAAACTCTTTAGGAATTACCCCGCCTTTAATGTTGTTATGGAACACAAAGCCCGTGCCCGCATCACCCGGTTTAATGGTCAAGAATACATGACCAAACTGTCCGCGACCACCCGATTGTTTTGCATATTTGTACTCTTTGGAAACCTCTTTTTTGATGGTTTCGCGGTATGAAACCTGAGGTGCGCCCACTTCTGCTTCAACTTTAAACTCACGGAACATACGATCAACCAAGATCTCAAGGTGCAGTTCACCCATTCCCGAAATAATGGTCTGACCCGTCTCTTCGTCAGTATGTACACGAAATGACGGATCTTCTGCAGCAAGCTTTCCAAGGGCAATACCCATCTTTTCCTGATCGGCTTTGGTTTTTGGCTCTACAGCAACCGAAATAACCGGATCCGGGAAATCCATGCGTTCAAGAACTACCAAATCAGAACTGTCACACAGTGTATCTCCTGTTGTCGTATTTTTAAGACCGACCACGGCACCGATCTCACCGGCATAGATAGTTTTAACCTCTTCACGCTTAATTGCATGCATTTTCATAATACGACCGATACGCTCTTTTTTATCTTTTGTTGAGTTATGAACATACGATCCCGAATCAAGTTTACCGCGATAGACACGAATAAACGTCAATTGACCGACAAACGGATCGGTCATAATTTTAAATGCCAATGAGGCAAACGGACCCTCATCGGTAGATTCTACCACCACCTCTTTGGTCTCGTCGTCCATCTTCGTACCGCGAATATTGGCACACTCCGTCGGTGCCGGCATATAGGCAACAACGGCATCCAAAAGTGTCTGAACCCCCTTGTTTTTAAACGCCGTGCCGCAAGTCATCGGAACAATGTGCATGCCAATGGTTGCCGCTTTAATACCCGCAACAATCTCCTCTTCGGAAAGCTCTTCACCTTCCAAGAATTTTTCCATTAATGCCTCATTACCGTCAACAGAAGAGATCTCTTCAATCATCTTTTCACGATACTCTTCTGCTTTCTCCTGAAGGTCTGACGGAATCTCTTCAACGTGGTAATTTGAACCCATTGCCGCATCCTGATCCCACACAATCGCTTTCATTTTCACCAGATCAATCACGCCCTGAAAATTCTCTTCTGCACCGATAGGCAGTTGAATAGGAAGAGGATTTCCTTTTAAACGATCACGAATCTGATTTTCGACTTCGTAAAAATCAGCACCGGTACGATCCATTTTATTGACAAAAACAATAGAAGGAACACCATAACGGTTACGCTGACGCCATACTGTCTCCGATTGCGGCTGCACGCCACCGACGGCACAAAACACCGAGACGGCACCGTCAAGGACACGCATGGAACGCTCTACTTCAATCGTAAAGTCCACGTGACCCGGAGTATCAATAATATTGATCTGCTTACCGGCCCACTCACAGGTAGTTGCCGCAGACGTAATGGTAATACCGCGCTCTTGCTCCTGTTCCATCCAGTCCATAGTCGCTGCACCGTCATGAACCTCACCAATTTTATGCTCAACACCCGTATAGAATAAAATTCGCTCCGTTGTTGTTGTTTTACCTGCATCAATGTGTGCAGCGATACCAATGTTTCTTACATCTTCTAATTTATGCGTTCTTGCCATAATATTTCCTAATTACCAACGGTAATGAGCAAATGCTTTATTTGCTTCAGCCATTTTGTACGTATCTTCTTTTTTCTTAAACGCGGCGCCCTTTTCAGTTGCAGCGTCCATTAACTCGTTTGCAAGGCGCTCTGCCATGGTACGTTCATTGCGCTTACGTGCAGCATCAACTAACCAGCGGATGGCTAGAGAAAGTTGACGCACAGGACGAACTTCTACTGGAACTTGGTAGTTTGCCCCACCGACACGGCGGCTTTTTACTTCAATCACCGGTTTGATATTTTCAATGGCTTCATTAAAAACATCAATCCCTTTTTTCTCACCTCGAGAACTGATAATATCGATTGCACTGTAGATAATCTTCTCTGCAACACTTTTTTTACCGTCTAACATAATCTTGTTAATAAACTTGGTTAGCAGTTTACTGTTATAGATTGGATCCGGCATCACTTCTCGTATGGGAGCTCTTCTTCTTCTCATTCTGTTTTTCCTTCTTCAATTATAATAATTTACTCAAAAGTCTCAATGACTTCTGTACTATTCATTCTCTATTTTTTAGGCTTTTTTGTTCCGTATTTAGAACGTGCTACCATACGATTTGCAACACCGGCAGTATCGAGCGCACCACGAACAATATGATACTTCACACCCGGTAGATCTTTAATACGACCGCCACGGACCAGAACAATGGAGTGCTCCTGAAGGTTGTGCCCTTCACCACCGATATAGGAGATAACTTCAAAACCTGATGTCAAACGAACTTTAGCAACTTTACGGAGAGCCGAGTTGGGTTTTTTAGGTGTTGTTGTGTACACACGAGTACAAACACCACGACGTTGTGGGCAGTTAACAAGCGCAGGTGATTTCGATTTTTTCACCACTTTTTTACGCTCTTTACGAATCAATTGATTGATTGTAGGCATACTTGAATTCCTTTATAAATTTTTTCCAGTAGAATGATAGCCGCTAAAACAATGGACTATTAAACGCGCAATTATAGTAAAAAAAAGATAAAAAGCAGCTTATTTTAAGGAAACATTAATAGTTTGAGCAGAGAGGTCATTTCGGTATGTGAGTGTGCGTCGTTATGCATCACTCACTTTTTACATGTAATTTAGACATTCTCTTCTTCAAACGAGATGGTATCATCTTTATAAATACCCGTTCCTACCGGAATCGTACGACCAATAATAACGTTCTCTTTAAGATCCGTCAAATCGTCAATTTTAGCACTGACGGCAGCTTCGGTCAACACTTTGGTGGTATCTTGGAATGATGCTGCAGAGATGATGGAGTCGGCACTGACCGATGCTCGCGTAATACCCACCAAAAACGGTTCGGCAATAGCAGGTTCCCCGCCAAGGCGTAAAATTTTATTGTTCTCTTCAACAAATTTAATTTTACTGATAAGATCACCCTCAATAAACTTCGTATCGCCCGAGTCTATAATTTTAACCTGACGCAACATTTGTGTAAAGATCACTTCAATATGTTTGTCGGCAATATTGACCCCTTGACGACGATATACCTGCTGTACTTCACTAACCAAGTAGTTGTAAAGCGCCTTAACACCTAAAATTCGTAAGATTTCGTATGAGGAGACAATACCGTCGGTAAGACGCTCACCTGCATGTACAAATTCGCCGTTTTTTACCAGAGCTGTCAACGTTTTGGCTACAAAATACTCTTTGACAATACCATTGTCCGAACTAATAATAATACGTACCTTACCTCGCAACGGCTTCCCAAAACTTACCACACCGTCAAGTTCCGCAATAAGTGCCGTCTCTTTAGGACGACGGGCTTCAAAGAGCTCTGAAACTCGCGGGAGACCTCCGGTAATATCTCGTGATTTTTGAAGTGCTTTTGGTGTTTTCGCCAAAGTATCGGCAATTTTTACCTCTGCACCGTCTTCTACATAGACAGCCGTTTTTGGCTCAAGGGCATAGCGTAAAATGGAACCGTCAGCCGTTGCCAATATAATAGTCGGTTTATACTCCGGTGAGATATACTCGTTTAACATCAAACGGGTCTTGCCGGTCAATTCATCAAACTGCTCAGACACGGTCACACCCGGAATAATATCTTCAAAAGTTACCGTACCGTCAGCTTCCGAAATGGTCGGATTTGAATACGGATCCCATTCGGCAATAACAATACTCTCTTCTGAACTCGGTTTTGCCAACAACGTACCGCTTTCCACTTCGGCATCATCATCAATTTCCACTATAGAGCCTCGGGCAATATAGTGACGACCTGCTTCTCGGTCTTCGGCATCAACAACAACACCAAAGAGGCCTTTTTCTACAACGGCATGCCCTTTTTTGATATCGTGATGTCGCTCCAGATAATCCCCTTTAAGAAGAAAGAATTTTACCACACCTTTCTCTTGAGCTACAATTTTCTGTGTCACCGGAGCACCGTCTTCTACCATAATTTCCGATGCATACGGAATACGGTTAGGCACATTCCATCCGTCTTTAATCGACTCGACAATGGACTCATCCTCATGTACCCTGTCCCCTGTCTTGTAAGGCAGGTAGTATTTTCCTTCAATTTTACCGCTAACACCGGCAAGCTCATTGGCTTTGGCAACATCATGTTTACGTAATGTATAGCGTACCGTATCGCTCTTGCCTTTAAGGCTAATCAATACTTCATCATGAATGTTTTGTATCTCTATTGTCCCTTCAAACGGTGCTTTTATTTTCGGTTCTACCAAAAGGACTCCGGAATTACGACGATTTGCTACAATGTTTTTGCCCTCTTTAGACGTATAGGTTTTCATGTTATAGTAACGAATAAAGCCCTCTTTTTCGGCAATAACCTGTCGCTCTTCACGGGTACTTGATGCCGTTCCACCGACATGGAAGGTTCGAAGTGTCAACTGTGTTCCGGGTTCGCCGATAGATTGTGCGGCGACAATGCCCACAGCTTCACCACGGCGTACCATTTCACCCGTTCCCAGATTCAAACCGTAACAGAGCGCGCAAATACCTCGCTCGGATTTACACGTTGTCGGCGTACGAATATGTACCGCTTTAATACCGGCTTCAGAAACTTTCTGTACCTTAATATCATCTAAAAGCGTTCCCTCGTTGAAGAGGATTTCATTCGTGATCGGATCAATAATATCTTCTGCCAGTACCCGACCGAAAATACGATCTTCTAAAGGTTCGATCATCTCATTACCAATAGAGATTTCCGTTAATTCAATGCCCTCGTGCGTACCGCAGTCGTGTTCAACGACTTTGACATTTTGCGCCACATCAACCAATTTACGCGTCAAATATCCTGCATTTGCCGTTTTAAGCGCAGTATCGGCAAGTCCTTTACGCGCACCGTGGGTCGAAATAAAATACTCTAAAACGTTAAGACCTTCTTTAAAGTTAGAAATAATCGGCGTCTCAATAATATCACCGCTCGGCTTGGCCATCAGACCCCGCATACCGGCCAGCTGACGTATTTGTGCCGCCGAACCCCGCGCACCGGAATCCGCCATCATGTGAATCGAGTTAAAACCGTCTTTGTCATTTTCAACCAAATCCATCATCATACCAGCAACCGTATTGTTGGTATCTGTCCAGACATCAATAATTTTATTGTAACGCTCCTGCTCTGTTAGCAAGCCCGCTTCAAACTGCTTTTGAATCTCTTTAACACGGTTTTTTGAGTTAATAATCAACTCTTTTTTGGCATCAGGAATAATAATATCGTCAATAGAGATTGACACACCGGCTTCTGTAGCATATTTAAAACCGATATCTTTGAGATTATCTAAAAATGTGGCAATAATACTCAACCCGCCGTATTTATTGACGTAATCAACCAGTTCAGAAATATTTCTCTTTTTCATCACTATGTTCCAAAGATCAACCGGAACAAAGTCAGGAATGATTGATTTTAAAATCAGTCGTCCCGCCGTTGTCTGAATGACACGACCGTCCACACGTGTTCGGATTTTAGCATGAATATCCAAAGCACCATGCTCAATCGCTACCAACACTTCATCGATATTTGAAAAAAGTTTATTGGCCCCTTTAACCGCATTTTTTTCTAACGTAATATAATAGATACCCAAAACCATATCTTGCGAAGGTGTTGCAATCGCTTTACCTGAAGCCGGAAGCAATACATTCATGGTGCTGAGCATCAGAACTTTGGCTTCGGCAATCGCCTCGGTTGACAGTGGGATATGCACTGCCATCTGATCTCCGTCAAAGTCGGCATTAAATGCCGCACATACCAGTGGATGCAGCTGAATGGCTTTACCGTCAATAAGTTTGGGGTGAAACGCCTGAATGGAAAGTTTGTGCAGTGTCGGCGCACGGTTTAGCATGACCGGATACCCCTCAACTATCTCGTTCAGACACTCCCACACTTCGTTGGTCTGGGCTTCAATCATATTTTTAGCCGCTTTCACGGTAGTAGCGTAACCTTTGTCTTCAAGCTTGGCTATCAGATGCGGCTTAAACAGCTCCAATGCCATTTTCTTTGGCAGACCGCACTGGTCCATACGCAAATTGGGACCTACGACAATAACGGAACGACCCGAGAAATCGACCCGTTTACCCAATAAGTTTTGACGAAAACGTCCCTGCTTTCCTTTAATGACTTCCGAAAGAGATTTAAGGGGACGCTTGTTTGCTCCTTTAACCGCATTGGCACGGCGGCCATTGTCAAAAAGTGCATCAACAGACTCTTGTAACATCCGTTTTTCATTTCGTACAATAATCTCCGGAGCTTCCAACTCTACCAAACGTTTCAGACGTTGATTCCGGTTGATAACACGGCGGTAAAGATCATTGACATCAGAAACCGCAAATTTACCGCCGTCCAAACTTACCAACGGGCGAAGATCCGGCGGTAATACCGGCAATGCCGTCAACATCATCCATGCCGGATTGTTACCCGAGTTCAAAAACGACTCAATTACTTTAAGACGCTTAACAATCGTTTTACGCTTGGCTTCAGAGTTGGTTTTTTCCATATCTTCTTTCAGCTGTGAAAAAATATCAACCAAATCAATATCATTAAGAAGATCTCGGACTATTTCACCACCCATATAGGCTTCAAAACCGGTTTCGCTGTAACGCTGAAAGAGGGTCCGATACTGCTCTTCATTGAGAACATCATACTTTGCTACTGCTGTTTTCTGCTCAGCATCATAATAGGCCTCACCGCCATTTTTAACAATATAAGCCTCATAGTACAATACCCGTTCCAAATCTTTCATCTTCACACCCAAAAGAGTACCGATGCGAGACGGTAGAGAACTGACATACCAAATGTGTGCTACGGGTGTGACTAAGTCCACATGCCCCATACGGACGCGACGAACTTTTGTTGACGTCACCTCTACGCCACATTTTTCACATACCACACCTTTGTAGCGCATTTTTTTATACTTTCCGCACAGACACTCATAATCACGTACGGGACCGAAAATTTTGGCACAAAAGAGTCCGTCACGTTCCGGTTTTAGGGTTCTGTAGTTAATCGTTTCCGGTTTTTTAACCTCACCGTGACTCCACGAAAGAATGCGTTCCGGTGATGCCAGTCGAAACTGTATCTGCTTAATGTCCTTAGGACGATTGTCTTCTTTTATTTCAATAGGTACCAATTTACTCATCGTCTTCCACCTCGTCAAAAATCTCTACATCCAATGCAAGAGCTTGCAGCTCTTTAGTTAATACAAACAGAGTTTCCGGAATAAATGATGCCGGAACACTCTCACCTTTAGTCAGTGCTTTATAAGCACGCACACGTCCTTCGACATCATCTGATTTAATGGTCAGCATCTCTTTAAGAACTGCGGATGCACCGTATGCTTCAAGCGCCCATACTTCCATTTCACCAAAACGCTGGCCGCCAAACAAGGCTTTACCGCCAACAGGTTGCTGCGTTACGAGAGAGTATGGTCCGGTAGAACGTGCATGAATTTTTTCATCAACCAAGTGATGCAGTTTTAAAATATACATGTAACCGACATTGACGCGCTCTTTAATTTTTCCACCGGTTTTACCATCATAAAGAACCATCTTGCCGTCGTCATCAAGCTTGGCCAGTTCAAAAAGCTTGGCAAACTCTTCGGGATTCACACCTTCAAAAATCGGTGTAGAAAATTTCACACCTTGGCTCCAGTCACGTGCATAATCAAGAAGTTTTTCATCACTCATCGCGCCGATGACATTAGCGGCATCCATTAATCCGGCCACGCTGCCGATTGCCACCATCTTCTCGCGTAATTTTTCGACAAAATCTGCCTGTTTTTCTTCAAAAATAGCCTCAAGCTGGTGTCCAAGTTCACGACCGACCATCCCCAAATGCATCTCAAGAATCTGTCCAATATTCATACGGGAAGGAACACCAAGCGGATTTAAACAGACATCAACAGAGCGGCCGTCTGCCATATAGGGCATGTCGACTTCAGGAACAATCGTGGAGACAATACCTTTATTACCGTGACGCCCCGCCATCTTGTCGCCCACTTTCAATTTACGTTTGGTGGCAATATAGACTTTGACATATTTTGTAACGCCGTTAGGCAGAATATCATCTTTTTCTAAAATATTCAGTTTTTCTTCATGATCATCGCGAAATTTTTTCTTCTCTTTTTGAAAATGATTTTTCGTACTGTTATATTGTGCCTGAACGGCTTCACTGAACGATTTGACAATATTATTCATTGCAAAACGGTTGACCTCGGCAAGATCCTCTTCTTTAATGCACTCACCGGCTTTATATTCCGTACCGTTTGCCACCACATCAGACTCCAGTGGCTCTTTCGTCAAAATAGAGCTAACGCGGAGCATCTCTTCTTTGTCAATCATCAGAAGTTGGTCGTAGTGCTCACGTTCGAGCTCATCGCGCTCTTGCTTTTCAAATTCTAAAGTACGTTGATCTTTATCATAGCCTTTTTTAGTAAAAACCTTAATATCAACAATCACCCCTTCCATGCTTGGAGGACAGTAGAGCGATTTATTCACCACATGCCCTGCTTTTTCGCCAAAAATTGCACGCAACAGGCGCTCTTCGGGAGTCGGCTTTACTTCACCTTTAGGAGAGACTTTACCGACAAGAATCATCCCGCCTTTAACAACCGTTCCTATTTTGACAATACCGCTCTCATCAAGATGTGCCAGCTCTTCGTCTCTCACATTTGGAATATCCCGGGTAATCTCTTCTACACCATGCTTCAATTCACGAGCTTCACACTCTTTTTCGTAGATATGCACCGATGTAAACGAGTCATTGCGAATCATACGCTCCGAAATGACAATTGCATCTTCATAGTTGTACCCATACCATGGCATAAATGCAACCATAGCATTGACGCCGAGTGCCAATTCACCGCGATCCATATTGGGACCATCGGCAATAATTTCACCTTTTTGCACCTCTTGTCCCACTCTTACGACCGGTTTTTGCGTAAACGTAGTATTTTGATTGGTACGTAGATTTTTTTGGAGAGGGTAGTAATCTATAAACGTGCCGCTCTCATCTTCCCCCATGACATAAATATGCTTGGCATCCACTTTTTCAATACGTCCCGCACGATTGGCTTTGACACACTCCCATGAATCACGAGCCACTAATGCTTCAACTCCGGTACCCACCATCGGTGCCTTAGGTCGAAGTAACGGAACTCCTTGGCGCTGCATATTTGAACCCATTAGCGCCCGGTTAGCATCATCATGCTCTAAAAAAGGAATCAATGATGCCGCCACACCGACAACCATATGCGGTGTTAAATCACGATATTCGCAATCATTTGGTGACCGCAACATAATCTCGCCATCTTGACGCGTCTCAATAAGATCCTCTTCAAACGTACCGTCTTCACGGACTTTTGACGAAGCTGCCGCAATAATTTTTCCTTCTTCTTGTGTGGCTGTCAAATAGACCACTTCATCAGTAACAACGCCGTCTCTCATAATATTGTACGGTGCTTCAATAAAACCGTGTTCATTCACTTTAGAGTAGCTCGCCAACGTATTGATCAGACCGATATTCTGACCTTCGGGTGTTTCAATCGGACAGATTCGACCATAGTGTGTCGGGTGAACGTCACGCACTTCAAAGCCGGCACGCTCTTTCACCAAACCGCCTTCACCCAATGCTGAGAGACGACGCTTGTGTGTTATCTCTGAAAGCGGATTGGTCTGGTCCATAAACTGCGAGAGTTGCCCTGAAGAGAAAAACTCCATAATCGTTGACGTAATCATCTTTGAGTTAATCAAATCGTGCGGCATCAACTCACTCATCGGCCCGCTCATTGTAGAGAGTTTGTCTTTAATGGCCTTTTGCATTTTAATGAGCCCGTTATGTACCTCATTACCTAAAAGTTCCCCAATGGAGCGAATACGTCGGTTACCTAAATGGTCACGATCATCAATGTGTCCCTGACCGTTCTTTACTTTAATGACATATTTTACCGTATTGATAATATCTTGATTGGTTAATACAGTCACATACTCAGGAATATCCTGATCAAGCTTGTGATTCATCTTCATTCGACCGACACGGGTTAAATCATAACGCTCCGGATCAAAAAAGAGTTGATTTACAAAGACTTTAGCGGCCTCTTTCGTTACCGGCTCACCCGGACGCATCACCTTGTAAACACGAATGGCAGCCAGGTCATTTTCATCTTCGATCTCTTCCGTTTGACGCAACAGTTTGAGGGAATCCACATCAGCAAGAAATGCATTAATAATCGAGCTGTCAACCCCTTCAGCCAAGTCGTTGGCAATAACAAATTCACTCACACCCGCTTCTGCCATTTTTTTGAGTTTCGTTTCATCAATTGCTGTCATGGTATCAAAAAGTATCTCACCCGTCACCGGATTGATAATGGGCTCTGCCAGATAACGCTCTACCAAAGTCTCTAAAGGATACTGTACCGCCGTAACTCCGCTCTCTATCAGCTTTTCGGCTTTTTTGGCAGAGAGTCGTTTGCCTGCTGCTAAAATAACATTACCGTCCTCATCCATCAAGTCATAATTTAAACGCGATTTAAATTCATCTGCTTTAAATGCCATCGTGAAATTATTGTCTTTGATGGTAATGGTTTGCAACGGATAAAAAAGCTTTAAAATATCTTGTTTGGAATACCCTAACGCTCGGAACATAATAGTCACGGGCACCTTACGACGTTTATTGATTCGCATATACAAGATATCTTTGGGGTCATACTCAAAATAGAGCCACGAACCACGATCAGGAATAATTTGACCCGTATAAATGAGCTTGTTTCCTGTCGTTTTAGAAGGTTCTTCTTTAAAAATGACACCGGGACTACGGTGCAGTTGGTTTACCACAACTCGCTCAACCCCATTGATAAGGAACGATGTACGATTCGTCATTTTAGGAATATCACGAACAAAAATCATCTGCTCTTTAATATCTTTGACACCAAGTTTTTCTTTTGTATTTTCATCACGATCCCAAAGGGTCATCCGTGTCTTCATACGGAGTGAAATCGAGTAGGTCAATCCCCGTTCCATACATTCGCGAACCGTATATTTAGGTTTAACGATTTCGGATCCTAAATACTCTAACGTCAGTCTGTTTTGTGTGTCATGAACGGGAAAAACAGAGTGAAATACTCTCTCAATACCACTTTGAGAACGATCTTTTTCATCCTCCATTAAAAACGTATCATACGAACTTTGTTGTAGTTGCAACAGATTGGGAACATCAATTTGTTGAGGGGTTTTTGCGAAGTCTACACGTAAGCGATTTCCGGAATACAGAGTGTTTAACATTAGGCTACCTCTAATTTGAAGATAAGTACCAATTGACATTGGTAAGTCATGTGTGTGTTAGCTCAAGCGTCCTTGAGTCTATAACGACATAAGGGTACTTTCATAAACTGATGCTGACACCAACTCATGAAAGTACCCAAAAATAACGGAAGGCGACGGTAAGAACATCTTACGTCGCTCTTAGCGTCGAAATTATTTAACTTCGACTGACGCACCTGCTTCTTCAAGTGCTGTTTTTGCAGCTTCGGCATCTTCTTTAGAGACACCTTCCTTAATAGTTGCAGGAACATTTTCAACAGCTTCTTTTGCCTCTTTAAGACCAAGACCTGTCAGTGCACGTACTGCTTTAATAGCATTGATTTTTTTCTCACCGGCACCCGTAAGAATAACGTCAAATTCGGTCTTCTCTTCAGCAGAACCACCGGCATCACCGCCGGCAACACCTGCTACCGCAACCGGTTGTGCTGATACTCCAAATTTTTCTTCAAACTCTTTAACAAGCTCTGAAAGCTCTAAAACCGACAAGCTTGAAATATACTCTAATACATCTTCTTTTGTTACAGCCATATGTAATCCTTTTCGTTGTTATTTATAGTTTAGGAAGCTTCTGCTTCTAATTTTTCTTTAAGTGCGTTCAATCCAATAGTAAAGTTTTGCACCGGTGCCATCCATGTAGCAGCCAACATACCAAGCAGCTCTTCGCGACCCGGAAGTTTTGCAAACGCTTCAACTTTTGCGGCATCACTTGCTTCACCGTCAATGTAAGCCGTTCGAATCACGAGTTTACTGTTTTTCTTAGCAAACTCAGAAACAGTTTTTGCTGCTGAAATTGAGTCGTGACCCCAAATGAAAATATTTGTATCCGTAATTTCAATACCGGTCATATCAGCATTTTTAAGTGCTAATGTTGCTAAAGTATTTTTAACTACCTGTACTTTGGCATCTTTTTCGCGTGCAATGTGACGTAACTCTTCAAGTTCACCACATGACAATCCACGATAATCACACATTACAACGCAGCTAGAGCTTTGAAATTCATTGGTCAGTTCGTCAATAATTTCTGCTTTTCGTAACTTTGTCATTCGTTCTCCTCTCCAGACTTTATAACTTCAAGAAGGGCGGAATTCTCCGTTTACGCGATTGCCCCTAACTCTCTTTAGTCCATAAAATTCAGATTTTAGCAACGTAAAATCTTTACCGTATCATCCTAAAATAACACCATAAAAATTTAAATTTACATGTAAGTAAAACCTACATGTAAATTTGCTATTTAATATCTGCTAATTCTGTTAAATCAAACTTCACTGCAGGACTCATGGTTAGTGACAATGCAGCATTTTTAATATAACGCCCTTTTGCAGAAGCCGGTTTTTGCTTATTGATGGCGGCAACAAATGCAACAATATTGTCATTTATTTTCTCTGCATCAAAACTTGCTTTACCGATTCCGGCATGAATATTGCCTTTTTTATCTACTCTAAACGTAACTTGACCGCCTTTAACATTTTTGACGGCAGTCGCTACGTCAGGAGTAACTGTTCCGGTTTTAGGATTTGGCATCAATCCTTTTGGTCCTAAAATACGACCGATCTTTCCGACCAAACCCATACAGTCCGGTGCAGCAACTACTACATCAAAGTCAAAATTTCCTTCTTGAATCTGTTCCACAAGATCATCGGTACCGACAATATCCGCACCGGCAGCTTTCGCTTCATCAGCTTTGGCACCCTTTGCAAATACTGCGACACGAACTGTTTTTCCGGTACCATGGGGAAGCACAATAGCACCACGGACCATTTGATCGGCATGACGCGGATCGACGTTAAGATTCATTGCAATCTCAACCGTTTCATCAAATTTTGCAGACTTCAGGGTTTTTACAACTTCAGCAGCCTCTGCAGTAGTATAGTTTTTAGTGGTATCAATTTTTTCAATTAATTGTTTATAGCGTTTACTTGCCATTACTTTAGTCTCCTGTATGTTATCAGTGCCGCAGTTTTTTTATATCTTTGCGGTCGAAGATACTCTATAGTCATTAATCTACGATCTCTATGCCCATTGAACGTGCAGAACCTGCCAGAATATTTGCAGCCATCTCGTCATTATCTGTATTGAGATCTTCAATTTTAGCTTTCACAACTTCCATAAGCTGTGCTTTGGTAATCGTACCGACTTTGTTTTTTAAAGGGTTGTCAGTTCCTTTTTTAAGACCTGCTGCTTTCATCAACAGTGCTGATGCCGGCGGCTGTTTCGTAATAAAAGAAAAACTGCGGTCAGCATATACGGTAATGACCACCGGAACTTTAAACCCCATCTTGTCTTTTGTTTTTTCATTGAATGCTTTACAGAACTCCATGATGTTTACACCGCGTTGTCCCAACGCCGGACCAACCGGTGGTGCCGGATTGGCTTTACCTGCTTCAATCTGCAGTTTGATATAATCCATAACTTTTTTTGCCATTGTGCTTCCTTTCTTTATTGAGATTAAATTATTTTTTCTACTTGTGTATATGAGATATCTACCGGTGTGCTGCGACCAAAGATCAATACATTAAGCTTTAATGTTCCATGCTCCAAATCATATTCATCCACCGTTCCCGTAAAGTTTGCAAACGGTCCGTCAATAATACGTACAGTCTCTCCGGTATCGAAAAAGACTTTGGGTTTGGGTGCCGCACGATTCTGAACCCGATCCAATATAACTTCGACATCATGCGCCGCTAGCGGTGTGGGTCGATTGGACTCTCCGATAAAACCCGACACTTTGGGAATTCCTTGGATCATATGCTGAATATTCGTGTCTAAGTCAATCTTAGCGAAAACATAACCCGAATATAATGAACGCTCGGAAATCTTTTTCTTGCCCTCTTTGACTTCAATAACGTCTTCTGTCGGCACCACAACTTCAACAATTTTATCTTGCAGCGAATATTCTTCAATCAGATTAAGAATTGCTTCTTTAACTTTTCGATCACTGCCATACGTCTGAATAGAGTACCACTCATGAGCCATGATTCTACTCCTAACCTAAAATTGCGGACATGGCCGATGACATCATCAAGTCAACGAGTGCTAAAAAAATTGCCACAAATGTCACTACAACAAATACGGCAATAAAAGCTTGACGCACCTGTGTTTTGGTCGGAAAAATTACTTTTGCTAACTCTAATTTTGCATTTTTAAATGCTGTTGTAATACCATTCATATGTTCTGTCCTAATTAGCATTTTCGATAACTACAGCTCAAAAGCTCTACTCATCGAAAATGAGATGGCAGGCGTAGAGAGACTCGAACTCCCAACACCCGGATTTGGAATCCGGTGCTCTACCATTGGAGCTATACGCCTATAAAACATCACTGCACTGCAATGACTACACTAACGATGACATCTCTCTAGCGTACGAAAGAAACGCTGTTGCTTTAAAAGCATCAATCACTCCAATACGCTTTCAAAATAGGCATCGTATCTGTGTAAGTAGTGACATAGCTTTCACTACCGTCTAACTCAATGACAAGGTAAACTTTTACAGTTTTGCCTCTTTATGTACGGTGTGCTCACGGCACCATTTACAGTATTTAGTCACTGAAAATTTTTCAGTGTGGGTCTTTTTGTTTTTCGTTGTATGATAGTTACGACGTGTACACTTCTCACACGCTAAGTGAATATTTTCACGCATTTTATATTATCCTATGATTTGCGTATCGGTAAACCGATTACGCAATAATTTTAGCAACAACACCGGCGCCGACAGTACGACCACCTTCACGGATAGCGAAACGCGTTCCCTCTTCCATAGCAATCGGTGCAATAAGCTCAGCAGTGATCTTAACGTTATCACCCGGCATAACCATCTCCGTACCTTCAGGTAGCGTAATAGCACCGGTAACATCTGTCGTACGCACATAAAACTGTGGACGATAATTTGTAAAGAATGGCGTGTGACGTCCACCCTCTTCTTTACTTAAAACATAGATCTCAGCTTCAAATTTAGTATGTGGAGTAATAGATCCCGGTTTACAAAGCACTTGACCACGCTCGACTTGATTTTTATCGATACCGCGAATAAGGATACCACAGTTATCACCTGCTTCACCCTGCTCCATCTCTTTACGGAACATCTCAACACCGGTTACTGTAGTAGATTGTGTATCTTTAATACCCACAATTTCAACAGACTCACCTACTTTAATGGTACCGCGTTCAATACGACCTGTTACAACCGTACCACGACCGGAGATTGAAAACACATCTTCTACCGGCATTAAAAAATCTTTGTCGGTTTCACGTTCTGGCTCAGGAATATATGCATCTACTTCAGCCATAAGCTTAATGATTTTATCGGACCATTCACCCAATGAACCAGTTTTAGCCTCTTCAAGAGCCTTCAAAGCAGAACCCGCTACAATCGGAGTATCATCACCCGGGAATTCATACTGATCAAGGAGTTCACGAATTTCCATCTCTACAAGCTCAAGAAGTTCTTCATCGTCAACCATATCTTCTTTGTTCATAAAAACAACAATATAAGGAACCCCTACCTGCTTAGAAAGAAGAATATGTTCACGAGTTTGTGGCATTGGGCCATCTGCTGCAGAAACAACTAAAATAGCTCCGTCCATTTGAGCAGCACCCGTAATCATGTTTTTAACATAATCCGCGTGACCGGGACAGTCAACATGAGCATAGTGACGCTTATCGGTCTCATACTCTACGTGAGATGTCGCAATCGTAATTCCACGCTCGCGCTCTTCCGGAGCATTATCAATTTGATCATAATCCATAAGCTCTGCATCATTTGTTACTGCCAGTACTGCTGTAATAGCCGCTGTTAATGTGGTTTTACCGTGGTCAACGTGACCAATAGTACCGATGTTAACATGCGGTTTATTACGTTCAAATTTTTCTTTTGCCATGTAGTCTCCTCTGACTCTTATTTTTAATGAAATGGAATTATACCAGAAAATTATTCAATTATTGCTTATATATAGTAATTAGTAGCTGATTACTATTGTCATTGCTTCGATGGAGCTCACACCGGGAATTGAACCCGGGACCTCTTCCTTACCAAGGAAGTGCTCTACCTCTGAGCCATGTGAGCGACTAAGCAACAATTGAATAATTAAACTGGCAACATCAATAATTATCTATGATACTAGTGAAGTGATAAACTCTCTATTTGATTTAAAGAAGTTATGAAGTCAATTATTGTACTTCAGCTTCCAGAAATAGATTGATTCAATGGAGCGGGTGAAGGGACTCGAACCCTCGACCCTCAGCTTGGAAGGCTGACGCTCTAGCCAACTGAGCTACACCCGCGTCTTCATTGATGGTGGTGAGAGCAGGAGTCGAACCTGCGAACCCATAGGGAGCAGATTTACAGTCTGCCGTCGTTGGCCACTTGACTATCTCACCACATGTAAAATATATCTGGTCTAACACTGTTTCTAATACCCAATTTCAATGGTGCCGACACGAGGATTTGAACCCCGGGCCTGCTGATTACAAATCAGCTGCTCTAGCCAACTGAGCTATGTCGGCATCGAAATTGAGCCAGAATTATAGACGCTTTTTATGTCAATGTCAAGCATTTTCATGAAAAAACAAGTTTTCCGTTGAACTTTTCGCGGATCAATTGGAGGACTATCCTATTTCAATGGTAGAATCGAACACAACCACGCGATTTCGCCCCTGTTCTTTAGCAAAATAGAGTGCTTTATCGGCTTCGGCAAAAACGGTTAGGTAGTCCATATGCTCCGGACGAAGATGACTCATACCGATACTTGTTGTTACTTCTATAACATAGTTTTCAAATATTACCGGTTTTTGTGCAATGGTTTCGCGAATACCTTCGGCAATTTTTTGTGCGGCATCGAGTGATGTTTCCGGAAGAATCACCACAATCTCCTCACCGCCGTAACGTCCGACAAAATCTGTTTCACGCACGCAGTCACTAATGCGGCTGCTAATGTGACGTAACACTTCATCGCCCGCCATATGTCCGTAGGTATCGTTAATGCGTTTAAAGAAATCCAAATCGATAATCATCATGGAGATGTCGTGGCCATAACGTCTTGCACGTTTAAACTCCATCTCCAGCATCTCTTCAAGGTACCCCCGATTCCATAAACCGGTTAATGCATCTGTCTTGCTCAATACTTCAATTTCATGGGTCCGCTCTTTAACCAATCGCTCCAAACGTTCCTTCTCGCTACGCGAATGTTCCAGTGCCGAATAGTAAATTGCCCGGGCAATAATCAAGGCAAAAATCAGTGCAATTGCACTGGTGACAAATGCCGTTTGTAAAAGTTGCTGTTCATTTTGAGCATACGGTGTTGCATCAATGAGCAGCATGAGTTGCGTGTCTTTGCTTTGATCGACCAAGCCGCTTTTCACTACCGTTCGATAAATAAGACGATCGTCAATATTTACCAGTTCCGGCGGAGGGAGCTCTTGCATATTCAGTTTTTTACCGATCATCTCGGTATGACTGCTAATGCGCACGGTATTGTTTGCATCAATTAACGATATTTGCACAATATTTTCTGCAGAATGCACATAGGCATGTAAAAACTTGTCGACATCAGTTTTTTCAAAGACTTCCAAACTGTTGGCAATGGAACCTTCAATAGCTTTGAGCAAGTTCATAATGTCAACCTGACGACGTAAAAGGGCAAAATTTTCTTGAGATCCTACAATCTCTTTATACTCGGAGATATCAACGGCAAGGTCAATCATGCCAATCAAAGATTGGTTACGGTATATCGGATAATAAATTGCCATAACATCGACATAATCACGTGTTTCAAAGAAAAATTCTTTAAGCTCCTTCTCTCCTTGCATAGTCTGTTTAAAGCTTTCACTGGTATAAATATTGCCTATCTCCTCTTTAAACATGGAGTTTCGAATAATACCGTCAGGTTCCAGATAACGAAATTCAAAAATCTCTAATCCGAATGAAACATCATTGACAAGCTTTTGTAGATTCATTGTCGATTTAATATCTTGAAAGCGTATCATCGCGGCCGTAATCGAGTTGACTATATCGCCCGCATCACTTTTCATTTGGGTTAAAAGCAATTTTTTCTGTGATTCATAATTAAAAAAAGAGAGGTATGAGATACTCAATACCAGAATGAACAATAATACAGGAGTATTATATTTAAGTTTTAACATAATTTACTTGCTTTCCTTTACATGCTTTCGTGCATTAGGATTCGGATTACGATATTTCGCATATGCTTTGTCTAAATCATGATAAGAACGGTTCCAGCGCTCCGTATGACAGCTTTGACACATTTTTCTCAGCCGATCGGGACGGTCTTCACCTGCTAACAATCCTCCTGCGGGCTTTTTTTGTTTTGCCAGCTTAATATGAACATTTCCCGGTCCGTGACACCCTTCACACTGGACATTGGCCAACCGAGGAGTACGCTCTCGATTCACAAAACCTGTCGGCATACCATATCCTGTAGTATGACACATCAGACAACGGGGGTTGTCTTCATATTGTCCCGCTTCAAGCCGTTTCATAGCATAATCGTGAGGGTCTTTTTTTCTTCCGATAAAAAATTTGCGATGACACAATCGGCACTTGGTATTACCGACATATCGGTATTGACCGGAGTCCATGGCTTTATTGTATGCTTCCGTTCCCATAGCAAACTCAAGAGGAATCGGAGGCATTGTAGCATTACACTCCTCTTGAACACGCTCATCACCACTTGCTTGAAACAGTATTATCACTACTAAAGCTATGACTCTGGGTAACCATGATCGTTCACTGTAACGGCCATACATAACTTACATCCTAGATTATTTTGAGTTGTTTTGACAACCCTATTATTTATCATTATTCACTATACTAACAATTTAAATATATGATTTCGATATATCTTTATTTAGTCAAATAAGAATATTATACACTAAAAGTTGTTATATTAAAATAGTATATCGTACATTATTTTTATTTCTAAACCCTTTGCACCATTAAAATAGATAAAACATCATAAAGGAATTAACCATGACCATACTTTTCTCCCCAAGTGAGGCAAAAAACGGTGCAGGAACAAACATACCCATTGCAAAAACAAACTATCTGTTTCCCGAACTGTTTGATCATCGATTAGCGGTTTTAAATGCCTACAATGATTATATTTCAAACGCTTCTACCGAGGCGCTTAAAAAGCTTTTGGGTACCAAAAAAGAGTCTATTGTTGCGTATTATCGTCACAACATTTTTACGCAACCTACCATGAAGGTCATCGAGCGCTATAACGGAGTGGCATATGACTATTTACAATATGCGCATCTCTCGCAACACGAACAGGCCTATATTGATCATCATGTCATTATCTTCTCCAACCTTTTCGGTCCGCTTCGAGCCGGTGATATCGGCTTACCCGACTACAAACTCAAACAGGGTGAGAAAATTGGAACATTAGCCCCTGAACACTTCTACAACGAGCATTTTAGCAGTGCGCTCACCACCCTGCTTGAGACAGAACATTATCTCGATTTACGTGCCGGATTTTACACGAAATTTTACAAACCAACATCGCCCTATACAACCCTTAAATTCGTCAAAAACGGCAAAGTAGTGAGCCATTGGGCCAAAGCATACCGAGGTATTGTGTTGCGCTCATTGGCACAACATCAGATTCAAACCATTGAAGCGTTTATGAAAATGGATATTGCAAATCTTGTCGTCACTGAGATACTGCGCCAAGGGATTCACACCGAAATTGTTTATGATATTGTAGCCGACTAATCAGCCAATCACAGGAGCGAATGCTTTCGTACTCACTTGAATGCGATCGCCCACATTGAGACCTTCTGCCTCCTGTTCTGACAACACCACTTCAACCAACTGCTGTCCGATAGCCACAACGGCAATGGCAATAACATCGACTCTCTGTATCTCTAAGAGTTCTCCTTCAAACGCAAACTTTTGTGAACCTGATGTCTGTAACAAGACCGTTTTAGGAGTACCGTCATGCACAATATGCCCCGATTCCAGTACCACGACACGTGACGCCAAACGGTAAATTTCACTGGGATCATGACTCACCATAACAGTCGTAGTCTGAAATTCTCGATGTAGCAATATTATTTCTTGTTGCAATTTATACCGCATGGAACCATCGAGTGCGGAGAGCGGCTCATCCATTAGAAGTAGCTTGGGTCGATTCATCAAGGCACGACAAAGTGCTACACGTTGCTGTTGTCCACCGCTCAAACTGGAGGGGCGACGTGTTTTGAGTGCATACAGCTCTGTTATGTCAAGCAGATGTGCCGCCAGTGCTTTATCGTTAGCAACAAACAGTAAATTCTCCTCAATCGTCATATTGCCAAAGAGCGCATATTCCTGAAAAACAAAACCGATACGGCGCTCCTGCGGTGCAATGCTCTTAGCTGCATCAAGCCATCTCTCTTCACCGATGCAAATCGTGCCTTCCGCCGACTCCAGTCCCGCCAAAATACGCAACAGTGTCGTTTTACCACTGCCACTAGATCCTGTCAGCGCCACAAAACTCCCCTCTTTTATAGCAAGCGACACCGACAATTCCATCAGACCCTCACTGCCAAGCAGTGCTTTGGTAATATCAATGCGAATCATAAATAGAGTCCTCCACGCTTATAACGCTGTCGATAGTTAAAGGTATAAACACCCAACAGTACCGCAAAACTCATGCCAATCATAATTGCCGCATAAAGATGGGCTGCGGCATAATCCATCACTTCTACCATCTCATAAATGGCTACTGATGCCACTTTCGTCTCACCGACAATACTGCCGCCGACCATCAATACAACACCAAATTCTCCTACCGTATGTGCAAACGTAATAATAATTGCCGTCATCAGTGCCGGTTTCATATTGGGCAGTGCCACCCTAAAGACCGTTGTCCATCTGCTCTTTCCTGCAACATAGGAAGCTTCCAACATCCGCCTGTCGAGTGACTCAAATCCACTTTGTAGCGGCTGCACCATAAAAGGCAGTGAATAAAAACAACTCGCTACAACCAATCCGCTAAAACTAAAAAGCAGTTGCACATCAAAAAGGTCGTGAACGGCTCTTCCCACAACAGACGAAGGAGCGAGTAACACCAACATGTAAAATCCCAACACTGAAGGAGGCAACACAATTGGAAGGGCCGTCAGTGCTTCGATAAACGGCTTTATTCTTGCCTTGGTCTCAGAGAGATACCATGCCAACGGCACACTGATTGTAAAAAGAATCACCGTTGTAACGGCAGCAAGTTCAAAAGAGAGTATAAACGGGGTCCACTCAATTGTTTTTAGCAGCTCTAACACAATGACACATCACTCTCTTTAATCAGTACCACTACCCAATCTCCTACCGACAGCGCCAACTCCTGTAAGGCATGCCGTGTCATAATGCTCTGCAAAATTATACCGTCCATATCAAGGCGTACGCTGCTTACAAGAATACCGTGATCAATTGTTGTGATTCGAGCCTGCAACCGGTTGGCTGTACTTACCAAAACATTGCGTGTTGTTGTGATCATAATATCTGTCGATTTGACACTAAGACATACCCGACTGCCTACTTTAATCGCCGTGTCAATCTGTAACGTCAACATCGCGATGTTTTGCTCACCTACCCGACACTGTAAAACATGCAGCATCTCAAACTGTTCTATAGACGTTACTGTTGCTTCTAACGTATTCATGGCACCGCATATCCGAATTTTTTTAAAATGTTTTGTGCTTTTTTACTCAACATAAAGGTATAAAAATCATGTGCTGCCTGAGAATTTTCTGCTCGTTTAAGCAGTACGATACCTTGTTCTATAGGCGTATAGAGGGCAGGATCAACTTCACTCCAGTAGAGACCGTGACGAAACAGTTTCATTTTAGGGCTGTAGCGTGCCGATGTGGCGATAAGTCCGATATCCGCAGCATGCAGTACATACGCCAGCGTCTGTGCTATCGATTCACCAAAAACCAGCTTATGTTTCACCGCATTATAAATATGAGCAGATCGCAATGCCTGCATTGAAGCAGCACCATAAGGTGCCGTTTTAGGATTGGCAATAGCAATGGTACGAATCTCTTTACGCGCCAACAGCGCCATCCCTTCGGTAATATTATGCTCTTGTGTCGTAAAATACGATAATGACCCTTTGGCATAAACCTGTGGTGCTTCGACACTAAGTCCTAATGCATGAAGTCTCTGCGGGTAGCGCATGTTTGCCGCCATGAAAATATCATACGGCGCACCGTGTTGAATCTGCGCCGTTAGTTTTCCGGTGCTCCCTAAAACAACTCTGATGTCAATATGGGGATGTTCTGTATAAAATGCGTGTTGCAATGCATCCATGGCATAGCTGACATTGGCGGCGACCGCTACATGAATACGTTCTGCCATGAGTAGTGTGCTTAGCCATAATATCAGTATTACATGTATTTTCATCCCCCTCCCTTTAGTCGTTTTCTGGCACTCTATCGTCTGTTTTCATATGAAATAGACGTAGCAGTATAACGTGATGTTTCTTAATATATAACGCTACAAAAACCGCTGTTGACACGGGTATGTCTTTGGTGTTATGATACCGTGTTTACGCCACAGTAAAAGGGGAACCATGCCTGCGTCAGTAAGTGATATTATCCAAATCGTAAAAACGGAGCGCGCCCTCATGCTCTATTTCAGCGCACCCTCCTGCCATGTCTGTCATGCGCTTCGTCCCAAGCTTTTTGATGCCGTAACAGAACACTTCCCAAAGATGCGCATACTGAGCATTGATACCTCCGGTGAAGCCGAAATTGCTGCGGCCTTTCATGTGTTTAGTATTCCCACCGTACTCATCTTTTTTGAAGGCAACGAACATCTGCGTCAAAGCCGTTACATGAGTGTCGATGCTATGATTCAGACGCTAACACGACCTTATGCGTTACTCTACGCATAACACTACGGCTTGAATGCAATAAGCGCAGCCGTTACGGCGACATTAAGGGACTCAACGCCACGGTTCATAGGAATGGCAATCGTGTGGTTACAACATGAAAGCACTTCAGCACTCACCCCTTCGCTCTCATTGCCCAAAACAAAAATAGATTTCTTCGGCAACGTCACTGCCTCCAAGTGCTTCACTGCATGCGAACTTAAGGCAAAGATCTCTGCTTCAACGCCAAGAGATGCAAGTGTCGGTACTAAAGTATCGCAATAAAAAATTTCCATTTTAAACAACGTTCCCGCACTCGCCTTCATCACCAAAGGCGAAATTTTTGTACTGTTATGCTTAGGCAGAATAATCCCGTCAATATTACCGGCAGCAGCCGAGCGGATAATCATACCGAGATTTTGCGGATTATGAATTCCGTCAAGGGCCAAAAGACGATACCCTTCACTATAATATTGCGGAATAGAATTTACATGTAAATAGCGTTCCGATAGGACATCAACGGCGACTCCCTGGTCATGTTTGGCATTTTTTGAGATACGTGAAAGAGCCGCTTTGTCATAATAACATACGTCCACCTCACGTTCTCGAGCGCGCTCGAGAATCGTTGCAATAACGCCTTCGGCCTTGTTGGAACGACTTAAATGTACTTTATGAATCGTGATGTTGGGATCGCCTAATAACTCTAAAACGACATGTCTGCCGTAAAAGGTCATTAAACGCTCTATAAACGCTTTTTTTTTCAAATATTCCGGTGAATCTTTCAATCCAGTAATCCTTTGCAGTGTTCAAACAGCAGTGTTCGTGCATCATCAATTGTAATTAAGCCGTTTGCATCGTTAGCAATCAAAAGGGTATGTGTGCCATCATCTCGCTCATCAAGTTTAACATCACGTACGGCACTACGCTGGGCAATATCACCTGATTTAAAATACGCTGCACCGCACAAGGTCGGATAACGGCTATCACGAATATCTAAAATCTTCAGACCACCCGTAACATCAGCAACAACAAGTGCTTTGGCATTACGTGATCGGTCAACTTTCACGGTCTCCCCCAAAGCATTGGCGCGGCTTCCTTCAGTTGCATAATGGCCCCGGTAAGCCAGCGCACCGGTATCATCGCTGCTAAAGATCTCTACTCCGGTATCCGTAGAAACATAGAGCTCGCTGCTGTTGGGTGCCAAATGGATCTTATACGCTTTAGTGCCGTGTTTCAATGCAATTGTATCAAGAAGCTGTGGTGCTGATCCTGAAATATCAACCGACTTTACGCCGCCGCTTCCATCAGCCATATAGATAATTTTACGGTTGTTTGAGATGGCAACGCCATACGTTTCCACACCGATGGAAGCGCTGCCCAACACATTGGAGCGGTTTAGGTCTTCAAGATCCTGACATGTGAAGTGACTGACATCGACGACCTGAAGCCCCGCAATACCTCCGGCAACAAGCAGCAATTTATTGTTTTTCGCATTGGTGCTGGCATACAGAACATCATACGCTTTTGCACCTGCCACCCCCGAACTAAAACGACTACTGTAGGCAATGTCATCAATATCATAATAGGGTGCTCTGTAAAATAGCACCTCATTTTCCAAAGAAGCTACTGCAATACAACGGTTGTCAAAATGATCAAAGTAGGTAATGCCCATACCAAATCCACTGATATTTTGCTCATAATTTCCCAGTCGTCGCGTCGGCATACTCGTATCGATCAGATCAAACCCGTCATTACCTGCTGCTACATATGCACGTGAAGACTCCGCATCATACGCAATATCCCAATATGCCAGATTTTTGGTACTGTTGTACGATGTTGAGAGTAGATTCAATGTTTCACGATGAATAATACTGGCATTATAGTCACGATTGAGATACGGAGGAATTGTTGGCGTTAGCTTATCGGAAAGAGGCTGCAGCTGCTTGGCATCAATGCGCTCCAATACCACAAACGATTCATAATATTGTGCCGCATCACGTGCATTCATGGCATCCAAATAACGGTTGTAAAAGGTCTCTGCAATATTAAAATAAACATCTACCTCCGTCAAATTACTTGCATTGTAATCTGTGCGTTGACGTGCTTGAAACAGTGCATCATTAAGCATTGCGAGACGTTTTTTCGAAGAGGTCAGGGGTGTTGCATTAAGAATATAGTTTGAGGGCAGAGAATAACGATGTACCATCTCTTGCAGTACTGTATTGTACTGCGTTCGATTAAACTCAAGTGTCGTCGCCTGAATATTTGCCGATCGCAATAATGCCGTTGTCACTTCACTGACACTCGATGAGTTGGAGTAGAGTGTCGTTGTCAAAGCAATATCAGAGCCGCTTTTCTTCCCGTCAAAATCGACATCAATATAACTCTCTTTACCATCAGTTGTTGCACTAACCGGCCAAACGATTTTTTGAGAAAAGGTATAGAGATTTTGATGCATATCTTTTTGAATGGCAAGCTGTCCGCTTGCATCTTTAACCACTGCTCGCAACACCGGTGCAATAGAGTAGACAGAGACATTATGCGTTTCATTGTCGCTTCCTGTTGTACCGCATCCAATAAAAGCTATCATGAGCAGTACAAAAAGCGTTGTGTATAATTTAACTTTCATGAACATATTATAGCAAATAAACAGAGATAACGCTATTTACATGTAAAAAGAACCTCTCTCAAGCGGCGAAGGCGCCTCAGCACACTTTAGCTTATACGTTCAGCAATACATTCCGGAGTAAAGCCAAATTTTTCAAAGAGTTCCTTAGCCGGTGCCGATGCACCGAAATGTTCCATGGCAACAACCTCATCGGCAAGTTTGTACCACTCCATACCGCGTGCCGCTTCAATAGCCACTGCTTTAATATGAGGCAGAATGATCGTATCAATATAGCCTTGATCCTGCTCGACAAAGAGATCAAAACACGGAATACTTGCAACATTGACTGCAACGCCCTTCGCCTCTAAAAGTGTTCTTGTCTCCAATGCCAAGCTGACCTCAGAACCTGATGCCATCAGCGTTATAACAGCATTCTCATCTTCGCTAATCAAGTAACCCCCTTGCAGTGCACTCCCTCTCACCGCTTTGGGTAACAGCGGCAAACTCTGACGCGATGCAACAAAAGCCGAGGGTGAGCGTTTCATCTCAAGCGCTTTTTGCCATGCGGCAACATTCTCATTACCGTCTGCAGGACGCCATACGTAAAAATTCGGCAGAGCGCGAAACTGGCTTAGCTGTTCAATGGGCTGATGTGTCGGACCGTCTTCACCGACACCGATACTGTCATGCGTCCAGATAAAAAACTGCTGAATCCCGCTAAGCGCTGCAATACGCACTGCAGGTTTCATATAATCGCTAAAGACAAAAAAGGTAGCGCTAAAAGGCAGAAGCGGGCCATAAAGTGCCATCGCATTGGTTATGGATGCCATTGCATGTTCACGAATCCCAAAGTGAATATTTCGACCCTTGGGAAATGTCCCCATATCTTCTAAATGGGTCTTGTTCGACGGACTTAAATCGGCAGAACCTCCTAAAAATCCGGGTAATGCACGGGCAATGGCATTCATCACTTTGCCGTTAGTGCTACGTGTGGCATCAGCAGTATCAAACAGCGGCCATGCAATACGTGACATGTCAGGATGAAGAAGCGCATCGAGCGCCTCATTCTGTTCTGCCAACGGCAATGTTTTGAGCGAGTGTTTCCACTCCCTCTCATACAAATCGCCCTGTTCAATAGCACAACGAAAACGTGCAAGTACATCGTCACTGACATAAAACGTTTTTTCCGGATCAAATCCTGCCGCTTTTTTTGCCTGGGCTATCACCGCTTCACCCAGCGGTGCGCCGTGAGAGTGCGCCGAACCTTCCAGCGATCCGGCCCCTTTGGCAATGGTTGTATGTGCAATAATAAGAACGGGTTTTGTTGCCTGTTTGGCTTTACAAAAGGCAGCGTCAATGGCATCGTAATCGTGACCGTCAGTTTCAATAACCTCCCACTCCTGCGCAATAAAACGACCACGTATATCTTCGGATATGCTTAAATCCGTAGAGCCCTCAATGGTAATGCGGTTGGAATCGTAAATAAGAATAAGGTTGTCGAGTTTATGATGACCGGCAATAGAACACGCTTCATAACTAATACCCTCTTCGAGATCTCCATCACCGCATAACACATATACTTTATGGTCAATGACGGGCGCCGTCGGTGTATTTACCTGTGCGGCAATAAATTTTGCCGCCATTGCAAAACCAACCCCGTTCGCCACCCCCTGTCCCAGAGGTCCGGTTGTTATTTCCACCCCGTTGGTATGCCCGTACTCCGGATGTCCGGGAGTTTTAGAATCTAACTGACGAAACGCTTTGAGATCTTCTAGCTCCAAACCGTACCCCCAAAGATAGTAAAGCGCATAGATAAGTCCGGTCGCATGACCGCCGGAAAATACCAAACGGTCACGATTAAGCCATGAAGAGTGCTTCGGATTATGTCGTAAATGTTCGCTTAAAATAACGGCAATATCTGCCAATCCCATTGGAGCACCCGGATGCCCTGATGCGGCTGCTTGAACCATATCTGCTGCGAGAAATCGTATTGTATCTGCCATTTTTTGGCGCATTTCATTACCCATTTACTAATCCTTGTGTCTATTGATATAGTGTGTTAACAACCCATCAAGCTCTTGCTGTAACGGTGCTTCAAACGTTTGCATCATTTTAAAAAGTTCTGCGGCAAGCGTATCTGCTTTATGCAACGCTTCACGAAGCCCCAATAGTGTAACAAAACTGTTCTTGTCGCTGTCATTATTCGTCGGCTTTCCTGCCTCTTGGGTACTTTGCGTTACATCTAAAATGTCGTCTTGTACCTGAAAGAGGAGCCCCAGTTTTACGCCAAACTCATAGAGTGCTTCTGCCAGTATCTCTTCACCGACAATGATGGCACCCATCTTAAGGGATGCGGCAATGAGTTTGCCGGTTTTATTAATGTGCAGCAGTTTAATCTCTTTCAGGGAGAGGGGCTGATTTTCAAAATGACAATCCATAATTTGACCCAGAACCATACCGTGAAGTCCGCCGTTATGTGCCAGTTCACGAATAAGTTTGACACGAATACGATCACTAAAAGGTGCTTGGGAGAGTACCTCAAACGCATACGTATTCAAGGCATCTCCGACCAGTACCGCCGTGACATCATTGTACTGCACATGCAGTGTCGGTTGCCCACGACGTAAACCGGCATTATCCATCACCGGCAGGTCGTCGTGAATCAGTGAATACGTATGGAGCAGCTCAACGGCATATGCGGCATGGTAGGCATTAGGAACAAGCAAGGTGTTATAAGCGCGCACAACACTCAACAGCAGTGCCGGACGAAACCGCTTTCCGCCGGCTAAAAGCATACTCTGTAATGCTGTTTCGTAATGCGGGTGAAAACTCTCAATTTCAGGAAGATGTCTCTTTAAAAACTGTTCAAACTGTTCCATTGCTGCCATGACTTGTTTTTTGATGAAATTCTAGCATTATTTTTATAAAAAGATATAAAAAGTGTCATGGAAATACGACAAAACAGTCTTAAGACTGCTGGGTAAAAGGGTTCATACCGCCAAGTGCCCCCATTGCACTGTTTTTCTTGTTGTCTTCAACCATTTTATTGGCATCATTAATCGCAGCAATTAACAGAATTTGTAATGAAGATTTGTCTTCTAAAAGGCTTTCGTCAATCTCAACATCCAATACTTCGCCTTTACCGTTAATAGTCACGGTAACCATACCGCCGCCCGTTTTAACGGTAAACTCCTTGGACGCAAGATCTGCTTCCATTTTTTGGGCAGACTCTTGGAGCGACTCCAACATTTTGCCCATATCCCCCAAATTACCGAACATCAGATCACTTCAAGTTCGTCAACAATGTCGTTATTGTCATCAACAATGACCACCTTGGGTTTATACTGCTCCAGCTCCCGTTCATCATAGGTTGCATACGCCACGATAATAACTTTATCACCTACATGAACCTTACGTGCTGCAGCACCATTAAGACAAATATCACGTTTGCCGCGTTCCCCTAAAATAATATAGGTAGAGAATCGCTCACCGTTATTAATGTTTAAAATTTCTACTTTCTGTCCCACACGCATTTTAGACGCTTCTAAAAGCTCTTCATCAATAGTAATAGAACCAACATAATTCAGATTTGCATCGGTTACCGTTGCACGGTGAATTTTGCTGTAAAGCATTTCGATTGTCATAACTCTTTATCTTCCCATCTGTTTCATCATCGCTTCAGGCGAAATAGCATCATCCCATAATTCGCTGTCGATAACATACTCTTCTACCACGTTGCCACCGATAATATGCTCATCGATAATACGTGAGATTTTCTCTTTGTCAAGCTGTGCATACATCACATGTCCCGGCTCAACCAACATAATTGGTCCCACATTACAACGATTCATACATGAGGTACGAATCGGTTGCACTGTTCCGATTATACCTTTTTGCATCAAAATTTGTGCTAAATGTTGAAAAAGGTCTTGTGTTTGCGGATTCACACATGAGGGTTTCGGCATCCCCGGGGGATTGGATTGCTCACATTTGAAAATATAAAACGCTGGTTGAGGTACACCCATAATTCTTCTCCATGATTTCACCAGAATGAAATTTTTTGCGAGATTATATCAAAATTCAGACTAATATAGTCTTTATTTCAAAGTAGATTATATTTTTAAGCCAACAGAGCGTGCTGGAGATCAATTCAGCATCTTTAAAATTTTAACATCTGCTTTGCTTAAAGGCAGTTTATAAATTTCTGTCACACTCAAGTACCGATATTCTTCGACATACGCATGAGATATAAAGATATCGGCATGAAGATGAAAATGCGAATATTTTTGCACAATACTACCGAGCTTTCGCATGGAGTTTTCTAGAGGGTATTCATTTTTTTCATACTCGGCAAATCCCCACAATCCGTTTAAAAACCGACCGGTTCGCTGTTTCAGGGCATAACGGTTTTTACATGTAAAAACTACAATATCTTTGTGCCGGATCGGCACGGATTTTACTGCTTTTTTTTCAGGAAAGGCCAATGGTATACCCTGCTGTGCCGCACTGCATTCCGTCTTGAAAGGACAGTGTATGCACCGAGTCTCTTTGGAACGACAGATCAAAGAACCCAGATCCATCATTGCCTGATTGTATTCAAAAGGGTGTTCCGCATCAAAAAGTCGGTATGCCAACTCCCACAACTCTTTATCGGTTGCCTGTTTTTTTCCGAAAAACCGATACAAAATTCGCTTTACATTCGCATCCAAAATAGGCACGGGCGTACGGTAGGCAAAGGCGGCAATAGCATGCGCAGTGCTTTTACCGATACCGGGTAACCGTATGAGTTCATGCACACTCTGCGGCAACGTGTCTTCTACCAGTTGTGCCGTTTTATGAAGATTACGCGCGCGGGTATAATAGCCCAAGCCCTCCCATTGCTTAAGCACCTCGTCTTCCGTGGCGACACTCAGCTCATACAATGTAGGAAATCGTTGTAAAAACGGAAAATAAAAGCGTTCAAGTACCGTTGCCACCTGAGTCTGCTGCAACATAATCTCACTGATCCAAATGACATATGCATCCCGGCTATGCCGCCACGGAAGATTATGACGGCCGTGCTGTTGGTACCATTTTATGAGATTTGCATGGATGGATTTATGCATTGATGGGTAGAAATTTACCACACCCTTTTTGCGGCGTACCGCTAAATGTTTTAACCTCTCTTGCACGCCCCTCTTTGGCAATCAGATTACGTTGACACTCATTTTTTTTCATGCACTCTTGATTGTTACACCCTACATCTTCAGGTACGTCTGCCATATCATCTCCTTATATTCATTAATTCTCGAACAACCTCTCTGTCATCGAAAGGAAGCTTTTGATCGTAAATAATCTGGTAGGTCTCATCTCCCTTACCCAAAATAACAACCACCTCGCCCTCGCGCTGCTCTTCTAAAGCTTTGGCAATAGCTGCACGACGATTCACATCGACATATACGCTACTGTGATCGTCAATACCTTGTAAAATCTCAGCGACGATACTATCGGGATCTTCTGTTCTGGGATTATCACTGGTGATATAAACACGTTTTGCCAACGTCGCGGCAATACGCCCCATCAGAGGGCGTTTCGATCGGTCCCGATCGCCTCCGGCGCCAAATACCACCAACAGATCTTTCTCTTTGAGCGAATTGAGTACCTGTTGCATGCCGTCGGGCGTATGGGCAAAATCAACCAACACCGGTGGCTCTTTACTTACTACTTCCATGCGACCGCTCACCCCGGCAAAATTTTCGACTACCTCGCACACTTCTTCCAAGGGACGCTTGCTTAACAGATGTACCGCTCCCACAGCTGCAACAATGTTATACAGGTTAAAGAATCCGTACAATGGTGAGTGGACAGGTCCTACCTCGTTAAAATGCTGTAAAATAGCGCTAATGCCATTATTGAGTGTATAGGCCATAATTTTATATGATGCCGGATTCTCAATCCCATACGTATAGGTATTGTTTATATTAAATGCGGCTTTGGGCTCATCTTTATTGATCAGCTTCAGTCCTTCATCTTGAAAAAAGCTGTTCTTTACCGCAATGTAACTCTCTAAGTCTTTGTGATAATCCAGATGATCCTGCGTAATATTTGTCAAAACTTTCAGTGCGAAAGAGATCCCTTCAATACGCTTTTGTGCAATAGCATGCGAACTGACTTCCATAATGAAATAGTCGCATCCGCTAGCAACAGCCTGATAAATATGTCGATAGGTATTTAGCACCGAAGGGGTCGTGAGTGTCTTTCCTTCAATCACTTCATCATTCATAAAAAAACCGCGTGTCCCTTGCATGGCCGCTTTATAACCCAGATCGAGCAACATGGAGTAGATAGCACTTGCCGTACTGGTTTTTCCGTTGGTCCCGGTAATACCAATAATTTTAATCTGCTCCAGTCCAAACACTGAGGTCAACATCTCGGCTTTAACAATAGAGTGTGGATGATGTGCTTTCGCATCATCTAAATATTTGGCATTTTGTGCCGTGAGCACAAACGCCGTTTCATGATCACACTCTTTGGAATTCTCGGTTACGTAACGAAACTTCTGATCGGGTAATTCAATTTTCACCCACACTGCCTTGTGCCAGTTTTTTCACTAGCGAGCGTAAGTCGTCATTATTGGGATATACCGCTAACGCACTCTCTAGATACGCCAAGGCCATTTCCTTAAAATCATAGGTGACTAAATTTTCTAAAAAATCAATAAAATCCTCTTTTTCGCTAATAATAACGCGCGTAGAAAACATAATGTTTTCAAAGATGCGTTTAAAATCACCCTCTTTCTCCACCAGGGCTTTGAATTCATGATACAAAATACCGTCTTCAAACTCCAAACGCTGTTTCAACGGTTCAGCAATCAACTGTCCCAACTGATCCAGAGTGCCGTCCATGCTTTCAAGAATTTCAGAGATAATAATATCTGCTTCTTCTTTATTATCTTCTTGCAAGATCACATAGTAATCAAACAGTGCTTCTGCACCATCTTCACCGCTCATAGCCATTTCAGAGAGAATAGCACCATTATAAGCCTCTTTGGTATTCGGATAATCTTTAAGTACCAAAGCATAATTACGTAACGCATTTTCATATTCTGCTTTTGAAAAGCTTTCATTTGCTATGGCAAGAGTCTTATATTTGTTAATTGTTTTCATAACTTGCCTCCATTTTAATCTATAAATTTTCTAATTGATTCTCCATCCCCTGCGGTACATTAATCACCGTAAGTTCCGGATGAATATCCATACGGAGTTGTCGTTCAACTCCGTATTTTAAGGTGGTGCCACTGCTGGAACAACCGATACAAGCTCCTTTAAGTTGGACATACACCACACCATTTTTCACAGAGAGAAAATCAATATCTCCCCCATCCAGAGCCAAGGAAGGGCGTAACTTGTCAATAACGTTACTCACAGGATCCATTAGCTCTTCATCGGTAAAAGGAATCATTTGTAAACCTTACTTGAAATATATAACATAAAATAGAATAATTCTACTTAACTTGTTATAAATTTATTGCTGTAATATCAGCGACATAACTAGGTTTTCGCATTCCTACTAATACTACATCGACTTTTTGGCTCTTTCTTAAAAAGTCAATAGCGCATTCTTGCAGACGCTTGTCTGACAAACCGCATCTCTTTTGAAGGTGTTGGCGCGTTTTTTGAGAACACTCATATGCTACCATTTTTTTCAACTGCTCTAAAAAAAGAGTGACACGCTCTATGAGTACCGTCTGATCATCAGGTTCCAGAGCAGCCATACTTTTATGAATATGCGGAATCACCTGAGTGTACAAAAACGCATCATACTCCCCCACCCACATAAATTGATGGCGGTTTCGATCCAATTGTTCAATAATATTGTAAATGGGTTGTAAACTGTCATGCTCACATAGCTCCAAAACCGTATTCAAATGAAAATCATAGTCGCTCGGCTCATCATAATCGGCAAGACGAAACATCATACCATCCAGTTGCGCATTAAGCACTCTGTTGGCAATAACACGCAGCCCCTCTTGTTTTGCCCAGGCAGCACATTTAAGGCCTTCGTATTCCAAAAGATTTATTGGTAACTCAATTGTATTAAAGTGGTGCTGGCTGTTCCCAGCCTCATCAGCTGCATTACGTGCTAAAACAACCAAATCTTCATACGGAAGGAAGTCCGGTTCGTTTGATGCTTTGGCAAAACTGTTCGAGCTGATACCGTAATGTTTAATACGCCCCTGCTGCACCTCCTGCTCCAATGCTATAAAAACTGTATAAATACGTTGTAACATCGTGTCACGAGCAACTTCTACAGCAGTACCGTTGTTGAGTGCATCGTACATGTAATATTCAGGATTATGAAGCAGATAGCACTCCAACGAATCTTGCCCGAGTCGTTGCAGTGATTCACTCAACTGTGTACGCATAAATGCCGCATCGATACAGTGATAACAGGTGTCACTGTATTTTACCACCTCGTCAAAAGGATTATTGGCTTTAATCTTCTCAAGGAGCGTTCCTTGAATATAGCCAAACTTACTGATAATTTCAACTGGATACGCCGTATCTAATGATGAGAGAACCTTGGCAATAGCACGCTCTGATGCTCCGTCCATATAATTCGATGACGTATCAATAACACGAACACCCGATTCAATCGCCAGTCGTAATGCTTGGATATGTTCAAGATTTTGATCTACTACTCTGTATGTTCCAAATCCAAATTCCATTGATATATCAATCCTTAGAATAATAATGACATGAAAAAGTAGTCATAAAGAAGATGTATCGTGCTTCAACACGATACAAAAAGACAAAAGGCACCCTTTTGTCTTTAAACGTTATACCAACTCAATAAATGCCATTGTCGTAGCATCACCACGACGAATACGAGTCCGTGTAATGCGAGTATAACCGCCGTTACGCTCCTTATACTCCGGTGCAATCTCGTTGATGAGTTTTTTGGTGGCTTCTTTACTTTGAAGTGCTGCAAATATTGTCCGATGCGCATTCGCTTCACCGGTACGTGCTATAGTAATTAGCTTTTCAGCATAAGAGCGTAGCTCTTTGGCTTTTGGCACAGTAGTCTCAATTTTTCCATTTTCAATCAACGCAATAGTTAAGTTCTTCAGCAGTGCGGCGCGATGGGCACTGGTACGACTTAACTTACGATAACCATGACGATGTCTCATAATATTTCCTCTTTTACTCTTCTAATTTCTTTTTGAAAGCACTTACTAAATCATCTGACAGGTCAGATCCGACCGCAAAGCCAAACTCTTCAAGTTTCTCAACAATTTCATCAAAAGATTTTTTTCCTAAGTTTTTCACATTTTTCAGATCATTTTGACTCATTAATGTAATTTCACCGACAACTTTAATATTGGATCGATCCAAACAGTTAAAGCTGCGTGCACTCAGTCCTAATTCATCAATACTTGTCAAGAGCTGTTTTAATTCAGCAGATTCTTCAACACGCTCCACCATACTCGGTGCTTGAATATTGATTTCACTGTTGAAAACAGCCAACTGACCATACATAACTTCAAGAGAATTTCGAAATGCATCCAATGGTGAAATTTGCCCATCAGTTACAATTTTAATAATGACCTTCTCAAAATTCGGATTGTCTTCAACCAGCACATTATCAATTTCATACGTTACATTACGCACCGGCGTAAAGAATGCATCCAACGCAATAAAGCCTTCTTCTATATCATCGCGAATATCTTCACTTGGTACATATCCGATACCTTTATTGATAATAATCTCAAAATTTAGCGTAGCATCTTCATTGAGTGTTGCCAAAAATGCTTCGGGAGTTACAATCTCAACATCATCATTATTAAGATCGCTGCCTTTAATCTCACACGGACCGTTGAAGCTATACGATATTCGCGCTTCAGTGGCATCGTCATTTAGCTTAAAACGAATGCCTTTTAAGTTAATAATAAAATCTGAAATGTCTTCAAGCATACCGCGTACCGAGTCAAACTCGTGCTTGGCGCCTTCAATTTTAATTGCAATAGGGGCAAATCCTACGGAGCTGCTCAATAAAAAACGGCGAAGCGGGTGAGCCAGTGATACCGCAAAACCCGTTTCAAATGGATAAGCTATTATGTTTGCTTCATTCTCAGAAATTTGCTCAACAACAAATTCCTGAGGTAGAAGTGGAGAAGTTTTAATCTTATTCATTAATACGCCCTTTGTATGATTATTTCGAGTAAAGCTCAACGATTAGACGTTCTTCAACGGGAATCACAATCTCTTCACGTTCAGGTAAACGGGTAAAAATACCAAATACTTTTTCAGCATCAATATCCACCCACGGCGCTAAACCTGTTTGGTTTGTCAACTCAATAGCACGCAATACTTGGACATTTTTTTTACTCTTCTGTGCAATCTCTATTTTTTGTCCCGGTTTCACACGGTACGAAGCAATATCTACTTTTTTTCCATCAACCAATACATGACCGTGATTAACCAGTTGACGTGCAAAACGACGCGTTGAAGCAAATCCCATACGATAAACCACGTTGTCCAAGCGTTGCTCGATCAATGTAATCAGATTAAAACCGGTATTGCCGTCACGACGCTTTCCTTCTTTAAAGAGTGCGCGCATCTGCTTTTCAGAAATACCATACATGAATTTTGCTTTTTGCTTTTCATTAAGCTGCAGACCGTATTCTGAAACTTTTTTACGACGCTGACCGTGCTGCCCGGGACCGTAAGGACGTTTTTCCAACGCAGATTTTCCTGCTAAACGACGCTCACCTTTTAAGTTAAGGCTTACACCGAATCTTCTTTCGATTTTTTCTACTGGACCTCTGTATCTTGCCATCAGTAATCTCCTTAAACTCTACGGCGCTTAGGTGCGCGACAACCGTTGTGCGGTAGTGGTGTAACATCTTTCATAAATGTCACACGAATGCCTTCAATGGCACCAACAGCTTTTACCGCTGTTTCGCGTCCACTTCCGGGGCCTTGAACTTTAATACCGAGCTCTTTGATTCCGTGAACCTGAGCCTTTTCAATCGCTGCTTCTACAGCTGCTTGCGCTGCAAACGGTGTTGATTTCTTAGAACCTTTGAAACCGAGGCTGCCGGCTGAACTCCAACAGATCATATTCCCCATCTCGTCTGTAATGGTTACAAGCGTGTTATTAAACGATGCTGCAATATGCACAATACCGCGAGCAATATTTTTTTTAACGACTTTTTTACGAGTTGCTTTTCTTTTTGCCATACTCTATTTCCTTATGCTGCGCCGACAGTTTTACGTTTACCCTTGCGAGTACGCGCATTTGTCTTAGTTTTTTGTCCACGACATGGAAGACCGCGACGGTGACGAAGACCGCGATATGAGCCAATATCCATTAGTGCTTTAATATCCATAGCGACTTTTTTACGCAAGTCACCCTCTACCATATGAGATTCACGAATCTCAGCAGTAATTTTTGCAACATCTTCACCGCTTAATTCATGAACACGTTTGTTATAATCAATACCTGTCGCATCAAGAATCTGACGGGAGGCATGAAGACCAATTCCGTAAACATAGGTCAAACCATATTCTACGCGCTTTTTCTTAGGTAAGTCTACACCGGCTATACGTGCCATTCTTATCCTTGTCTCTGTTTATGTTTGGGATTTTTGCAGATAATTCTGACAATCCCCTTACGTTTAACAACTTTGCAGTCGTCACACATCTTTTTTACTGAAGCTCGTACTTTCATTGTACACTCCGTTTCATATAATCTGCACCGTATCGTTGTAGGTTGCTCGAGCACAACCAATACTTGTATATATTTGCTAAAACATGTACAAATATTCAAACAAATGTCCAAAGACACTAATGCGGACGCGTATGCTACAAAAAAAATAGTTAAAACAAGTTTAAGAATAAAAAGAAAGTGTTTTAAAACACCCCAATCCACTAAAAACAGAGGATTAAAATAAGAACGATAATTGCTTTAGCTTCTAAAAAAACAAAGTGATAGAATATGGGAATCAAAGCAAGAG
>JALSLA010000017.1 GCA_026988515.1 Helicobacteraceae bacterium | reverse complement strand
ATGAGGCTGGAACTGTTCAGTCCCGGAGGATTGAGACCTCCTTCGGTAATGGTACCGTCGGTTTCAAACTTTGTAACATTTTTGTAGGAGAGTGCGTCAATATTAACCTTTAAATTTTGAAGAGCATAGAGCTGTGCCCAGTCAATTCCGGTACTTTTGGTGTCGCTGAATGTGACACCAAGCATATGAACGTCTATAAGCACTTGATATTTCATTTTGTTTTGCAGCATTTTCATGTACGCGTCAAGACGTGCAATTTGTTTCGCTGTTGCTGTCACCGTAATGAGACCGGCATTTTTATTGACAAGCGGCGGCGCAGCTTTGTAAGGATCTTCAGGACGATTGAGAACGGACTGCAACTCTTGATCAAGGTGATCCCAAAAAACAACTTCATCACTGCTTTCGATTTTAATACCGGAGTTGGATTTACTACTGGCCTGTCGCTGTTGTGTTCCCGAAGACGTACCACCGGATCCTCCGCGCGAAGCTCCGCCGGAACGGTTATTGTTGTTATTGCTTGAACTACTGAGTGTAATGTCGGTACTTCCGGTACCTTTTCGTTGCGATGCGATATAGTCCATATGATAGGTTTTTGTCTGTAAATAAGAGATACGCAAGATACGGTTTTTTAAGGTATATGCCAAGTTGTTTTCTTTTAATACAAAATCAAGTACTTCGTTGATGGTCATATTTTTAATATTGGTTTTATTCATTGGCTGATTCAAGATTTTTTCGGCATCTTTATCGGTAACTAGTACGCTGTATTGACACTCATCTGTGATTTGGTCAATAAAACTGTTGATTGTTGTACCTTTTGCAGATGAGATTGTAAAGAGCTCATACGTACAGTCTGCTACTGCGATAGAAGGCATTAGGCCAAGTGACATGGTGAGTATCAGGGTTTTTATTGCTTTCATATCTTGTATTGGTTTCATAAAGTACATCCTAATTGATTTTAATTTTAATGTTGTCGTTTTTCTCTTTAATAAAGAGTTTGAGTTTTTTGTTGTTACTTTGCAATAGCACGTTGTCACTGTTAATGCGTCGGACTTTGTAGCCGCGAATGGAACTGTTGACTTTAAGCCACTGACCGTCTATTAAAGCACTTTTATTAAATATCGCCGTTACTTTAAGCGGTTTCACCGGTGCCGGAAGCGCAATATTCGCCAGAGCAGATGTCACGCCATCGGATTTTTCAAGCTCTTTAACGTCAATTTTTTTATAGCGAATCGGACTGGTAATTTCAGAAATTTTTGCATCTGAGATACCCGAACGCTTTGGTTTGATCGCAGCAATTTGCTGATCGACCCATGAGAGGCTGTCTTCAGCCGATGCCCATGTGGCCATAGTGATGATAATGCAAGAAAGGATGAATGTTTTCATTCTATAATCCCCCAGACCGAAATGTTCAGATCCGTTATGAGTATATTGCTTGCACTCATATTAAAATCATGCAGATCAACGACTAAAAAGCTCTGTTCCAGGGCATTGATAAACTTTAAAGTATTCGTATAATTCCCTGTAGAACGGATGGAAATATCCAATACGTGGCCAAAAGCTCTGGTGTCCGACGTAAATTCATTGCCGAACTTCAGCAGTTTGACATCATACTTTTTAGCATTTTTTGCTATGGAATGAATATAGGCACCCCATGTTTTTTCATCATAAAAGAGCGATGAAATCTGTTCTATCTGAAATTTAATATAGGAGTTGTAATCCTGATATTGCGTATAGTTTTTCTTGATTTCTACAATTTCATTTTCGATTTGAGCAATTTTTGATTCGGGATTTTGCTGCAAGTAAGCTTTGTCCAGATTGAGTTTTGTATCCAAAGCGACGACTTCATCGTGGACTCTGTGAAACTCTTTTTCTGAACTCTCCCAAAAGAGAAGATATGAAAAAGCGAAAATACCTGCAAAAATCATCATATAGAGCAGGTACTTGTCTTTTTGTGTTTTTTTGGCCATATTTTGGTCAATATTGTATAAGAAGTTTTCAACGCCTAAATTCATAGTTGAGCCTTTAATTTTCCAACATAAACCATCGCTTCAGCATCAAAAAGTATCTCGTCTAAACGAAAGTCATACTCTTTGGACTGTACTTTTGTCAGGTGTTTGACCAAAGAGGTAATATCTCTGTCTTTTTTAGCAATAAGTGAGAAAGTAAATTCTTTAGTGTTGTTGTTTTCTGCATACACAATACTGTCAATTTGTGTATTGTACTTGTTGAAGTTTTCGGTGAACTGTGTTAAAAGCGTTGCTTTCATAGGATAGTTGACCTTAACGTCATGAATTTTGATAAGTGTCTGCTTTTTTTCATCGTAGGCATTTTTTTCAGCGGTAAGCAGAGCATTGGCATCGGCTTTTTGCTGCTCTTTTAAGGTAATGGCTGCTTCACGTGTCAAGCGAGTTGCGTGGGTCTCTTTGTAGATGTCATCAAGAATTTTGTACCGAACTTTTTCGGTGTATGTCAGACTCCAATACATAACCGGATAGGCAAAAGCGAAGAGTACTGATGCCGCCAGAGCAATAAGCAGTTGCCCGCTGCTACGCTTGCTAAAAGGCGGCGGACGGTGGTAAATGGTAAAATTACACGAGTACTGCTCGGTCTCATCTTGCTGTACATAGAGGTGCATGAGCGCATGTATTTCGTCAACATAGCCGCTGCCGCTGACAAATCCGTATTCAAATTTAAACAGATTGGTTGCAATTCCCAAATAGGTTTGGGAGTACTCATCAATTCCGGGTATGACACCGACATAAGACCCCATGTAAATCTGGTCAATGTTTTCTAAGTTATAGGCACGCTTGGCATAGGTAAGCACATCATTTACATGTAAAAAGGTGTCACCTAAAAGTTTAATAATGTGTTTTTGGTGTTCATGATTGAGCGTACTCAACCCCTCTTGTGAAATGACATTGGTAAAGTCATCGTAACCAATCTGTTCACCCAAGAGTTCACAAAAGGTTTCATGCATGAAACGCATGGAGTATTTGAGAGATTTTGTATAGACAAATTCTTGATTATTGTAGATAGCCAAAAACGCATCGTGCTCTTGGAAATAGATAAAGCAGTGAACACCGCTGTCTAATATAAGTTCCTTTTGGTAGAGCGGTTTTAGCAGTAAAGGAATCGGTACAATCTGATCAATATATTTAATTTTATCGACCGTTTGTACAAACTCATTTTCTAAAACTTCCGGTTCGACTACAAACGCATGATAGTGTCGATTGGTTTCATCGGTAGGCTCAAAATATTCCACAAACTGTATGGAGTATTCAATGGCTAAGTCCAGTGCCAGCTCTTCATATACTTTGTTTTCCAAAGCATCCTGAAGATCTTCCTCAGGAATATTTTTGCTTATGCTGACTAAGGTCGAGATAAAACTTTTATTGTTTAAAAACGCAATGGTCTGCTGCTGTTTGTCATAACTCGGTTTTTTTTCAATCGTGATGGAGCCGTCACTAAACTTATAGTACGTTTGACTGTACGGATTGATTGAAAGCGAACTCGTGAATTTCGACGTTGTCTCTTTTGTCTTCACGTCACTACTCTGTATTAAATTTAACTAATTTCATTATATGCAATCCAAGTTCATTTTTTGCCATACTTAACGTTGCAATGGACCGTAACATTTACGCAGTCAACTGCTTAAATGCCACACTCTCACATATTGGTTAATTGCGACCTCTATAGTATCGGAAAAGGTGCAAATAACTTTAATATCATTGTGTATATTTGGTATTTTATTGTAGCGAAATTAAGCTTAAATGTTTTTTTATATGAGTTAAAATACAACTATTTCTATTGTTAACCACTATAAAAAGTTTTTTTGAGTATGCTTTTTTTGAGTTAAAAATGGCTTAACGTTCAGCTATTATTGTGATGGTATCGTTTTTGCGTTTTATTACAAGTGCTTTTTTACCATTAAATGTCGTTCGTTTTGAATGATAGTTCTCAAAAAATGTTATAAAGTAGATGTCGTCATTTTCTCCGGGATACGGAGTAATCTGAATATTGGAAAAACGAATGGTTTTGGTGTCGTTATAGTTAAAAATACGGCGCTTATATTGTTTGAACGCATCATATTTCATGCCGTCAAAACGTATAAAGTCGGGATCATAAAAACCAATGTAACGATCGTAGTCATTGTAAATCCATGCATAACGCCATTCAAAGAGTTTGGAAAGGATGATGGAAAGGTCCTCATTGTTAGCTTTTTTATGGTTTTCCTGATCAATAATGAGCAGGGTGTTTTCAAGCGTAATATTTTTATCTAAGGTACAGATATTGTCATTTTCAATGGCGATACATCCTTTGGTGAAGTTGTCGCGCTCTCCTTCAAAGGGGAGTCCGTGAATCCAGATGCCAGAGCCGTTTTTACCGCGAATTCTGTCATACAGGTTTGGGTATGAGGTGACAAATGCCAACGGACCGTAAAAGGGATCCGGGTTTGTAATTTTTTTAGTGAGACTGTAGACGCCCAGCGGAGTCCTTCGGTCCCCCTCTTTTTGCTTGTCACCGTTAACTTTTCCGGTCATGGCGCCAAAAGTATTGACTAGCGTATAGATACCGTCTTGATTTTTTTTGTAATGGTAAAGCTTGGAGCGATCTTTATTACATGTAATAATGGAATCGAGATGTTCAAAATATCCAAATGAGGTATCGTGGCGCAGCAGCTCTTTGTCCCAGTACGCTTTTTGTGAGAGTTGTTTGTCGAGAACACGCTCAACTGCCCTCATGCCGTATTCTCTGTAGACGGTCGCAATGTTTGAAGCATCGGCATAGAGCGTAAGCAATAAAAGAGTGATTAAAAGTTTCATTGGTACCCCATATCTTCCAAAAATTTTTTGTCGTTGGTCCAGCCTTTTTTAACACTGACAAAAAGATCTAAAAAGACCTTGTGACCTGAAAGCGCTTCTATTTTAAGCCGTGCATCACGACCAATACGTTTAATGGCTTCACCGCCCCGCCCGATGATAATCCCTTTTTGACTCTCTTTTTGTATAATGATGGTGGCACGAATTTTTTCAACATTGCCGTGATCGTCAATCTTGTCAATAACGACATCGGACTCATAAGGAATTTCATCGCTGATATTTTCAAAAATAGCTTCTCGAATAAACTCTTTGTAAATATTGCGAACCATTTCGGTAGTAATGTCGTCAGGATCATAAAGGTACGGTGACTCGTCGAGATGTTTCGTGATGGTATGCAGTAGATCATCACGACCGATATTTTTAGTTACCGACATGGGAATAAGTGCTTCGAAACTCTCGCTGTAACGGTTATATGAAGCAATACGTTTTAAGAGTTTTTCTTGGGAAACCTGATCAATTTTGCTCAGCACAATGATGTGTTTACGGTTTTTTTTGTTGAGTGCCAAAAACTCCTCATAATGTTCTGTTGCATCGGTAACGGGAGCAAGGTAGACAATGAGATCGCAATCACCGATAGCCTTGAGCGCTTCTTCAAGCATAAACTGGTTGAGAAGTTTTTCTTTAACATGTAAACCGGGAGTGTCGACAAAAATAATTTGATTGTTTTCATGCATGACAATAGCATTGAGACGCTTGCGAGTGGCATTGGCTTTTTGAGAGACCAGAGCAATTTTTTCACCCAGTATCCAGTTCATCAGCGTGCTTTTTCCGGCATTGGGACGGCCGATCAGTGCGACAAATCCTGCTTTACTCATGCTTGTTTTCCTTAGAGAATGTAACGCGAGGTATCTTCATCTTCAATGATGATATCGAGTTTTTCATGAACCAAATCGGCATCAACAACAACTTTTTGACCACGATAGATGTCGGCATCAAAACTGATGTCCTCAAGGACTTTTTCTAAAACAGTATGCAGACGGCGTGCTCCGATATCTTCGGTTTTTTCATTGGCTTTTTGGGAGAGGTGTGCCATGGCTTTGACAGCGCTCTCATCAAACTCAAGCTGCACATCTTCAACACCTAAGAGTGCTTCGTATTGTTTGAGCAACGAATTTTTTGTTTGCGATAAAATTTTATACAGCACCTCTTCGGTCAGTGATTCGAGTTCGACACGTAAAGGAAAACGTCCTTGAAGTTCAGGAATGAGATCGCTTGGTTTGACTTTATGAAAAGCACCCGCGGCAATAAAAAGAATATGATCGGTCTTGACGGCACCGTATTTGGTGGTAACGGTGCTGCCCTCGACAATAGGAAGCAGATCGCGCTGTACACCTTCTTTGCTCGGATCATTACGCCCTTCGCTTTTGGAGCTGACGGCAATTTTGTCAATTTCATCCAGAAAAACGATACCGCCTTGTTCGGCACGTTTGAGCGCCTCTTTGGTAATGGCATCCATATCAAGCAGTTTCTCACTGGCCTCATGACGCAGTGCAATTTTTGCCTCTTTAACGCGAATCTCTTTTTTGGTATTTTCTTTACTGAAAGAGCTGAATATTTTTGAGAAAGACTCTTGCACTTTTGCCATATCCGGCGGCATATTGGTGTCATTAAACTCAATACTCATTTTAGGAATTTCTATTTCAATAATACGTTCATCCATGGCGCCGCTGAGCACCTTCTCTTTCATGCGTTCTTTAGACGCTTTATACTCTTCTTTTTTACTCTCATTTGCCAAAGAGGGCAGTGGCGGAAGAAGCTTTTCAACAATTTTATTGAGAATATATGCCTCAATTGCAGATTCATTTTTCTCTTGATACTCATTTTTTACCAGTCTGATGGAGGTAACAACCAAGTCGCGTATCATAGACTCTACGTCACGACCGACAAAACCGACTTCGGTAAACTTTGAGGCTTCTACTTTAATAAAGGGCAGGTTCATCATCTTGGCAAGTCGTCGTGAAATTTCGGTTTTTCCAACTCCGGTTGAACCGATCATCAAAATATTTTTAGGCATGATCTCATCTTGAAGCTCTTGACTTAACTGCATGCGACGGTGACGACTGCGTAACGCCAAAGCAATGGTACGTTTGGCTTTGTCTTGACCAATAATATAGTTGTCAAGGTAGGCAACCGTCTCTTTAGGAATCATGTTCACGATGTTTTCTCCAGCACTAAAGTTTTAATTTCATGGTTGGTGTAGATGCACAGGTCAGCAGCAATATGCAGACTCTCGGTAATGAGATGTTCTTCATCTATATCGGCATGTTTTTGCAGAGCGCGTGCTGCGGCAATAGCGTAATTGCCACCACTGCCAATGGCGGCAATGGCACCGTCTTCGGGCTCAACAACGTCACCGTTACCGGTCAAAATAAAAATATGTTCGGTGTTTAAAACAATCATCATAGCTTCGAGACGACGCAGTACCTTGTCTTTACGCCACGCTTTGGAGAACTCTATGACCGATTTCATCAGATCACCGTGTTGCTGCTCCAGATGGTCTTCAAACATATCAAACAGATTAAAAGCATCGGCGGTAGAACCGGCAAAACCGGCCAGAATCTTTCCGTGATGCAGACGCCGAATTTTGGTTGCATTGTTTTTTAAAACAGTGTGTCCAAAAGAGACTTGCCCGTCACCTCCGATAACAGCTTTATTCGCACCTTTGTAAGCGAGTATTGTCGTCGCTTCAAACATTATGCACCTTTAATATCTACATGCAATGTGGCATGAATACCGTGACCGAGTTTAAGATCGAGGTCATGGGTTCCGGTCGTCTTGAGCGGTTCTTTATGATTAATGTGTTTTTTGTCGATCTCTATACCATGCTGCTCTTGAAGTGCATGTGCAATCTCTTCTTTAGTGACGGCGCCAAAAAGATGACCCGTATTGCCCAGTTTTTTTGTAATAACAATTTGCAACTTATCGAGTTTACTGCTCAGTGCTTTCATGGCTTCAATCTCGCTGGCCTCCATTTCGGCTTTTTTGCGTTCACTGGCCTGATGTTTTCTGATAACCTCGTTGGTTGCATGCTTGGCAAACCCTTTGCCGATTAAAAAATTTTGACCGTAGCCGTCTTTGACATCTTTAATGTCACCGGCTTTACCGAGTCCTTTAACATCTTTTATTAATAATACTTTCATAAGACTCCCGTTTTATTTAACTATGTCGCCGTTGTAGGAGACAATACCGTGGGTTAAGTTGCCAACATGGGTATAGCCCATATCATGCATAATTCGCTGACAGTGCAAACTGCGACTTCCGACATGACAATAGAGAATAATCGGTTCATCTTTATGGAGTGCGGCTTCTTCTAAGGTATTAAAGAAACTGCTTGTCGGAATCAAAACATCAGCACCTTTAATGTGCCCCATTTCCCACTCCATATGCTCGCGGACATCAATCAGCTTAAATGAGATCATACCAAGCGCTTTAGCTTCCATGAGCGCGGCAAGCTCGTCACCGTCTAGGTCATTTTTTTTTAAGAGCTCTTGACACTCCTGGGCGCTTAAGCCGCGTGAATGGGTATGCACAACTTCCTCAATATTGAGCTCCTGACGTTTGGCGGCTGCATACTCCGGAGTACAAAAAATACCACAGTGACATGCGCCGATTTCAATCATTTCATGCTCAATGGCCGGTTTACACGGGCAGATTCTATCATCGACACTGCGCGGTTTTCCATCAACTTCTTCTACCATAAAACAAGGGCAAAAACGTTTGTTATACATCATTTTATTGCGAGCGAGTCCCATTTGAACTCCCTCGTTTACTTCAATTTGCGGATTGTATTCCCAACCAAACTGCTTAATGACTTTATCGGTAAACTTTACAGTTTTTGCCAACTCATTTTGAAACTCTTCGGAGTTCATGTCAATTTTAATCATACTCATCATAATCCTTTTATGTATTGTTGTGGCGTGCTTTACCCTCAATAATAAAGCGCAGTGCATTGAGCTTAATAAAGCCGGCGGCATCTTTTTGGTTATAGACTTCGTCTTCTTCAAAGGTGCAATATTCCGGGTTGAACAGTGATGTGTCAGAACGGCGTCCGACTACGGTGACATTGCCTTTGTAAAGTTTGAGTCGTACTTCGCCTTCGACGTTCTCCTGAGTTTTGTCAATGGCAGCTTGGAGCATTTCACGTTCAGGTGCAAACCAAAAGCCGTTGTAGACCAACTTGGCATATCGCGGCATCAGTTCATCTTTAAGATGTGCCTCTTCACGATCAAGACAGAGTGATTCAATAGCACGGTGCGCTTTAAGCATAATGGTTCCGCCGGGTGTTTCATAGCAACCACGACTTTTCATGCCGACAAAGCGGTTTTCAACAATATCAACCCGTCCGATACCGTGCTTACCGCCCAAACGGTTGAGCTCAGCAAGCATAGTTGCAGGTGAGAGTGTTGTACCGTTCAGTGCCGTAGGGTCGCCGTTTTTATACGTTAACGTAATGTATTCTGCTTCATCGGGGGCTTTTTCGGGAGCGACGCTCCAAAGCCACATGCTTTCTTCGGGCTCTGCCGAGGGGTCTTCTAAAATACCGCCTTCATAAGAGATGTGCAACAGGTTGGCGTCCATGGAGTAGGGTGATTTCTTCCCTTTCTTTTCAATGGTAATACCGTGTTCTTCGGCATATTTTAGTAGTGATTCACGTGAATTCAAGTCCCACTCACGCCACGGTGCAATGATAGTTAATGTGGCATCTTGACCCAAATAACCCATTTCAAAACGTACCTGATCGTTTCCTTTGCCGGTAGCGCCGTGACTGACGCCGTCAGCTCCGGTGATTTTGGCAATTTCAACCTGACGCTTGGCGATTAACGGTCGGGCAATGGATGTTCCTAAAAGGTATTCGCCTTCATAGATGGCATTGGCACGGAACATCGGGTAGACATAATCACGCACAAACTCTTCTCTAAGGTCATCAATGAAAATATTTTCAGGCTTAATTCCAAGTTCGAGCGCTTTGGTGCGTGCAGGTTCAACTTCTTCGCCTTGACCGATATCGGCCGTAAAGGTAACCACCTCACACCGGTACTCATCTTGTAACCATTTTAAAATAATACTGGTATCGAGTCCGCCCGAATAGGCTAAAACTACTTTTTTGACTTCTTTTTTCATAATGTTCCTTAGGTGGTATGCAACATAAAACTGATAAATTAAGCGCGATTATAGCAAAAAAAGTTTAGAGAAAAGATAAACGGATATGTCGATCTGAGTGATTTAAGTTTAGAAAATTCGGGCCTGTTTTAGTGAAGAACAACACCCTGAAGGCACGGTATTATGCCGTTTGGGAGATGTTTGTGCTCTCTCTCCATGCTTCAAGGAGCCCTTTGACAACGTTATTGACTTCATTGATTTTTTCTAAACTGTTGTGCAGGTTTGCTTCAATTAGTAACTCTTGTTGGTATGAGTAAAGACCATGCAGGTATTGGGCTATGTCACCGTGAGAATAGTCCAGTGTCATAATGAGTTCAATAAAAATAGCCATAGAACGGTTAATCCAGTAGGTACGTTTTTCAATATTGTTTGATGTAATCGCTGCGGCTGCTTGGGCATTAAATCGTAAAATTCCTTCATAAAGCATCTCAATAAGCTTTTCGGGAGATTCAATGGCCACATTGTTCTTGGCATAGGTATTGTAGGCTAAATTATTCATGGTCGTCCTTAAAAAAATAGTGTATTAATGTAATATGGGGCTAATTTAGCCTTTTTGATCAAACAATAAACCGTTTACTTCTTGTATTTTAGGTAAAAACGAGACCGCCTCTTCTGCCGGAAAACGACTCAACATGCGATTGGTCTTGGACTCGATAACGGAGACGTAAAAATCTTCGGATGTATTGTCAAAGCCAAATTTCAATGAGGTTCGAAACGGGCTAATAGCATCATTGAGCTCTTGAACCAATTGACTCATCTCTTTTTCGGTTTCAATTTTTTGTACGCTCTGTTGTTCGGTCTGTTGTTCTTGGCGTATTTCGGCTTTTTCAATAGCCTGAACCTGATGCTTTTGCATCTGTGCGGTACTGTTTTGAGAACTTTCCATGCGCATTTGAGAATTTTGCATCTTAGCGACATTTTGCATCAGTTCCATAAGGGACTCCTTTCCTTTATAGTGCTTTGTACTCACAATATCGACTTTATAAAAAAATACTTAAATCATGTACATGTAAATTTATTGTGCTACCCTTTCGCCTATGAAACGTTATGTGAGACTTTTAAAGAGCGAACCGGTATTGGCACGACTGTCATTTATTCAGCTTATTGCCTATTTTGGAGCATGGTTTAGTAATGTAGCAATCTATACGCTTTTGCTTGAGATGGGGGTCTCTGCCACTGTTGTGGCGTTGACGGCGGCACTGCACTTTTTACCCGGTGTTTTGCAAGCACCTTTTAGCGGCGTATTGATTGATCGGTTTCATCCTAAAAAGATGATGCTTATAACGTTGGCTGTTGAGATTGTCTGTACATTTTTGCTGTTATTGGTAACGGATGAATCGGCACTGCCGTTACTGTTTGTACTCATTGTATTGCGTATGGCAGCGGCCAGTTTTTACTTTACCATTGAAATGGCCTTGTTGCCGAAAATTTTACATGTAAAAAAGTTGCAGATGGCCAATGAGATTCATTCGATCATCTGGTCAATTTCCTATACTTTAGGTATGGCCATCAGCGGTTTTGTCGTTTACAAAGTCGGGGTGCGTGTTGCTTTTATTATAGACGGGTTACTCTTTATACTCTCATTTATGTTGCTTTTTAATGTGCATATTAAAGTGCGTGTCAACACCACGGCATCCAATGTTTTGGGTATGTTTAAAGAGACGCTTGCCTATATAAAACAGGATCAAAAAGTTTTGTATCTGTTGGTGTTGCATGCTTTAGTAGGGTTGACGGCATTTGATGCTTTGGTAGCACTGATGGCGCATGAGTACTATACCCATCTTGTGGCCACATCGTTGGCTATTGGACTTTTGCATGCTTCACGTGCTTTGGGACTTGTTGTAGGTCCTGTCTTTATTGGTAAACATATGAATAATGCCCGGCTGGGCTACCTGTTTCTGTTTCAAGCCTTTGCCATCATGATATGGGCTGCGGTGATGCCGCATTTTTATCTTTCGCTGTTAGCGTCGGTATTGGTAGGATTGTGTACGACAACACTGTGGTCATATACCTACACCTTGTTGCAACACCATACCGACCCGGCCTATTACGGTCGTGTCGTAGCATACAATGATATGCTCTTTTTGTCGGTTTCGGCAGCCATCTCTTTGGTAATCGGTTTATGTGCCGATGCCGCGGTATCGTTACGGGTTATTACCTTGATGTTGGGTCTATCGTTTATTGGAGCAATGCTCTACTACTACTGGTTGCAACGACACTTTGAACTTAAAGAGATCCATTAACAAAGAGAGGAGTTGTTTATTTTATGATGTATAGATCCCAAGGGTTTGAGATTGATTTAAGCCGGATAACACGACTCTATCCTGCTGTCACCATTAATGCCGGCGGAGAACGGGCACAGGTCTCTTTGGAGTGGGCAGAACTCAAACAAGAGTGTGTCACGATCGAAGCCTATGTGCTGGTATTTGACGTGGACCCGTTAGAGGAAGTGCCACACAACAGAGTCGTATTGGAATTTACATGTAAAAAAGAGTTGTTTGAAGCAATGCGTAGCGTTGCATCGATGATGCCGCAGTAACGTACATGTAAATTATGGTATTATTTCTAGTATGATACCGATGGATAGAACCTTATGTACTTGTAATGCTCTTACTGTTGAAGAGATTCTCACCTGCATCAAAGAGCACAATTTTACCACACTTGAGGAACTGCTAGACCAAGACATTTGCCCTATGGGCGACAAATGCGAGCTCTGTCGCGAAGCGGGGTATGAGAATGACGGCTACTCATTACTGATGTTGCTCGCATTGGTAAAACAAAAACGCCTCTAAGAGATTTCTAAACCACTCTTAAGAAGTTCTGCTTTATAATCACACTCTCCAAAATGTCGGGGTGTGGCGCAGTCTGGCTAGCGTGCTACCTTGGGGTGGTAGAGGTCGCCGGTTCAAGTCCGGTCACTCCGACCATGAAAAGTTCGTATTGAAAACATCACTAACAGACTTTTTGCTATAATCGCTAACAAAAAAAGTGAAGCAGCCAATCAAAACATGTTAAGTTCCCAAGCCGATGCCATTTTACAGGACAAATCAAAACTCTTAACCGAGATCTATTTTGATCTGCAGTCTCACTTTGAATCCAAATACGGCAATGATACCGTAGTCTTTATGGAGATCGGAACTTTTTTTGAAATTTATGAAATCAACAACGATGAGATGCAGCTTGGAAAGGCCAAAGAGCTTGCCGAACTGCTCAATATTCAACTGACAAAAAAAAACAAGAACATTGTTGAAAATTCTACCAAAAATCCGCTGTTAGCCGGAGTACCTGCGGTATCGTTTGAACGTTATCTCAATCGGGTAATTCAAGAACAGAAATATACGGTTATTGTGGTGCGTCAAAAAGGAACCCCGCCTAAAATCAGCCGTTATATTGCTCAGATTATCTCACCGGGGACGAACTTTGATTACAGCATTGACAATGACGATAACTACATTGTCTCCCTTTTAATCGATAAAAACCGCGATATCTACTCAATCGGATACAGTGCTATTGATGTCACAACGGGAAAAACATGGCTCTATGAAACGCATGGAACCAGTGAAGACCAGAGTTATGCGCTTGATGAGGTCTTTAACCTGTTAAATATTTACAAAACCTCTGAAGTTGTGCTGACATTTTTAGATGGAGTCGATTCGCAAAAAGAGGTCATTCGCTATCTGGAAATTCCCGAACACTATCATTACAGTGTTAACCACCATCGTCCGCGCATTAGCTACCAGAATGAGCTTTTTGAAAAAGTCTATGAAATTCAGTCGCTTCTTTCACCCATTGAACATCTGAATTTGGAGCGTTCCCCTTTGGTTTCGGAAGCGTTGGCTATTTTAGTGCATTTTGTTATTGAGCACGACTACCACATCATACAAAAACTTTTCCGCCCTCAAATGATTGACTCGAAGCGCTACATGTATTTAGGCAATGCGGCGTTGGAGCAGCTCTCTATTATTTCAAAAGACCGCAAAGAGTTAACGGTACTAAAGCTCATTGACAAAAGTGCTACGGCGATTGGTAAGCGGCTGCTCAAAGAGCGTCTGCTCAACCCCATCATGGAGCGAGACGAGCTGGAACGCCGTTACGATTTTATAGAAAAAACCCTCTCGCATACGCGTGTTCTTGAAGAGACTTTACGGGGTATTTACGATCTGGAACGTTTGGCACGGCGTATGAAGCTCGGGCGGCTGCATCCGTTTGAGATGAACTTTATCTACGAGTCGCTACTGAATCTTATGACATTGATGGAGTATATTCAAAAACATAAAATCCAGAAGGCTTCGTTTTCAAAAAGCGAGGTGGCGGAATTTTTACGTGATATTGAAAACAGCTTCGATCTGGATACATCGCGACGCTTTACCATTCAAAGTCTCGACGACAATTTTTTTATGCGCGGTGTCGACAGCGCTATCGATACGCTTGTCGATGACAATGCCGCAATGTTACGAACGTTTGATGCGATTATTGAAACCATAGAAACGGCGCTTAAAGCTGAGACGGCATCAGCAACCAACAGTTTTGTAACCTTGGGACAGCTTGAAAAAGAGGGGTATTACATTAGTGTAAGTAAGAGTCGTTTTGCTTTGATAGAGAGTCGTTTCAAGAGCTTGCATACAACAACGGCAGAAAATTTACATGTAAATTTTGAAAGTTTTAGTGTGAAAAAGCTCACCAACAACGTCAAGATTACCTCAGAATTGACCGAACAACTTTCCGACAAAATCATGCGAAATCGACGTCAAATTGTCCGGCTTGTCAAAGAGCGGTTTGTGACGCTTCAAGAGAGTTACGACCGGCGCTATACCCTGTTGTTTGAGCGTATGATTCGCTATATTGCCGATCTCGATGTTGCGGTCAGTTCGGCCAAAGTAGCACAAGAGTACCATTATGCCCAACCGATGATCGTCGATGTGAACAGCGATGAAAACTTTATGCAAATTATGGCACTGCGCCATCCGCTTATTGAAATTCAAGAGTCGCAAGGCATCTATGTTCCTAACGATATTGTCATGGGAAATCGGGATTATATGGATCTGCCATATCCCGAAACGGTGATGTTAGATGTAAACGTACACGATGGCCACGATATTCACGGGGTGCTGCTCTATGGTATTAACTCCAGCGGCAAATCATCGCTCATGAAAAGCATCGGTATTGCTACGCTGTTGGCGCAGTCAGGATTTTACGTACCGGCTTCAGTCATGAAATTTTCTCTTTTTGAATCGATTTTTACGCGTATTGTGTCGAAAGACAATTTGGCAAAAGGGCTCTCAACGTTTGCCGTAGAGATGATGGAGCTTAAAAACATTTTTAACCGTGCCGGTACAAAGGCGCTGATTTTAGGCGATGAGATTAGCCACGGTACGGAAACACTTTCTGGCGTCTCAATTGTAGCAAGTGCCATTATGAAGTTGGCAAAACTGCGCTCTATTTTTCTTTTTGCGACACACCTGCACCAGCTTTCGACCATGACGGAGATCCGCTCGCTCAACAATGTTGTCGATCTGCACCTGAGTGTAGAGTATGATAAAGTTAACGATCGTCTGGTGTTTAACCGTACCTTGCAGCAAGGGAGCGGTAGCAGTGTATACGGTCTTGAGTTCGCCAAATCACTGCATATGGACAGTGAATTTTTGGAGACGGCAAATGCCATTCGAAAGCGGCTTGCCAATGATTTTGACGAGTTGGAGCTTTTGGCAAAAAAACGTACCAGTAAATATAACCGTGATCTTTATATTACAAAGTGTATAATTTGTGGTAATATTGCTGAAGATGTCCACCATATTGCCCACCAATCACGTGCATCGAAAGCGGGATTTATTGACCATTATCATCGAGATAATAAAAGTAACCTTGTTCCGCTGTGTAAAGAGCACCATAGGGCAATACATGAGGGACGTATTATTGTCAAAGGGTTTGTCATGACCTCAAAAGGCTTGCAACTTGACTATGAAAACCAATTAAAGGAGAAACAGTGAGACAAATTGTCATTGGCGCATTGGTTGCCGCAGTATTTTTAGGAGGGTGTACGCAAGAGACACAAAATGTAATTGGACGTTCCATTCAAAACTGGACGGGAACCAACGGCGTGCTTGATGTCTATGCCGGAGAGAAGCTGGTCAAACGATTTATAGAGATCGATAAACTGACGACGGGTCACGGTACTTCAGACGGGTTGGCACGCGCTTATCGTTACGGTTACGGCATTGACGATAAAAACTTTAACTTTAAAAAAGACAAAGGTGAAAAAAAGGTCTATTTTGAGATTAGTGACTATTCCACCTCGTATGTATTTTATGAAAACTCCAACTAAGGGTTGTGGGATTTGGATGTTATAACGCTGTTTAAAAAACTGATTACCATGAAGAGCGAAACCCCTGATGATGGCGGGATTCTTGATTTTATAGCACAATATCTTCCTGAATACGAGGCAGTTCGTATTGATAAAGAAGGTGTGAAAAATCTTTTTGTATATAAGAAATTTGGTGCAGGTGATCATCTCTGTTTTGCAGGTCATGTCGATGTGGTACCTGCCGGAGAAGGATGGCAATGCGACCCGTACGGCGCCGTAGAGCAGAAGGGGTACATTTACGGTCGCGGTACGCAAGATATGAAAAGCGGTGTGGCGGCGTTTGTACAGACATTGAAAACGACGACTGCGTATAACGGAACGCTCTCTTTGCTACTGACTTCCGATGAGGAGGGTGATGCCACATACGGAACCGTAGAAGTATTACGCTATCTTGATGAACACGAGATGCTGCCCGATGCAGTAATTGTTGCCGAGCCGACATCTGAAACCGTCTTTGGCGATGCTATGAAAGTAGGGCGACGCGGATCCATTAACGGTACTATCGAGTTACGGGGCAAGCAAGGACACGCCGCATATCCGGAAAAAGCAGAGAATCCTATTCACCGGATAGCACCGATATTAGAATCTATAGCCGGAGTCCATCTGGATGAGGGTGATGCCTTTTTTAGTCCCAGTCGATTGGTGATTACCGATATTCGCTCCGGTATGGAGGTGACGAATGTGACCCCGGGGAGTTTGAAGATGATGTTTAATGTTCGTAATGCGACACAGACAGATGCCAAGAGTGTCGAAGCATTGGTACGGCGACACTTTAAAGATACCGAGTATACATTAACACTCAAGCAGAGTGCCCACCCGTTTATGACCGATGTGAACGCTAAAATAGTGACGATATTGGATGAATCCATTGCCAAAGTGTGTCAAATCGAAGCAAAACACTCCACGGCAGGCGGTACGTCCGATGCACGTTTTATTGCACCGTATGGTATTGATGTGGTAGAGTTTGGTGTTAAAAACGATCGTATCCATGCCCCTAATGAACGAACTTCCGCAGCAGAAGTGATAGGACTTTATGATGTATTTTGTGAAGTTGTACGAAGGTTTTAGGAAAAAAAATCAAAGATTGTTTAAACTAATTAAATAGAATTTCTAAAAATAGTGTTATAATGTCAAAATATTGTCGAAAAAGAGAGTCAAGTGATGGATCCCAAAAAGTCCCGTACTGAATTTACGAACAACAAGCCTGATGCCCGCGGTAGGATTCGTAAGTATCATGCTCGCCAAGATAAATACCGACGTATCAAACAGAAAAAAAATGAAGATTTTCTAGCGCGTGAGATTGATATTAGCGACTACATCATTTCGCCGGAAGGGTATGAAAGTATTGTGTTTTCCTTGTATTTTCTTATTGTTCCGTATTTGGTCGGTTTGACGGTAGTCTTTTTTTATGTTGCAGACGCCGATTTTAAAACGTTTCAAATGATTGATTTTACGACCCTTTTTGTGGTCTGGATGATTGGGTATGAAGTCATTGCTGCCATTATTCTCTTTTTTATTTTTATTGCATTTTTACGAAGTTTGGCACAAAGTTCCGGATAGATACACCGTTAAAGGGGCAGCATGCGTATAGGGATTATATTTTTTAGCTTGATGTTACTGCATCTCTATGCAGGTGCTACAGAAATTGCGTGGTATGACAACTATAATACGGCGCTACAAAAAGCGCGGGAATCGCATAAAAATATTTTTCTTCTTATGACCAGTGAAACCTGTCAATGGTGTCGCAAGCTCAAAGAGACAACACTCGAAGACGAGAGCATCGCCGCGCGTATCAATCAACAGTATATTGCCGTGGAATTAACGCGTGAAACAGAGAGTTATCCAAAGTATTTACATGCTAAAATGGTGCCGATGAGTTTTTTTTTGACACCTCAAGGCCGTCTGATTAACAGCATGCCGGGATATTGGAATGTTGAAGATTATCACTCTGTTTTAGACGATGTCAATTATCATCTTAGAAAACAAGACAGCAATAGGAAGTAGTATGGAATTTATTTGTACCCAACAAGCACCTCAGGCCATCGGACCGTACTCACAGGCAGTGGTAGTGAATGGCATGGTATATACCTCAGGGCAGATTGCGCTCACTCCAGAAGGGGTGATGCAAGAAGCGGAGATCACCCTTCAGACCAAACAGGTATTGCAAAACCTTGAAGCCGTATTGAAAGCCAGCGGCAGTGAAATGGGCAAAGTGATTAAATGTACCATTTTTTTAAGCAGTATGGAGGATTTTGAAACGGTTAACCGCTTGTATGAAGCAGCATTTGGTACCCACAAGCCAGTACGTTCAACCGTTGCAGTGAAAACATTACCGAAAAACGCTTTAGTTGAGATCGATGCTATTGCTTTAATCTAAACTTAAACGTAGTTTCGGTAAAATTCGCGCACTTTTTGTAGACTTATAACGATTAAGGAAGCGCAATGTACGCAATTTTTAAAAACGGTGGCAAGCAATATAAAGTAGAAGAGGGTGATATTCTTCTGCTTGATAAACTCAGCCTTGATGCCAAAGAGACAGTAGAGTTTAAAGAGGTTCTTGCAGTGAATGCCGGTGAACTTAAAATAGGAGCACCTTTTCTTGAAGGTGCAGTTGTAACGGCTGAAGTGATCAATGAAGGTCGCGCCAAAAAAGTTGTTATTTTCAAAAAACGCCGTCGTAAAGACAGTAAAGTTAAACGTGGATTCCGTCGTGATTTCACACGTGTTCGCATTACTAAAATCGCTGCGTAAATTTTAAAGTTAGGAGTATCAGATGGCACATAAAAAAGGTCAGGGTAGTACACAGAATAATCGTGATTCGGCAGGGCGTCGACTGGGTGTGAAAAAATTCGGCGGAGAACGTGTTCGCGCCGGTAATATTGTAATTCGTCAACGCGGTACCAAAGTACATCCGGGTGATAATATGGGTATGGGAAAAGATCATACCTTATATGCTCTTATTGACGGTGTTGTAAAATTTGAGCGTAAAGATAAGAAACGTACCAAAGTTTCTATTGTTCCAGCTGCATAAATTTCTCTTTTTTCAGGCGGAAGCCTGAATCTTTTAGTTCCTCGTCGTCAATAAATCTTTTATACTATACTGGTGGGCATAATAGCAGAAGTTCAGTGTAAAGTATTTATTTGTAATTTACATGTAACAGCACATAGCAAAGGAAATGTATGTTTACTGATCAGGTAGAATTAACGGTTTCATCGGGTAAGGGTGGCGCCGGTTGTGTTGCATTCCGGCGTGAAAAATTTGTGGTTAACGGTGGTCCTAACGGCGGTGACGGCGGTCGTGGCGGAGATGTTTGGTTTCGGTGTGACAACAATACGCATACGCTGTCGCATTTTAAAGGAAACCGTAATCTTAAAGCTGAAAACGGACGACCCGGAAGCGGCTCCAACATGACAGGAAAATCAGGACAAAAACTGGTTATTGTCGTACCGCCGGGAACGCAAGTCATCGATAAAGAGAGCGGTGATATTGTATTTGATTTAACGCAAGACGGGCAAGAGGAGCTTTTTTTAAAAGGTGGACGGGGCGGTCTGGGCAATACCCACTTTAAGTCATCTACCAATCAGCAACCGCGTTATGCACAACCCGGAGAACCGGGTGTGGTTAAAGAGATTACGCTTGATTTAAAACTTATTGCCGATATCGGTTTGGTCGGCTTTCCCAATGTCGGAAAATCAACGTTGATTTCAACGGTCTCTAACGCTCGTCCGGAGATTGCCAATTACGAGT
>JALSLA010000016.1 GCA_026988515.1 Helicobacteraceae bacterium | reverse complement strand
AAATACTGCATTGTCGCAAACTCAATAAAGTTTGAAAGGTTTCTCTTTTGACCTTCTGCAGCAAGTTTAATCATATTGTAAATTGAATCATCTACTCTAATTGTTACAGTTTTCATAACAACCCCTTAGAATATTTATATTTATTATTATATTCAATTTTATTCACAATGTCAATATGTTTGGATTGCACATAACGGCCTGCGGGAGGTTTACGCCAGCAGGCCGTTAGTCGTTTTTAGTTAGCTAACTTTGTTTGCATATCAGCTAGTAAGATTCTCATTCTTTGTTTTTCAATTTCAGGGTCTTCAGATTGGAGATATTCTATTGCATTAAAGTCATCACCTCTTTTTCTATTTTGTGGAGGTTCAAGTCCTTCAATTAATAAGGCTTCGAGAGTACTGATAATTATATCAGCTGTTGGAGCTATGTCTATTTTTTGTAGATTACCATCTTCTGTTACTTGATGTAGTCCAAACCAAGAAAATCTATCCCATCTTCCTTTTAGTCTATCTTGAGTGTGTTCAAATAAACGAAGCCCAAGAGGACGCTCGACAGAGCGTCCAACATAAATCACATCTCGTCCATCATAAAGTAGATATACGCCAAGTTGATCTGAAAAATTTACAGAGTCGGCACCAATTTGTTGTTTTCCTAATAAATTTGGACTTCGCGTCCAATTTATCATATCTCTTTGCCAAAACATTCCAAAAGCCTGAATGATTGAATTGTGTGTTTGTTCTTCAGTATCTTCATCGATTAAGGTTTTGTCATCAACAAGAACTTCTGGAATATCGATTTTTTCTCTTAAAAAATATTCACCTTTAGCAACTTTTATAAAAGGTGAATTAGTACCATCTTTTTTAATTGAAGATGTAATATATGCATTTACAGTTGCGGCTGGTGTTGCACCAACCGACTCTCTAAGTTTATCTTCTACAACCTTTTCTGCAATGTCTGTATAGCGCATTGCACTGTCTGATTCTTTTAATACTTTTATAATGGCGTCATGCCAAGACATATCTATCATATTTTTTTCCTATTTTTGATGTCGACTAACGCTTAAGTTCACCTGAATTTTGGAGCGCAGCGGAAAAATGTCAGGTGCAACGATTTGTTATGTGTCATATATCTCATTAATCCCTATTTCTTTTAAATAATTATAAGTATCATCATAATAATTACTTGGTCTGGTATGGTCAATATTACTGCCTTTGGGTATGAAAATAACCATTCCTTGCCTTGCTCTTGTCAAAAGGACTCTGTATGTGTTTTTAAGATATTCTTTGTCAATTTCTTGATTAATATTCTGCCATTTAGCTCCTTTGAAATTTTGATATTTCCAATCTCCACCATTCAGATAAAAATTTGCACCCCAGGCAACACAAGCCCAATCAATTTCAAGTCCTTGAATATCAAATTCTGTTGCTACTTCTTCTAAAAAATATGAAGAACGAATGTCCATTTTGTCATTTAAAAACCAATTAGGTGCCGAAATTTCATTTTTCACATCTATACCAAAAGGTCTTAAACGTCTTGCACCTGATGAACTAATTAGTCCTATTCTCTCACTTCCTTTTGCTTGCTCTCGTAACCATTTTTTAGCAATTTCAAGATTTCTTGTTAAAACTATTGGATAATCCTTTTTTAAAATCTGATAAATATCATTTGCATTATTTTTTTCTATATTTAATAACTCATGAATAAACTTTGATAATTTTTCTGACCTAAAAGACCTAACTGAGACAGCAAGGTGTAATTCATTTTCACTTATTCCATTTATTGTTAACCAATTTTTCGTATCGTCTGATTTTAAATAGTTATCACTTTCTAAAATTAAATTTGAATAATGAATTTCCCAATTTTCAAAATGTTTTCGCAAGGAACTTATCCATTCTTCTAGACCAGCTTCTCCTGTATTTATTTCCTGACCACCACCTATCAAACAGACAATTGTACACCAATCAGAATGTCTATTCATTACATCAATAAGAAATTCTGGTTCTGACATATCAAAATCTTCCACACCTTTTTTTCTCTTCATGAATGAACTTACTTGATGTTTAGTCCAAGCTCTTTGAGCTTCATCAAAAACAGCAACTTTTTCAATAGGTGCTTTTTCAGATAATAAATTATCATCTCTAAAATGGTGAATATTCTGAATGAATGCGTTAGCTTTTATTGCCGCTTCTTTTTTAGTTAATTTTTCACCTGATTCTTTGGCAGTAGTAACTTCATCTCTTGTTAGTGCTTCTCTTAAAACATCAACTAATGGTCCATTTCCAGATAGAAATACTGCGTGTTCATCTTCATCTGTTTTCATCCGCTCAACAGCAATATTCAATCCCGCAAGAGTTTTTCCTGCACCAGGCACACCCGTAACAAAACAAATTGATTTCCGATTATTTCTTTTTGAATTTTCTATGATAGAATTTATACAATCTGCTGTTTTTGATAGATTAATTGTTCCTGCATCTGACCTTGTAATTTCTTTTACATTATGACCTTTATATAAAGCTTGAGCAGCTTCTACAATTGTTGGCGTAGGCTTATATATAGAGGTTTCCCAATAATCTACATCAATTGCTTGTTCTGAAGAGTTTACGAATTGATTAATGATATTCTTTAAGTTGGCTTGGTTCGCTTTTGCTGAACTATTATAGGCCAGAATATTTTCGATAGGCTCGTTAAATTCTTTTGCATTAGTAGCAACTAAAACAGGAATAAGTTTGATTTGATGACTACCTTCGTGGAAGTTTTGTAAATCAATAGTATAATCTATAACTTGTTCTATCGCGTGTTTTTCATAGCCACCATCTCCAACCTTAAATTCAACAATAAAGGCTACATCGTTGACTATAATAATATTATCAACTCTTTTACCCATTCTTGGGATAGCAAATTCAAAATATATTTTTCCTTCAATGTTCTGTAATTGTTTTTTTAATATCTGAATTTGTTTTCGCCAAGCATTTATTTGTAAATCTTCAAGAGACCTATTTGAGTGGTTCATTGTTAATTCACCCAAAATGCTTGATTCTGGATCATTTAGAAAAACTTTTATCGTGTTGGAGTAATAAGCCCTATTCATTTATATTCCTTTTATACACATAGCGGCCTGCGGGAGGTTTGCGTCCGAACAAGCGCCTTGTTAGCTGATTTTGTCTTTTTGATACTGGTGAGTTTCAAAAAGAAAATTTACCATTGTTTTTGCTGCATTTACTACTAACACAGCATGATGTTTAGCTGGGTTATATGACCTAACATGCCTATCCCCCATACGATTACTCAGGCCTGCTATACCGCCAACAATACTTATTAACCCTGACAGTACTTGCTTGAGCGGGCCTTCTATATCAGGACGTCCTGGTTCCAAGTTAAGGAGCTTTTGTACTCGTTTATAAAGCTTAGGGAGATCACCATCGTACTCCGATGAGTCAGTATCCAGTGTAACCTCAAGCTCTTTTAATACGGCTTCAAGCAGTGTTCGTGCATTTGTAATTGCACCATCATAATCACCCTCTTTAATCTTTGTTTCGGCCTTTTTAATTTGCTCTTCTATAAAAAGGTGACCTTCCTGTTTTGAGCCCTGGAAAGGATGTTGACAATCAACTGCAACTCCGGAAAGGTCGCGGACTTTAGCTAGATCGTTATCAATAACAATTTCATATCCGTCGTATTTTAGCCTCGCGTTAACATACTTTACCGCCTCGTTTATATTAAACTCAGTATCCATGAATTCTCTAGGATCGAGAACTTGGCGCAGCAAAGCACCAATACTTCCTGTTCCATTTAACGAGCGTATTTTATCTTCCGCATATTGCCAACGCGAGGGAAAACCCTGGCCATGCACATCGTTTGCACCGTAATCATTGAAAAGACGCACCAACTGAGAGCCACTTCGATATGGCGAAATCTTCTCATCACCGGTAATGATTTTTCCTATAGCACTAATTGTACGTTCTGAGAGCTTCATATTTCTTCTTACAGCTAACTATTTATTCATCCCATGAATTATATCATAGAAAGTTTTAAAAAATAATATTTTATACTAAAAAATCATACTTAATGGATTTTTTTATGTAAGTATATAGTTAAGCTATACAGCCATACAATTTTGTGATAAATATACATACAAAGAGTTAGATTGTAAAAAGAGAAAAAGTTACTTGATATTTTAAGAGATAAAAACATCCAAAAGACATGGGTAACAATGAGATAGAGGCGCTACTGTACCGAACATTTAGAATCTACAATGCACAACTTAAAAAGAACAATACCCATTGCGCATTGTTTTTTTACTTATTTTTTTGACATTGTTTGGTTTTTTTGAGATTCGTACTCTTTCAATACAATCGCCAGTGCCTCTTTAAAATCTTTGGTTGGAATAGCGCCGGGAATGGGTTGAAACATTGGCTTGCCGCTCGGAAGAAGGAACCAGATCATTGGTGTACCGCCATTCCACAGCTCTTGAGGAAAGTAGTCGTTATCGTCGGTATAGGCCGTATTGGCAATAAATTTCTCATTGAGTGTTGCAATCACCTCAGCGTCGCTGAGTGCTGTCTTTTCAAGTTGCACACAGTAGCGACACGAATGTCGTGAAATAATAAACATAAAAGGCTTATCTTCGTTCTGTGCGCTTTGGAGTGCCTCTTTATAGCTTTTTTTCCAATGAATACCTGTTGATTGCTTGGTCACTGTCGTATGTTGTTCTATCGGTGTTTGTGCCATGAGGAACGTACCTAAAAGTACTACACTCACTGCTAGTTTCATCATCATTTCATCGCCTTTTTTATAATTTCTTTTGCAATTTTTTGAGCATCTTTATGCCGTACATCTACGACAATATCGGCTACGCGCTCATACTCAGGAGCACGCATGTCAAAAAGTGCTTTCGCCTTGTCCACATCGTTAAAGAGCGGTCGTTTTTTCAATTTACTTTTGGCGTTGGGATGGTTCAAAATACGCTCATAGAGTGCATCAAAATCGGAGTACAAATACACAACCGTTCCAATAAGATTTAAATTTGGAACCTTGTAAAACCCTCCGCCTGTCGCAATCAGTGTATCGCGGACACTGTGAGAGAGCCATATGGCCACACGACGCTCCAAATCTCTGAAATAGGCTTCGCCTTTCTCCTCAAAAATCTTTTTGATTTTACAGTGTTCCATACTCTCAATAATATCATCGGTATCTAGTGCGATCACACCGCTTTGTTTGACTATTTCTCGTGAAATCGTTCCTTTTCCCACACCCATAAAGCCTATTAGGAGAATATTGGTCATGTGCCGGCTCTTTTACATGTAAATTTCATCGGTATTCTACTCCATTTAATTAAACAGATATTTCATCCCCAGTTTTTCGGCATATTTACTTAACATATCGCGCTCAAAATCAACATTGGTAGCATACTCATAGCCAAATATCTCGCGCCATAACGAATGCTCTTCCATACAAAGATAGAAAAAGACCGATCCGTGCCACGGTGAAAAACTCTCATACGCATGACGAAACATCTCACGTTTCAATGCTGACGGATAGGAGTATTTGCCGTTGGCATCTTCAAAAGGCATCTGCAAAATCTTACTCTTGAAATTGCGCTCACGCAACTGCTTCATGACCGGTTTAATAAAGGTGAGCGTACCCAAAGAGACCAACACCACCTCTTGCGGTGAAAAGGTCTCCAAGAGTCTTTTATACACTGCTTCGTACTCTTGCAGATAGTTTTCATAGACAACAATCGGGTGAAAATGAAAACCGACTTTCACCCCCTTGTCGGCTACAGCACGGGCACTTTCTATGCGCTTATCCAAAGAGGCACTGCGATGCTCTTCGTGTGTAATAATCGTCGGTGTATTGAGCGACCATGTACACACAATATTAGAAGGCACCTCATGTTCAAGAAGGTATGCAATAGTACTCGATTTGGTTTTAAACTCCAAAATAACATTGGGATGTTTCCGGGCAAAGGCAAACAGTGCATCAAGCACGCCTTCTTTGTTGCCCCACATCAGCGAATCTGACGCCTGTCCCGTACCAATATGGTACGTTCGGTTCGCATCCAGCTCCAGAGCCTCCAGTTTTTCTGCAAAATTGGCGTCAAATACAATGGTGTTTTGGTTGTAAAATGATTGAATGGAACAATACGAGCAGTCAAACCCACAGCTCTCCACCGCATCGAGTGTCAAAAGATTACAGCAACGTGTTTTGGGCGATGCCACCGGACACATACCCAAACCCAACTGCTCTTTTGCTACCGAAACAATATTAAGCTTCTGCTCCGCATGATGTACACTCCCGTCTACATTATCATAACGGTGCGGTCTGGTTTTAATGCGTTCATAATGCTCTCTTACCTGTTGCATTACCTTTTTTTTATGGCTAAAGTCTTGCCATATACTGCGTAAAGGCTGCTCCTGCCACATATTGAGATCAATACTCATGGTGACCAATTCACGTACTTCCTGAAACGAAAAGCCGTAGTGAAAACTCTGCGTTTTGATAAATTCCCGATCGGCATCATCAAGCGCATGATAGGGCGTATTTTTTACATGTAAATCAAACTTTTCGTGGTAACGGTTCATAAGGTCATCATACTTGTATCAAAATCGGGCGCTCTCTGCAGAGTCGTTCGGTAAATGTGCAGGGCGCGTAACAGATTTACCAGCAGTACTGCAGAAGAGCCCAGCAACATTGCGCCGGCTGCTTGCAACGTGTCTACCCCAAAAGCAAAAGGAATGCACAGCAATAATGTCAACACATGCAACACAAACTGTATCTCCGCCATAGGTTCTGCAATCATCTCGCGCATCGTCGGGATCGTCATATAGCCTTTGGCATTAAGATGGAACCAGACAAGAAAAGGAATAATCTTATAGAGCATGCCGCTCATCAATGAGAGTATGAATCCGCCGCCTATCAACAATGCGCTGAGCAGACTCAACTCGTAGTCAATAACTACGTCCATACTCCAAACAAGAACCCCCGCCATAAGAGCATAGGCGCTAAGTTGCCAATACCAGACGGTTACATCGCTGATCTGACGCTTTCGTACCTTTAATTTACGCAATACGTTCCATCCAAAAACCATAAAAAAGAGAGCAATGCTCCACCGTGCCGCCATAGCATATGCAGCAGCTTCCATATTGAGCAGCAGCCATGCCAAAAGTGCCGCACAAATACCGATGATTGCATACGTACTAAAATATTTTGAGAAGGCATCGGTAACATAAAACATCGGTAAAATTTGAAAAGAGACCCCCACTGCCAAAATACCTGCAAATCCAAAAATCCCCCAAACACTGTGAACGGTTGCAAGCAGATAGCTTTCTTGGGTCATATTGTGTGCAATGTGTGTTCCTAGAAGCTGCATCCCCATCAGTACAACCGCACCACCAATAATGACAGCAATACCCATGGCCCGTACCGTTGTATTCAGGTGTTTTACCTCAATGAGCGCTCCAATAATCCCGCCAAAAATGAGAATAAATCCTAAAGCAAGGGTACTAAGTGCTACAACCAACAACCATGTTATTGTAAAAAAGAGTCCAAAAAACAGAGCCGTCACGCCAATACTCAGCAGTATATGTGACACCGATGCAATACGCAGTGCATGCGGAAGTGCCACGCCGGCAAGTACCGGTAACATCTGCTGAAGCGCGCCAAGCATTATAAACGCAAACACCCCTAACGTAAAAAGATGCGTCAGTGCAATGGCTTCTGTTGTGTAGCGCGTGTTTACGCTTGCACTCTCCATGCTCATCATGACCACCGCGGCAGCCATTAAAAAAAACAGCGCTGTCACAAAAAAACGTACCGGAGCGCTAAGCGGTGGTGCCTGCTCCAGTGAAAGACCCGTAAAATTCATGAAGAGCTACTCGACAATCATTGACTCCATCATATCAATAATATGATCGGCATCGGCACTTAAATGCTGTTGCGCCATGGTGTAGAGCATCTGCTCCTCTTTCATATTGTGCTGCTGCATCATAATCATCAGCGTTTCGGTAAGCCCGAAAAATTTGGTGCGATCATCATTGTCAATGGCATCACCAAGTTGTTTAAGCAGTGAACGCAACTGCTGATGTTCCATACGCATGACCTCGGTCGGTCCTTGTGTCATACCCGTTTTTTGCTCAAATGCCGGAAACATGACGCGCTCTTCCATCTGAAAATGGTGTTCAATTGCATCGGAAAATTTCGTATACATTGCAAGAGCATCGGCGAGCGATCCCGCATTGGCACTGTTCTCCATCTGTGAAAAGTATGCATCGCATGTACGATGGTCGGTCGTTAAAAATGATTTAATATCTGCCATAGGTAACCTTCTTATTTTTTTGACATTGTAATATTAGGACACTTCCAAAGAAATAAAATTGACAGATATCAACCAATACAGAATCTTTTTACCAATTTCACATTCTGCTCCAAAAAGAGACCGTATTCTGGCTTACCGTACGCATCAGCGCATGAAACGATCACCCCGTTTGATTGTTGTCACAACGCCTTGCGCCGTTTGCAGTTGAAACGGCAGCGTGATGGGACGTTGTTTGTATTTGGGGTCCACCTTGCTCACACTAAAATGCAGATGCGGTCCGCTGGTATAACCGGTATTGCCGCTATAGCCAATAAGCTCACCGGCACGTACCTGAGAACCAACACGCACCCGCACACCCCTTTTCTTGAGATGATAATATTTTCCCAATGTGCCGTCACTGTGTTCAATAACAATATAGTTGGCATACTTACCGTATCCGCGTTTGAGTGCGCCTTTACTGCCTGATGCTCTCACAGCCACCACCACACCGCCACGTGCAGCATAAACCGGAGTACCTACGGGAACCGCAAAGTCTACAGCATAGCGCGAGTAGCCGTTATGACTGGTTCTGCCGTTAAACCCCTGTGACACCCGCACTTTCTTGCCCGCTTGAAACGGTAAAAGGTAGCGATAGTTCGCATCATGCTCTGCCGAAGCCAACCCCATAACCCAACCGTAACGGGATTCGTAATGAGCCGGCTTTGCGGCATCAATACGCTTAAGACGCAGTACTTTCTTGTTGGAATGGGCTCCAAGCTCTATGTAGAGCGGCAGCCGGCGATTGGTTTTACAGTTTTTCAACTGCTTCAACGTTAGCGTCATGGTTACGGCGAAAGCATTACGGTTGTGGGCGTAAAACTCAATATCACTCCCCACATTTTTTGTAGAAACCAAAACACTGTTTCGTCGGTTTCGAACACCCGAATGACGAATTTTTTTGGCCTGAGATGCAGTTAAAACCCGCAGATGCTCCTCATAAGCCTGCTGCTCTTCTGTAGCAACCTGACGACTGTATGCGTCAAGGCGTTGCTCCTGCAGCAGTGCCTCGGCGGCAGCAATACGGTGCTTGGAACGAATCAAGGCGTAAAAACGCAACACTTCCTGACGTAAACGTTCCTGCTGTAACGGTGCCATCGGATGATTCAGCAAGAGCGTAAAGAGGGGAATATTACGCTGCGATATCGCCTCGTGAACGGTATCGACATACAATGTTTGCAATACGTTTTGTTCTTTCTCTAATGCCCGTAACGCTCCTAAATAGGCAGATTTTTGTGCAGCCGTATCGTTGGAATTTTCAATGGCACGATCAAGCAAAAAGCCTAAAGCAAAGCAGGACTCTACCTGCTCTTGGTATGCGTCAAAAAATGAATAATACGGTTTAAAATATCTGTTTTTCTTATAAACTTCAATCGTTTGAAGGTCATGCTCATAACTTTTCGCCAGTGACGTGAACGTTTTGGGATGTGCCGCATACAGCGCTACGCTGCACCAAAAAACAATTGTCCAAAAAATGTTCAAAATTTTATCCTCATTTGATCTTTATCATACCAAAAAATTGTTATAATCCGCCATTACTTTGGAGGATTTTTTAATGGGCATATTAGATTTAGTGAAACCGGGTGTTCTCAGCGGTGACGATATTCAGAAAGTGTATAAAGCAGCAAAAGAGGGTGGTTTTGCCCTGCCTGCCATCAATGTAGTCAACTCCGACTCCATTAACGGGGTTCTTGAAGCGGCGCGTGAGGCCAATTCTCCTGTGATTATTCAGTTTTCACACGGAGGGGCAAGTTTTTTTGCCGGCAAAGGTCTTAGCAATGCAGATGATTTCGCCTCAATCGGCGGTGCCATCTCCGGAGCCCAACATGTTCACATGATGGCAGAAGCGTACGGCGTAGCCGTAATTTTACATACTGACCATGCGGCACGGAAACTGCTTCCGTGGATTGATGCCTTGCTGGAAGCATCAGAGGCACACTACCAGAGTTACGGAACGCCGCTGTTCAGTTCCCACATGATCGATCTTTCCGAAGAGCCGATTGAAGAGAATATCGCTACATGTAAACAGTATCTTGAACGTATGGAAAAACTCGGCATGACTCTTGAAATAGAGCTGGGCGTCACCGGTGGCGAAGAGGACGGTGTCGATAACACCGATATTGACAATGCCCTGCTCTATACGCAGCCTGAAGAGGTCGCCTATGCTTACGAAGAACTCTCGAAAGTGAGCCGTCGCTTTACAATTGCCGCATCCTTTGGTAATGTTCACGGTGTCTATAAACCCGGAAATGTTACCCTGACACCTTCTATTTTACACAACTCTCAAGAGTATATTGTTCAAAAGTTTCATACCGATGCCAAACCGGTGGATTTTGTATTTCACGGCGGTTCAGGCTCCTCGCTTCAAGAGATTCGTGAAGCGATCAGTTACGGGGTGATCAAAATGAATATTGATACCGATACCCAATGGGCAACATGGAACGGCGTTAAAAGCTATTATGAGAAATATGAAGCATACCTGCAAGGACAAATTGGAAATCCTGAAGGGGACGATCAACCCAATAAAAAATATTATGATCCGCGGAAATGGTTACGTGCCGGTCAAGAGGGATTGGTGCAACGTGTGTTGGTTGCTTATGAAGATCTTAATGCCCTCAATAAGAATTAACCAAAAATATACCCTTTGATTGCTTTATAGCTTGCTATAGAGCTGATCATCCACAATCCCACCATTCCCGCCAATCCCATGGTCATCATGAGATCGGGTTCCATCAAGACAATCATTGCCGTTAAGAATCCGGAAATAAACGGAGAGATTAGCAGCAACAGCAGTACCCGTTTGATCTTTTTTTCATGCGAAGGAGTCATTCTGTCCATCCTTTGTAACGATATCGCTGACGCATTGTACCATTTCCCTGAACACCCCCGCTATGGACATAGAGAATCGTTCCTTCTATCTGTTCCATCATATCGCTTAATGCCAGCCACATTTTCGGTGCATAGAGCAAATCAAACTCAATGCCGCCGCTTTTAAGCTCTTCATACAGTGCTAAAAATTCTCGATAAGGCTTGGCAAAATGGTAGGTGTTCTCTGTAGAAATTACATGTAAATTTGATGGCACTGCACCCAGTGAACCGATCTGCTCGAGCAAATACTCCCTGCTGCCCGCAACAGCTGTCGTATAGCATGTGTACGGCAATGTTTCAGCCAAATAGAAAGCGGTTGTCCCTGTTCCTGAAGGTATCACTACATGTAAATTATTGATTGACGCGTCTTCTTGCCATTGCATAATTTCATGTGCCAAATGTACCACCCCCTCGCGAGCTAACGTACACGCTCCTCCTTGCGGAATCACTATCACACTCGAATCGGCATGAAAAAAGAGTTCACGGACTTGTTGTTGATACACTTGATGAGGCAACTCAATCACATCCATTCCAAGTGCCAATGCTTTGGCAAAATTGCCCTCGGTACTATTGGTCACATGTGAAGTGAGTGTTTTGGTGTAGTACTCAAATGCCCATCCTTTCATCTGGCATACATAGGCAATGGAAAGCATGGCATTGGACTGACTTCCCCCGTACGAAACAACTTTTTTGTAACGTGATGCAGGCGTATGCAAAAGCGTGTAAAGTTTTCGAAATTTATTACCGCTTAGATAGGGATGAATGAGGTCGTCGCGTTTGACGTAGATCGTTCTGCCACGAAACATAATGGTTTCGACGGCAGAGGGGAGAGGAAACACTATTTGGCGTAAGTAATCTTGGCGGCTTTTTTCATCTCAGCCATCTTTTTTTCCATTTTTTCTTTAAATTTTTCCATCTGTAGACGTTGACCGATAAAGTTTTCAACTTCGCTGAATGAGAGCGTTTTCCCCGGTTGCTTGTCTTCCAAATAGATCACGTGATAGCCAAACTGACTTTTGACCGGCGTGGTGGTGATGGTGCCCTTTTTCATGGCAAATACGGCATCATTAAATGACGGTACCATCTGTCCTTGCGGAAAGTACCCGAGGTCACCGCCCTTAGGCGCACTCGGACCTGTCGACTTTTGTTGTGCAAGCTCAATGAATTTCTCTTTGAGCTTCTCGCCTTTAAGCCCTTTGAGCTCTTTAATAATAGCTTTGGCTTCACTCTCTTCTTTAACAAGAATGTGACGCGCATGTACTTTCTCTTTCTCTACAAATTCACTCTTGTTTTTATTGTAGTAGTCGCGTTTCTCTTTGTCGCTCACCTCAACTTTGGCAAGCTCCTGCTGCTCCCATACTTTGGCAGCAAGCTGCTTTTCAATACGCTCGGTAATGTCTGCAAGCTCTTCTTTATATTCGGTACTCTCTAAAACACCGTTCTTTTTTGCATCGGCAAAGACCAGTTCTTGTGTAATAATACCGTCTACTACACGTTTTTGCAGCTCATCTTGTTTCTCTTTGGGAAGGGACATAAAACGTCCTTGTGTTCCCTCTAAAAGGATCTTGTTGACTTCATCGGAAGTGATTTTTTTTCCATTGACGGTTGCCAGGGTTGTTGCCGTAGCCAAAGCGCTCAATAACAGTGAAACAGACACCAACTTAATTGTTAAATTCATTTGTTTTCCTATCTTTTCTTTAAATACACTCGCTATGTTATGCTAAGAAAGCTAATCAACACTAAACAATGGTTGGCATAGGTTTTCCAACAAAATAGCCCTGTGCAAAGTCCACACCAATCTCTTTGAGCGTCTCTAAAATAATTTCATCTTCAACAAATTCAGCAATCGTTTTCATACCCAAACGGTTTGAAAAATCCACAATACCTTCGACTAAAATACGTGATTGTCTGTCTTCATGAATACGCTTGATAAGCGAGCCGTCTATCTTTAAGAAATCGGCTTCAAGTTCCAGTACATGTAAAAAATTGGAGTAGCCGCTTCCAAAGTCATCAATGGCAATTTTGGCACCATACTTTTTCACTTCACCGATAAAATATGTAATTTGATCATACGACTGAATGTTTTCACTCTCCAGTATCTCAAAAATAATTCGATCGGCATAGTCCGACTCTCTAAGCTTTTGAATGATAAAGTGGCACATATCTCCGTTGGCAATATCTTCAATAGAGATATTAATCGAAAGCGTTACATGATGATGGCACAGCTGCTTTAATGCCTCTTCGACCATAATCTCCGTAACCCTAAAATAGTTTCGTGACTGCTTGGCAATATGTAAAAACGCTCCCGGAGAGATCAGCTCACCGTTATGACGCATTCGCACCAACGTCTCATATTTCTCAATAACACCGTTTTTAAGATCTAAAATCGGTTGATAGTAAGAGACAATACCCCTGTTGTCGATTGCCTGTTTAATAATATTGGCTTTTTTAATATTCTCTTCATAATGTTTCTCAAGTTCCAGTGAGTCATCGTAAACAATATATTCACTTTTGCTGTTTTGTGCTAACTTCAGCGCCATATCGGCTTTTACCAAGGCGTTCTCATGCATGCCAAAGCCCAAGGTTACCGAAATATTGACCTCCTGTTCGATTGAAATGCTAAAATAATGCTTTTCTATTTTCTTCTGGTACGAGTGCATCACGGCAACAAACTCATCAAGATGCAAGGTCGCATTGCCCAAAATAGCAAATTCATCCGAGTGAAGCCGGTAAAACTGAAACAGTTTATTGTAGGCAATCTCCGTTTTAATAAAATTGGCAAACTGAATAAGAAGTCGATCACCCGCTTTAATACCGTAAAAATCGTTGACATTTTTAAACCCGTCAATATTAAACAGTGCAATTTGCGGCTCATCTATGAGTTGCATGTCAATAATAAGCTTGTTTCTGTTGGGAATACGCGTTAAGCTGTCGATGGCGTACATATTTTTAATTTTCTGACGCTGCAGGGTCACCTCGGTGGCATCATAACGTATGGCAATATACTCTTTAATATCACCCGATTCATCCAAAATCGGTGTAATCGTCACTTCATAATAAAACGCCGAATTGTCTTTGCGTTTTCCTGAAATAATATTGCTCCATACTTTTTTAGACTGTATGGTGTCCCACATCTGTTTAAAATAGGAGCTGTCTAACATGGGATCACGCAAAATATTGTGATTTTTTCCAATTAAATAGTCTCGTGAGTAGCCAATATTGTCGCAAAACTTATCGTTAACGTAGGTAATGGTTCCTTTCGGATCGCTTTTAGAGACCATAGCACTGTTGTCAATTGCTATTTTATAGCTATTGAGTTCGCTTAGGTTCTTGTGCAGCTCCTCATTTTGCTGATTCACCTGATCTTGTAAGCGTGACGTATACTGTTTGAACTTATACAGCAATAGCTGAATAAAAACAAACAGACCGATTAACAGTGCCGTATCATAAAGCACTAACAGCCAGAACGTTGTATTGAGTTTATCGGTCAGTTTTCCTTCCGGTACTTTAATGCTTAAAATACCGCGAATATCACCAACCTCATAATTATAGGCATTCTCATAATTGTTGCGCACAAAGTCGGGAGCATCTTGTCGGTTACCGTGACACATCAAACATTTCGGCTCAATCTTCAACGGAATAGCAAGTTGGTAATAATTCGTCGGTATGCCGTCAATAAATTTATAATACTCTTTAAGCGTTTTGTCACGTTTAAACGCTTTGATTGCCGACAGCTCTTCACTATCGGCTGCATTGCTACTGTTTCTAGCCTTATCAGTCACCACAGACACATGAATATTTTGGAGATTGTTTTGAGAAAATTGTTGCGATATTTTTGACGTACTAAATGCCGGAAACAGAGGCAACGTCTCTTGAGTCAACTCAATATTGCCATTGGCAAAAAGATCCATATAGTAACCATGATAGCTCATCATAAAGTTACTCAATGCTTTTGCTTCATCTAAAATAATTGCTTTAGCATCTTCTTTCATAAAGTGTGACGCATAAAACATCTTCAATACAATAACAATTGAAAATATCACAGGAACACTAAAAAGAACACTCTTTGTAACGACAGGTGTCTTAATGAGGAATCTGTTTTTTTGAGTCAAAAGATTACTTAATGTTCGATTTTTGTTGTTTGTTTAAGAAGTGTTTAATGACTTCAAGCAAGTACGGTTTGTCCACTGGCTTCGGAATATGGGCATCCAATCCGGCATTCATAATACGCTCGCGATCACCTTCTAACGCATAGGCAGTCAGGGCTATCATCGGTGTTTTGCCACGGTTTTCTTTTTTATCTACCTCACGCATCAAACGTGTGGCAACAATCCCGTCCATCACCGGCATGTCAATGTCGGTCAAGACCAGATCGTATGGCTCTTTCATGTATGCCTCAAGCGCCGCCTCACCGTGTTCAACTGCCGTCACATCATAGTTTTGCAGACTTAAAATTGTCTGAAGCAACTCTAAGTTAATGCGGTTGTCTTCTGCTAGAAGTATTTTAAACTGTCTGTTTTGCTGAGTGTCATCAAGCTCTTTTTTCTGCGTAAGTGCTTGGTTCAGGTAGATATGACTGAGCACATTTTCGATCTTATTCGGCAGCATCGGAAATTCCAATGTTTCAATAACATTATGAACACTCGAAATCGAAACCGATTTACGCTGCTTGGTTAAGATGGAGACAATTTTGATATCGTCTCCCAATATATTTCGCACCGACGCAATACGTTCATCTTTCAGATCTTCAGAAATAATAAAAAGCGCATCGACGGCTTCGAGCTCTTCTTTGTCAATTAAAGTAGTCTGTATTACGGTAACGCCGAAATCTTCAAGGTAACTCGCCACACACTTGGCATACTGATGATCTAATGCCGAAAAACTGGCTACGGCAATGCGTGCATTGTCAAAAGTCAACGGCTGTGACGGTTCATTGACTCTATGCGTCAATCGGAAAAAGAATTTACTCCCTTGACCGACTTCTGAGGCAACAGAGAGTTTTGAGTGCATCATTGCCAAATATTTGTGGCTCACACTCAATCCGATTCCCAATCCGTTTTTACCCAATTTCTGATTCTCCTGAGCCGAAGCAAACGGTCGCAGAATATGAGCCAATCTCTTGTGCGGTATGCCCTCACCTGAGTCCAGTACACTGTATTCTACTTCAATGAAACCGTCTTTTTCCTCCAAGACCTTGAGTTCTACTAAAATCTGACCGCCCTCATGGGTAAACTTAATCGCATTGGAAATCAGACTCTCCAATACCCGTTTAACCTTGCCCGGATCGCCCACCATAGAGCGAGGCATGTTCGAATCTACCCGGCAAAACAGCGTAATGTTCTTTTTCTGTGCACTTTCATAGAATTTTAAAAAAAACTCATCCATGCCTGTCATCGGCTTATAGACCGTCTCTTTCAGCGTAATGGCGCCGCTGTCAAGTTGCATCATCTCCAGCAGATTTTCGATCTTACGCATCATCTCGGTTGCGCTCTCGTCAATCATAAGCACCTGATGGCGTTGCTTTTTCGTTAAAACACTGTTCTCAAGCAGTTTGATAAACCCTAAAATCCCATTCATCGGAGTACGGAACTCATGAGAAATGCTGGTTAAAAACTTGCGTTTAAAGATCTCAAAATAGTGGTGTGCCCGAATAGCCTTTTGAATATTGGAGTTATCCTCAAGCAGTAAAATATAGAGACGTTCTCCTTCAATCTCGGCAACATCAATCATCACTCCGAAACTGGACTTTTCTTTAGCGCTGTTTTGCAAACCGATATTCAGGCCGTCTTGTTTCAGATGGTCGTGCGCCCAATGTTTTTTTGATGTATCAATAACATCAAGGTCACCACAAAAAATATCATTGTTGAGAGCATCGGCACTGTTGACTCCTAAAAATTCCAAAAGTGCCTGATTACCCCCGATGACTCGCTCCTCTTTATCCAGCAAAATCATAATACCTTTATGCAGTGAGGCGAACGCTTCAATCAGTGAGGCATGTTTTGGAAATGTCTGTTTTACATGTAAAAGAGGGTCCATCAATAATACTCCCAAAATATATTAAACTTCCGTCATAAGAACAATAACGTCAAGTCTATTTTAGTTATTGTATCATACTATCGTCAAAAAAGGATTATTCTTAAACAATGAAACAAGCAACCAAAAAAGAAATTTCTGCCATTAAAGAGCTGTTTTTACAACACTACCGTAATGCCGTCACCGAACTGCACTATAACAATGCCTACGAACTCGTTATTGCCGTAGTCCTCTCTGCCCAATGTACCGACAAACGTGTCAATATTATCACACCGGCACTGTTTCGGGCATATCCTGATGTCTCTGCCCTTGCTGCTGCCAATGTAGACGATGTCAAAGCACTCATTAACACCTGCTCGTTTTTTAACAACAAAGCCAAAAACATTATTGCAATGGCGCAGCGGGTTGTTGAGGTCTATGGAGGAGAGATTCCCATGAATGAAAAAGAGCTGATAACCTTGGCCGGCGTCGGACAAAAAACGGCCAATGTCGTCATGATTGAGTACACCGGAGCCAATTTAATGGCTGTCGATACCCATGTGTTTCGCGTCGCACACCGCCTGGGATTAAGCAGTGATGATACCGCACTCAAAACCGAAGCGACACTGGTTAAAAAATTTAAAACCGACCTGCATCAACTGCATCAGGGGTTCGTACTCTTTGGTCGCTATATCTGTACGGCAAAAAACCCCAAATGTGAGCACGACTGTTTTGTAGCAACGTTTTGTAAAAGCAAGGAGAGTTTTAAAGCAAGATGAGTTACAATGGTATTATGGTAAAATTACTGCTTCTGACGCTTTTATTGTTACTCTGCTACGGTTGTGCCAACAAGCGTGGTATTTCCATGAATTACTATAATGATTGTCGTGAATATTATGACCTGCAGGGAACCTACCGCACCGTCTGCGATGAAAACCTCATCGAGTATGGTACACCCTTGACATCAACGCCTTCAGATACAACCGTACATGACAATGTCTGGTAACACTACTTAAGTGCTACAAATGTCGCAAAATTAGCCCACCGAAAGACCACCTCACAACTGCGAAAACCGCTGTTTCGGACCATTTCACAATTCTCTTGTGCCGTATAGGGAATGAGAACATTCTCCAAGGCCTCGCGTTTTTGCATGATTTCATAGCTGCTGTACCCCTGCTCTTTTTTAAAATCGTGGTAAATATCGATAAGCTCTTTGTTAAGTTTGCTGTCTGAACTCACCACCTTTTCACTAAAAATAAACCGACCTGCATCGTGCAGCGTATCGGCAATGGTCTTTACAAGCTTTTCACGTTGCAACGGTCGAATAAACTGTAGGGTATAGTTACTAATGACAACATCGGCTCTTTGATAGGGATAATGCAACACATCGCCCTCTTCGAGTCTAATGTCGGAGTTGTAAATGGCCAGTTTTTTTGCCGCATGTTCAAGCATGGCTTTGGAGTTGTCAATACCAATGAGCGTCGCATTAACCGAGAGCATGCGTTCAATATTAAGCAACAACGTTGCTGTAGAACACCCCAAATCATATAACACTGCACCCTCTTGTAATCGCTCTACTGCAATCTGTTGTGTCAAACGCATTGCTTCGGCATAAAAAGGTACGGAACGTTCAAGCATATCATCAAAAACTGCGGCAACCTCTTCATCAAATTCAAACTGTTTTTCTATGGTTTTTGTAAATATTCTATCTTTCATGCGTACCATTATACACCAAGGTTTGGCTATAATTTTTACATGTAAATATCTTTTTTAATAAGGTGTAGTCATGACACTCGAAACCGGAATGATGGTAGCATTTGCCATTGCTGTAATCTTTTCTCTATGGAAGGTCTATGCGTTTTTACCCAACAAGCCGTTGCAAGACGATGATCGTACCGATGAGGTTGATGCCCTCTTGCATACTATTATGATTACGACAATTGTGAAACACGGCAGTGATCTTAGTGTCAATGAACTGTATGAAAAAATGAAAGAGCATGATGATTTTGACCACGAGAGACTCTGGCGTTTTAATGTTAATCGACTCAACCAGCTTTTGACGCAACATCGGCTTCGCTATCCGGAACAGCAGAATATTGCCGCCATCTATGCGTATCATAAATATGCTAAAATGCCACAAGAATCAGAATAAGGAGGCCATCATGCGTTTTACCGTTAATGAGTACTCAGAACATTTTAAAATATCCAAAGAGATGGTATATGCCAAACTGCGTCAAAAGCAACTCAACTATATTATGGAAGAAGGCGTTACCTATATTATAGTACCGCAACATGCAGAAGAGAAAACGACTCAAGAGCGCGTTGTTGCAGAACAAGAGAAACCGCCTTCGGCACCCCCTGTAAAACCAAAGACAACGGTAGGCACCATTATTGCGCTGTATCAACGTGAAAACCAACATTTAAAACAACGTATTCGAGAACTTGAAACAAAAATTGACAAACTCATTGATGACAAAGAGCAGATGCTCATTGGTGAGCGCAATCGGATTGAACAGATCTACAGCACTAAAGATGAACAGCTCAAAACTATTTTAAATCTTGTTAACACCAAACTTATGCTCTCTCAAGACCACACCGTTCATGACGTTGACATCTCTGAAGAAGCCAAAGAAGAGATTATTGAACATCAAGGCTTTATAGAACTTAAAAAATATCTTAAAACTCTGGAACTTGACTCCCGCCAACGAAAGCGCATAAAAAAACGTTTCGCATCTGCCTACGGCAATGATAGCCGTGTCTTGCAGCAAAACGGTGCCTTTTACCTTGACTTTGACCGCTTTGACTACTCGGATCTTCTTGACCCCGGCGTATAACCCTCTTTGTAATCCTTAAACTTTTTTTTCAAACTACACGCTTATGCTTCCGGCCTTCGGGCGGTTTCCTTCTATTTTCAGGCACGTTTCATTTCAACATATACCTATTCACATCTCTTATATATACGGTTTTTCGTATATAATATATATTAATTATCGTAAAATCAACTAATAAATAGATAATACATTCTGAATAACATCTAAAATACTTAGTTTATTTCTTTTTTATAGAAATAAACAAGATAATATATACGGTTTTATGTTTATATTAAGGAAGCTTTTCCTATACTACATCAATGGAACTAAGCGACCTTTTTAACATTCTTCATAACGCCGTAGAAGCGCAACGAAACGGCAAAAAAATCTCTCAAAAAGAGATGGCCGCCTCGTTAGATATTTCGATGCGGACATACCAGGACTGGAAACTTGGTAATGCAAAACCGCAAGCAGCTCGTGCCGTCATACAGATGCTCGGTGCTCTTGACGATGAAGATATTATTAGGGTTGTACGGAAAATCAATAAAATGGGGATCACACATTGAGCAGTTTAACAGAACAAGAACGATTGGGGCTGGAAGAAGTTTTTTTAACAATTTCCAAAAAAGGGAGTGGTGCAAAACGAAAATCTGTTTACAAGCATGTTAAAAAAATAATGTCGTTCCAAGAACTTAAGATACGTTTTGGACTTAAAAAGTTGAAAAAAGGCATGAAATTGCTTCAAATTGCCCATATAGCGCACAAAAAACATAAAAAGAAGAAAAATTTAAGCTAAGAAAGTATAAAGTATGCATAGCAATTATCTGCTTTAACGTTTTTCCACGGATTGCAGATAACAGAGCATAAATTTCAAAAGGGCAGGCATGAACAAAGCACAATTTGTAGAACTAGTACAAAAAAATGGGGATTACAAAACGAAAGTTGAAGCTGAAACGGCAATTAAAGCATTCACAGACGCAGTAACAGAAGCATTAGTCGCCAAAGAAGACGTATCACTGGTAGGCTTCGGTAGCTTTGCCTCGGCATTGCAAAAAGGCAAAAGCGGTAAAGTACCCGGTACCAACAAAACCTACACTACAAAAGATAAAATGGTTCCTAAATTTAAGGCAGGTAAAGGTCTTAAAGATCGCGTTGCTGCCGGTAAATAGTTTCGTAATCCATAAGTACCGCTGAAGCGGTGCTTACCCTTTGTTTCTCATTACATCCAAATCAACTTAAATATTTCCGCTCTCAATAGTTTTTAAAATAATTTTGTTATAATTTATCAGAAATTGGTTTGTAAAGGGATTGTAATGGCCTTCTCTCTTTTTAAAACGCCTTTACCACAACACCCGCCTCCATCTTCTCTTCTTTCCTTACTGCGAAACGTTGCTGCAGCAAACGACATGCTGCTTTTTGAGCAAACCTATCTCTACCATCGCAAAAAATTCATTCGCTTACCGCTGCTCTTACTCGTTCCCCAGAAAGGTTTGCTTGTATTTGACATACTGTCATGGCATGCCGATACATTAAAAGATGCCAGCGTCTGCTCATGGCACGCATCATTGAAACAGCCTAAAGCCCTTAATGTTGACGATGCTGTAGCATTAATAGAGCAAAAGTGCCACTATATTTTACATCAAGACCTTACATCTACTGTTGCTATGGTTCTTTTTGAACAGCTACGTGCTTTTGAATTTAAGAGGCTTGACCGCTCGTTTCAATGCCTCATACCGGAATCACGCGCGCTGTTTCATGATGAAACCTCAAATTCGGTCATTGAAAAAATTACAACGGCTCTTGCACTGCACACGCTTTCACTCGATACAACGACCCTCCTCACAACACTTTTTATGCAATATACGTTGCCTCCGGACCGTTTCAATACAACGGTTACTCTTGCTGACAGCATGCAACAGCAGTATGTTGATGATGATTTTTTACCTCGTAGCACCCTTGTTGGACCGTGTGGTTCAGGAAAAAGTACTTTAATGCTTCTGAAAGTACTCAGCTCTGTTTTAAGACATCCAAAACAGCATATTATGATTATTGCTGTTTCATTAACGGCCTGCGATATCCTCAAACAAAAGATGCTGACTATTATTGAACATGCTATGGTCGATATTGATTTAAGCACCATTGATGTAATGACCCCGCAACAACTCTTAACACACCATGCCAAACGGCTCTACCATAAGCCGCTTTATCCTGTTACTATCACCGAAAAAATGTTACGCAAACCTTTACATGCTGCCGATATTATTATATGTGACGATGCCGACTTGCTCCCTTCACGATTTATTACCTACTTACAGCATCTTCAAGAAAAACAGACCCTTCACCTTCTATGTACGCACCAAGGTAATGCTATAGGCGAGTGCCATGTATTGACAAAAAGCTACCGTTCTCATCCGGAACTTGCAGTATTATGCCATCGAGACTTAAGCAATCCAAATAGCTATGAAAATATCACAAATATCAAGGTTTATACCGGTAATATTTACATGCAGACTATTTTAGCCTTTAACAACATGCTTAAAATAAAACGGGGTGGAGAAACTGCTTTAATTGTAACACCAAACAGAGCTTTTTCCCAAGCACTTTATGAACAGATGTGTGATTATACAGAAGAAGAGAGTATCCCTTTCAATGCGCAAGAAAGTATGATTGATACACTTTTTGAACAGCACATTATCGTAGAACAAAACATCATGGGATCACTCTGTAAAGAACACGTCATCATTGTAGGAATACACCCTGAAAACAGACCGCTCTTTTGCCATGCGCTGAACCGCGGCTATAAGAGTATTCATATTGTTCTTCCTGATGATAGCAACAATACCGTCAATTTAACATGCGAGGAAATATTTTGAAAAAAATAACTAAAAGTACCCAGGAATGGAAACAGATGCTCTCTCCTGAAGCATTCAGCGTAACACGAGAGCATGGAACGGAAGCTCCTTTTAGCGGTCAGTATTACGACTGCAAAGAGGAAGGAATATATACATGTAAATGTTGTGACCTGCCACTCTTCAGCTCTGAAACAAAATTTGACTCGGGTACCGGATGGCCGAGTTTTTATGAAAGTATCGATGATGATGCTATTTTTGAAAAACGTGATACAAGTCATGGTATGATACGTATTGAGGTACTTTGCAATCGTTGCGATGCCCATTTGGGACATCTCTTTCCTGACGGTCCGGCACCGACAGGAATGCGCTATTGCATTAACTCGGTATCTCTTCATTTTAATCCCACCACATAAAGGAAACAGATGAAAATCTTTCTGGCTCTCTTCTTGGCACTGTCATGGTTACATGCAGCACCATCCGTTCAAACAGCACCGTCTAAAGCAACAACGCCTCATGTTGTCTTTGAAACAACTCAAGGCAACATTGAGTTTAAACTTTTTGACGATATTGCACCTAAAGCCGTAGAAAACTTTACAACCCATGTTAAAAACGGCTACTATAACGGTCTTATTTTTCACCGTATTATTAAAGATTTCATGATTCAAGGCGGTGACCCTACCGGTACAGGACGCGGTGGTGAGTCAATCTGGAAACAAGATTTTGCCGACGAGTTTAAACCCGGTATCACCTTTGATAAACCCGGTATTTTAGCCATGGCAAACCGCGGACCGCATACCAACGGCAGTCAGTTTTTCATTACCACCGCACCCACACCGTGGCTTAACGGCCGTCACACTATTTTCGGTGAAGTGGTTCAAGGCATGGATACGCTCCAAAAACTCAATACCGTTGCTACCGACAAACGCCGTGGAGACCGTCCGCTACAAGAACAGCGCATTATTAAAGCCTATTTAAAATAGCACCTTACGACATAAGAGCTCTTCTTATGTCAACATCCCTTTAATGACAAAGAAGATCAATGCCGAAAGCAGTGCCGCAGCCGGTACGGTAATGACCCATGCCGCAATAATTTTCTTCACCGCATCCCGCTTCACATATTTCACTTTTTCTGCATTTTTCAAATGTTTTTTTGCCGCTTTCAAGGTCTCTTCTTCCATGAGAATTAACTTGTAAAGCTCAACAATACGCTCATAATCTTCTTGTTTTTTACCCTGTTTCTCTTCTAAAGATTTGAGTTCTGCTTTGAGAGCTTTAAGGACCTTTTTTTCATCGGCAATTATCTCTTTTTCTTCTTGAATTTCATGGCTGATGCCTGAGTCCATCCACTCACGCAAAAAACCGACACCAAACACTCCGCCCACGGCAATATGCGTGGAACTGACGGGTAAACCCAACTGTGAAGCAATAATGACCGTAATCGCTGCTGCCATGGCTACGGAAAAAGCTCGCATTTGATCAAGCTCGGTAATTTCACTGCCTACCGTTTTAATGAGTTTCGGGCCATACAGAGCCAAACCGATACTGATACCAAGAGCACCGACAGCCATGACCCACAACGGAATCTCGGCTTTAGCCGAAATACCTCCGCTTGTCACCGCATCACTAATGGCGGCAAGGGGACCAATGGCATTTGCCACATCATTGGCACCGTGCGCAAAACTGAGCAGTGCCGCAGCAAAAATAAGGGGAATCGTAAACAGCGCATTCACACCCGCTCGTGAATTTTCAATGGTATTTTTTTTACGCATGTGCGATGTGACAAGCAAATAGACCACACCACCTACGATCAATCCAAATGTAGCCGCAACAAGAAACGTCGGTTTATCGGTATCGGGCAGAAAGACCAAAACATCGACAATATGCGGCCATACTTTTTTTAATCCTTTGAGCGTTAAATAGGTAACAAATGCCCATGACATAATTGCCACAAATACCGGAACCCACTTTTTTGCTGCGGCAATTTTATCGTCTTGAAATACAATACTCTTTTTAATAGCATAAAGAAACAGTGCCGCAATAACACCTCCTAAAACCGGTGATATAATCCACGATGCCGCAATTTTTCCCATAGTGCCCCATGCGACAATACTAAATCCTGCCGCAGCTATACCCGCTCCCATGACGCCTCCGACAATAGAGTGCGTCGTTGATACCGGTGCTTTCATCATAGTTGCAAAATTCAGCCACAGCGCCGCCGCCAAGAGTGCTGCCATCATCGCCCAAATAAACGGATCAACATTACCGCCGAATGCCGAAATGTCAATAATCCCTTTTTTAATTGTCTTAACCACGTCACCGCCGGCAATCAATGCTCCGGCAGCTTCAAAAACAGCCGCAATCACAATAGCGCCGCCCATTGTTAAGGCTTTCGACCCTACGGCCGGACCCACATTATTGGCAACATCGTTAGCACCGATATTCATAGCCATATAGGCACCAAACAGTGCCGCTATGGCCAAAAACATACTGTTAGGAATACTGCCGTTACTTACCGAACTGTACACCAGTACACTCACTAAAAAAAAGAGCGCAAAACCCAATCGTCTAAAATCAACACCACTACGTTTAAGTGCCTCTTTCTCCATTTTTTTCATTGTCTGGATTTCCACGGGAAACGCCTCACTTTACATTACAATTTTTTCATAAGAATGATGTAAGATAATAACTCATTTTATCTTAAAAAAAGAACGGAGTTTTTTGTGAGATATAGTAAATGGCAATATATTATTACTAAAAAAAAGTTACTTTTACAATAGCCGCAAAGCCTCGTACACTTTCAGCGCCTGAACATGTTCTTTGACATCATGCACACGCAACACTGAGGCACCGTTGTCGAGTGCTTTAAGGTGTAGCGCCAAGGTTCCGCTCAAGCGTTCATTGACCGGGGTTGGAGTAATCTGGTCAATCATCGACTTTCTGCTTGCTCCGATCAACAATGTTTTATGAAAGCATAAAAAATGCTCTAAAGAGCGTATGAGTTCAAGATTGTGTTGCAGGGTTTTTCCAAAACCGATACCGACATCTAGCATTATATGCTTCACGCCAAACTGTTCGACTCTTTCGATGCGTTCGGCAAAAAACGTACTAATCTCAGCCACGACATTGTCATATGTCGGGTTCTTCTGCATCTGTTGCGGTGTACCTTGCATATGCATAATAATTGCCGTTGCCTGGTACGACGCACAGAGGCGACAGAGCGTTGCATTAGAAAATCCGGTAATATCATTGACGATACTAACACCTCTGTCAAGCGCATATTCCACCACATTCGGTCGATAGCTGTCAATACTGAATTTTACATTATCATACAGTTTTTCAGCAGCAATAATATCTAAAACGGGTTGCAGTCGTCTCAACTCTTCTGCAGCATCAACCGCAACACTGCCGGGACGGGAAGAGACTGCCCCAATATCAATCATTGCGGCACCCGCTTCAATCATTTCAACTATTTTAGCAACAGCATCCCTGCCGTTAAAACGACTCTGTGCATAAAAACTGTCGTCATTGGCATTAATAATGCCCATAATTGAACGCTTGTGTTGCCGCTGTGTATGCAGATGACACCGCAATGCCTCTGCAAGCTGCTTCAAACCAAATGGCTGTGCCAACTCTTTTTTTGCCAAGATTCCAAGCTGTTTGGTCGTCGCAATAAGCAGTGCGTTGACATGAGAGTGTTGCGCCGTTACCGTCCCTTTAGGCACGGCGAGATCTGCACCGACAGACAGTGCATCTTGTTTTAGAATATTTGCTGCTCCTACATGTAAATTTTTAATCTCAAACCGATGCACCGTTGCCTTCGATGCCAAAATTGCAATACCCCCGCCATCGACACCCAACTCTTTTAAATAGGGTGTGATATCACCCGTTGACGGTAGCTTAGTAACCAACATTCCGGTCTCTCTTGGGTAAAAAAGTCATCATCAGCATGGTCAGTACCGTACCGACTCGCGCATTAAGTTCAATCAAGCGAAATGCCCGCTCAAACGCCTCTAATTGCGCATGCGAATAGATCATAGACTCCTTGACGCTTCCCTGAAAATAGAGGGCTTCAATTAAAGCTTTTGCCTCATGTTTTTTCAAGCGTTCATGCGTTTTGATAAAATCAAAAAGCTGTGTCAGATCAAACTGCTTCAATGAAATATCAACTGCCTGTACCAACGGTTTGGACGCTTTGTTGATCAGTGGCAATCGTGACCGAATAGTCGGTAAAAAAAGAGATTTTGACGGGGCAATAAGAATGAACTCAATATGTTTGGGCGGCTCCTCAAGTGCTTTTAGCAATGCGTTTTGCGAGACAGTATTAAAGTTGCGTGCCGCTAAAACAATGTACTTGGTCTGCTCCTCGCTAATATAAGCTTCGGCAATGGCGGCACGCGCATCTTCAACTTTAAAATCCTCGCGTAAAAAACTCACCACACGCAGAGGTCGCAACTGCTCCTCATACGTTTTAAGCAGCTCTTCAATATCGTTTCCAATAGCAATATGGCTTCGTACGTCAGGAGATCTCATCAATTTCACCGAAAAGCACCGCACTGAGCGTCAAATCAAAAAGGCGATACAGCTGTAGCAGCTGAATGTCTAAAAGCGGGTCGTACGAACGCAGGGTAAACGCATTGGGTGCATCTTCGTCCAAAAGCCACAAATAGCTATTGTCCGAACGCTTCGAGATGTCCGCGCGTTTATCATCACCTTTTCCAATATACCAAAAAAAATACTGTGCATTGTAAGACATCTCCAACATCGAGTCGAGCATATCAATCGATTCGGCACCGCTCATCTGATCGTAATGCGGATAGATCGTATCGATGGAAACGACCGGTATCATAGGACGGTTCAGTTTAACCTTGTTGAGCGATGAGATAATATAACTGCTAAACCATGTACGTTCATGGTCAGTAATAAGCACAATGGTTTTACCGCTAATAATCTGCTCAATAGCAAGAGAGGTAGCCGGAATCCATGTAAAACGGGTCTCCTCCATCCAGCTCATGGAAGCGCCGTCTTTACGTATGGTATCGAGCGTCCAATTTTGCACGATGCTCCTTTACTTGTCTAGCTCATAAACATCATGAAGCGCTCTGACTGCCAATTCAGCGTACTTCTCTTCTATTACCATAGAGACTTTAATTTCAGATGTCGAGATCATTAAAATATTAATATTCTCTTTTGCCATGGTTGAAAATGCTTTGGCAGCTACACCGGTATGTGATTTCATGCCTACACCGACAATAGACACTTTACAGATACCTTCGTCATACGAAGCTTTTGCCACTTCGTTGTTGGCAACAAACGTATCTATAACGCTTTTGGCATCGTTAAGTTCATCACCGGAAACGGTAAAGTCCATACTGGTCGTTCCATCATGTCCGGAAGTTTGGATAATCATGTCAATATTGACATTGTTGTCTGCCAGTGCAATAAAAATATCTGAAGCAATTCCGGGGCGATCCACCACGCCTTCAAGTGAAATACGCGACTGCTTTTTATCTAAAGCAATACCGCTGACTAATGCCTGTTCCATAATATTCTCTTCCTTTGTAATAAGTGTTCCTTCAGCATCACTGAAACTCGATCGCGTCACCAAATTAACATTTAATTTTTTTGCCAGTTCAACCGAACGATTTTGCAGTACTTTTGCTCCTAATGAAGCAAGCTCCAGCATCTCTTCATAAGAGATTTTCTCCATTTTTTTAGCTTTGGGTTCAATACGGGGGTCGGTCGTATAGATACCTTCGACATCCGTATAGATTTCACATAAATCGGCATGGAGCGCTCCGGCAATGGCAACAGCGGAGAGATCACTGCCGCCACGTCCCAATGTCGTAACACGCCCGTCGCTGTTTACCCCTTGAAAGCCGGCAATAATAACAACATTACCGTCACTAAGCGCATTGACCATACTGGTTGCATCAATACTCTCAATTCGCGCCTTGGTATGCACGGCATCGGTCATAATACCGGCACGTCGTCCGCTCATTGATGTCGCTTGATACCCCATGGCATTGAGCGCAATGGAAAGCAGTGATGCCGTTACCCGCTCACCCGAGCTCAACAGCATATCCATCTCTTCTTTAACCGGAGTGGCGGTAAATGCTTCGGCATAGCCAACAAGCTTGTTTGTCTCACCGCTCATTGCAGAGACTACCACAACTACCTGATGTCCCTCGTTGAGAGTTTTAACAACCCGATCGGCAACATTTTTAATGCGCTCGATATCACCGACACTCGTCCCCCCGTACTTCTGTACAATTAACATTCTATAAATATCCCTCCGCTTTAAAATAGCCCAAAACCTCTTTATATATAGGCGCTTTAAAATGTGTGACATGCTTAAAAAGTTTTTTGAGTTTTACAAATTTGTAACGACGAAATTCCGGATGCTTGGTCGCAATGTCAATTGATGCGCTCTGTTTCAAACGTACCAGATAATAACGCTGTTTTTGCCCGGCATACGGTGTCATTCTCTTGGCGATTTTTTTAGGAAAGTCGTATCGTACCCATCTCGGATACTTGGCAATCACGGTAACTTTTTTGGTTCCGATCTCTTCTTTAAGCTCGCGATACATTGCCTCTTTTGGCTTCTCTCCCTGATCGATACCGCCTTGGGGAAACTGCCAAATACCCTCTATATCGTTGCGCTCCGCAATAAAAATTTTTTTACTTTTTTTATAGTCGGGAGCTAATACTATAATTGCGACATTGGGTCGATATCTCTTCTTTTTTGCCATCAGTTTTCTCTTCAGTTTATTATGCGGATTATAGTCAATTTGGTATTAAAATAAGTATAATTGGAAAATACATGTAAAAAGGTTACTTCAAGTACATTGTTAAATTATGTATCTTTAGGAATTTTATTGCTCTTGTCGGCACTCGATTTTCTTCTTGGTGCATCAGGTTGTTGCATACAGACCACCTGAAAAAGTGGCTGTATTTACAGGTCATGCGAGAGTATTATGCCAGTTTTTCACGCACTATCTGCACACCGCGTACCATATTTCTCAGACTCTTGCGTACCTCATCCCATTTACGGGTTTTCAGGCCACAGTCGGGGTTGATCCACAGCTGCTCTTTAGGCAATACCTCCAGCAGCTTTTCAATCTGCTCTACAATCTCTTCGACGCTTGGAATACGTGGCGAATGAATGTCGTAAACCCCGGGACCTACCTCTTGTTTGTATCCGACTTCTTTAAAGATTTTCAGCAGTTCATTGCCGCTTCGTGCCGTCTCAATAGAGATGACATCGGCATCCATTGCCTCAATAGTACGAATAATGTCATTAAACTCACTGTAGCACATATGGGTATGAATCTGCGTCTGTTTCATGGCGCTGCTGACGGCAATTTTAAAGTCGCGAACCGCCCAACGCTCATATTCGGCTATTTTGTCACTACGTAACGGATAGCCCTCTTTAAATGCCGCCTCATCGACCTGAATAATTTTAATACCTGCTTTTTGAAGATCGTCAATCTCATCACTAATGGCAACGGCAATCTGTTTTGAGACCGCATCACGACTTAAGTCATCACGCACAAATGACCAGTTTAAAATGGTCACCGGACCGGTAAGCATCCCTTTCATAACCTGTTGTGTTCTGCTCTGCGCATAGGTAGTCCACATGAGCGTCATGGGCTTGGGACGGCTAATGTCTCCGTAGATAAACGGCGGTTTGACACAACGACTGCCATAACTCTGCACCCAGCCGTTTTGCGAAAATCCGTACCCGTTAAGCTGTTCGCCAAAATACTCAACCATATCATTACGCTCCGGCTCACCGTGTACCAACACATCAAGACCACACTCCTCTTGAAATGCGACACAGTCGTCAATATACGCTTTCATCTGCGCCTCATACGCCTCTTGTGTTATCACAGCATTTTTAAAATCGCGTCGCGCCTGCCGTACTTCGGGTGTCTGCGGAAATGATCCAATGGTCGTTGTCGTTAGCTCTTTATAGCCCAAACGTTTTTTTTGCAAAACAATGCGCTCTTCATAACTACCCTCACGCTCAAATTTCGTAATGCTTGAAACTCTGTTTTGTACCGCTTTGTCATGGATACGTGAGGAACTTTTGCGTTTTTTATTGGCATCAACATTGTTCTGAAATACGCTGATCTCTTCTTCGTTAAGTCCGTGAAGACCTCTACTGCAAAGTGCGCTTAACAGTACGATCTCATCAAGCTTTTCAACAGCATAACTTAACCAGTTTTTCAACTCGGCATCCATACGTGCTTCATACTTCAATGTAAAAGGCGTATGCAACAGTGAGCATGACGAGCTGACAATAATCTTCGCGCTATCAACATGGGTTGCTACCCGTTCTAAAAGTGCATTGCTTGCCTCAATGTCGTTTTTCCAGATATTGCGACCGTCCACTACGCCGGCAATAAGATGTTTATTGCTCGCACCGACCAGCGAGAGGATTTCAAGGTTTTCTTTTCCATAAACAAAATCCAGACCAAGACCCCATACCGGCGTATTAAGCAGTACTTTCGTTGCTTCATTGGAGTGCTCAAAGTACGTTGTAACAATCACCTGAAGATGCTCACTCACACTGCAAAGTGCATCGTACGTAGGTTTAATAAGACTTAAAACTTTCGTATCGACACCGGTAACAAAAATCGGCTCGTCAATCTGTACCGTAACCGCATCGTCTAACGCTGCAATGTTGGCAAGAAGCTCTTCATAAAGTGGCACAATCTTACCCAATAGTTCGTAGGTATCCCCGCGATCAACGCGTTTGCTGAGACCTAAAAAAGTAATGGGGCCAATCAGGTTGATCTTTGTCGTAATACCCAGTGCTTTCGCCTCGTTATATTCGTTAATCACCTTGGAAGCATCCAGACAATAGGTATCTTCTACCGAGAGTTCCGGAACAATATAGTGATAGTTGGTATTAAACCACTTTGTCATCTCCATGGCAACACACTCCTGATTGCCTCGCGCCATAGCAAAGTAACGTGTCTCACCACTGAGATGCGCAAAACGTTTTGGAACGGCTCCGAGCATAACTGCCGTATCGAGCATATTATCGTAAAGTGAAAAGTCATTGGAACTTATATAGGCAATACCCGCCTCTTTTTGATACTTCCAGTGGCGCTGTTTAAGCTCGCTGGCTACACGTTCGACCTCGTCAAAAGAACACTGCTGTGCCCAGAATTGCTCTAAGACTTTTTTTAACTCTCGCTGCTCTCCAATACGTGGAAATCCCACGACATAACTGTTTTTAGACATTGTACATCCTTTTGTTATCTGTAATATTTGTAATTTTTTGTAAAAATCAGGTTTAAAAAGAGGAGTTTTGGGGAGGATGCACACCGGTACGGCGAAATGCAAAACAGGTCGTATAATAAGGACAACGGGGAATAAAAAGATTAATTAACAGTGCCAGGCGGGTCTTTAATGTATCAAAGCAGTTACAATGGCATGCCTTGATATTGAGCGTACACGGTAAAGTAAGAAGTTCAAGCGGCGGATCTTCGTTAAGCAGGCTCGCCTCTTCGTCTTGAAGCGTGCACCGATGACGCAATAGCATCGTAACACGAGAGCGTCGACCCTGCAGATGCGGTTGAACACTGTGAGCCTGTACCGCTGAGAATGTAAAGTAGTTTTTCCCAAAACCACGAGGTGAACGCACGCCTGTCTCCTTGATTTTAGCGTCATTATAGCAAAACTTTATTACTGTTTATCCCACCCTATCATGCCCCACTGTTGCAGATCTTCTTGTAATGTTTTCATATCACGGTCATGACGGTGGCATGCATAACAGGCATTGGTCTCCAAAGGCATATTATATTTGAGTGTCTCCGCAGGTGTCGTAAATCCAAAAAGATGGCTGCGTACCGTCAGCGGTGACTTTCCGGTATGACGACCGGTCTTTGGCATGTGACACTCTACGCAAAGCGAACCTTTGGAGTCCGCCTTGTGGTGCGTATGTTGTGTTAACGATTGTTGATGCGGTCCAATGATCGAACCGAAACTGTGACAACGCATGCACAAGGCATTGCCGCTGTTGTTTTCTGCCGTAGGCTCTAGTGTATGCGGGTTATGGCAATTAATACATGTAATACCGTGGCGTCCCTTAATGGAGTGCACAAACTCATTGCCCTGCGTACGGTTTTTCTTCGCCGCTCCGTTGGCATAAAACTCTTTGGTCTCATATCCCAATACAAAAGGGGCAATCATCTTGTATTGATTCAACGCCTTACCCGCTTCATACCCGAACGGGTAGTCGCGCGCATCGGCATAAATAGTGCTGATGTTATGATCTTCTAAACGTTTGTCTCGATTACGCATGTGACACTGCAAACAGACTTCGTTTTGGCGTATCGGATCACTCGTTGAAGCTTTGTAGACGCTGGAATCGGGATCTTTGATATGCTCCGATGCCGGGCCGTGACACGACTCACACCCTATTCCAATATCCACACGCTTTTCTCGTGACATAAATCCGGTAAAGTGGCACCCGTCGCACGCACGGGAAGTCGGCAACCCGGCATTGTTATGAGGGTACGCGTCTTGGTACCAGTATTTCCACGGTTTAAACGGCTGCCACTGCTGTGTCTGCACATTCCACTGATAATTGCCCAAAATATAGTCTTCCGTGCCGTTAGTGTCATGGGCAAGCATATAACGCTGTTTGAATTTTCCGCCGACGGTATAGACGATCTCCTCTAACGTAAAATCGGCATCGTGAGGGAGCTGCGAAAAATCAGCCACAATGACGTTGGCATCTTGTCGCGGATCTTGAATCATCTTGGGATGGCGCGAATGCGACCACGCTTCATAGTTCTCTTCATGGCATTTTCGACACGTGCCTGCTCCCACAAAGTCTGCACTTTTCTGTTCTCTGTTTTGCAGATCGACACTCATTCCGACATGCTGCTGTGTTAACTGAAAATAGAACGGGTAAATTTTAGCGAGATTCTGATAGGCAAAATAGGCAAGAACACCACCCAGTACCAGCAACAGATAGATTCCAAACTTTTTAATACGACACCCCTCATACACGTGCTAAATATTAAAATAATAACATAAAAACAGTATTTAAGAAAGTGACATGTAACGCAAGTATTTCTGAAGCTTCATTACCCTACAATGCATTGCATGTTACTCTATCTGCATATCCCTTTTTGCGACTCAAAATGCCACTACTGTAGTTTTAACTCCTATGTTGAAAAGTTCCATCTCAAAGAACACTATATGCAGTCGGTACATCAGCAGCTTCTTAAAGATCTGGAGCGCTTTCATGTAACACACGGCGCTATTGAGAGTCTCTTTATCGGTGGAGGAACACCATCGACCGTACCACCAAAACTCTATGAGCCGTTTTTTAAAACGCTTCGTCCCTACTTAAGTACTACGGCCGAATGCACTGCCGAAGCGAATCCCAACAGCGCAACATCTTCATGGTTGGCAGGCATGCAACAACTTGGCATTAACCGTGTCAGCTTTGGCGTACAGAGTTTTAACAATGCGAAACTCAAACGTTTAGGACGCTCTCACAGCCGCGATGATGCCATACGTGCCGTTACCAATGCCGCTGCACTGGGCATTGCACACATCTCACTCGATCTCATCTACGCCACCGCTTTTGATACGCCGTCACTGCTACAAGCCGATTTAAAGCAGACGTTTGCACTTCCCATTGACCATGTCAGCGCCTATGCTTTAAGCATTGAAGCAGGTACCGTCTTTGCCAATCGACCCGAAGTCGCCAAAGAGCATTTAACACAGACACGGCAACTCTTTAGCGCTATTGAACAGCATGGCTTTAAACAGTATGAAATTTCCAATTTCGGTATCTCCCCCTCACAACACAATCTCAGTTACTGGCGCCATCTCCCCTATCTCGGCATTGGAGCGGGTGCGGTGGGCTGCGTGAACAATATACGCTACTACCCGCACCGCAATATTGAAGCCTACATCCAGTCGCCCTGCTTCAACACCCGTGAAACACTGCACGACAGCGAGATTAAAAGCGAGCGTATTTTTTTAGGTCTTCGCAGTATTGTAGGGGTCTCACGACATCTGTTGGGTGCTGCAGAGTTTCAACGCGCACAACTGCTGGTCGATGCAAAAAAGCTGACCTTTCACGACAATGTTTTTTACAACACCGACTACCTTCTTAGCGATGAAATTGCTCTGTTTATAGAAGATTAAATATTACTTTGGCTAAAATCGCTTCACTTAATTAATTTACATGTAAAAGATTGACTGATGTTTGGAATGGGATTTACCGAAATTATTATTATTGCAATTATTGCCATCTTGTTTTTAGGGCCGGACAAACTCCCTGAGGCGATGGTCGAGATTGCAAAATTTTTTAGAAATGTTAAAAAAACCGTCGGCTCGGCTAAAGAGTCTTTGGAACATGAACTCAATGTTGCCGATATTAAAGAAGAGGCGCTCAACTACAAAAAAGAGTTGACCCAAGCAAGTGAAGAGCTTAGCAAAATGGCAGACTTGGGTAATATACATGAAGAGATTCATGAGATCGCCGATGAGATCAACAGTACCGCTACCCGTAACGACAATGACAAAAACCCCGTAAACGACGGTGACAAAAAAGTACCGCTGACGCCGCCAAAGCCCGAAGTCGTCACCTTCCCTAAAAAAGAGACCCCTGTACCGAAAGAGGATCACTGATGTTTGAAGATTTACGCCCGCATCTCATTGAGCTTCGCAAACGCCTTGCCATTTCCGTCGGTGCTGTTGTAGTCATGTTTTTTGTCGCATTTTTCTTTCACGAGCCGTTGCTAGAGTGGATTATTGAACCGCTCAATATTGCGCTTGAAGAGGTCGGAAAAAAATCTGTTCATGCCGCTGATGGTATGGTAACCACCAATCAGGTCGGCGGTGCCTTTTTTGTCGCGCTTAAGGTAGCATTCTTTACAGGAATCTTAGCGGCACTGCCCATTATACTGGCACAATTTTGGCTCTTTATTGCTCCGGGGCTTTATGCTAACGAGAAAAAAATGCTTATTCCTTTCATTGTCGGCGGCAGCATTATGTTTGGAGTGGGTGTTGCCTTTGCCTACTATGTCGTCACTCCGTTTGGATTTGATTTTCTCATTACCTTCGGTAGTTTTAAATTCACGCCGCTCATCAATATTGAAGACTATGTCGGCTTTTTTACCAAAATCATGTTTGGATTCGGCCTGGCATTTGAACTCCCGGTTTTTGCCTACTTTCTGGCTCTTTTAGGACTGGTTGACGACCGCCAGATGAGCAGCTTTTTCAAATATGCCATTGTTATTATTTTTATTGTCGCTGCCCTCTTGACGCCGCCGGATATCTTAACGCAACTGCTCATGGCAGGACCGTTAATTATTCTTTATGGCCTCTCCATTCTCATTGTCAAAGCGGTCAATCCCGCACCAAAAGAAGATGACGATGAAAGCGAGCCGCAACCGAGTGCATAATTCACTCTATACCGCAAGTTATGACTACCACCTTCCTCACGAGCTGATTGCAACACATCCCGTCGTGCCGCGAGAAAATGCACGGCTTTTGGTTTACAACAAAACAGAATGCCGCATCTCTCATGCCTATTTTTACGACATTGAGCAGTTCCTGCCGTCTGATACGGCGCTTATTTTTAATGATACCAAGGTCATCAAAGCACGACTGTTTGGAGTCAAAAGCAGTGGCGGGCGTATTGAACTGCTTATTAACCGTCCTCTCGATGCACACACGCTCAATGTCTATATTAAAGGGCGCGTCCGTGAAGGAAGCGAGCTTTTTTTTGACAACGATCTGACAGCGACGGTGCAGGCTTGTTGCAGTGACGGAAGCCGGCATGTAACCTTTACATGTAAAAACAAAGCAGTGCGTTTTGAAGCGTTACTCCCCATACTTGAGCGTATTGGACATATTCCACTGCCGCCCTATCTTAATCGTGATGATGACCTTGCCGATGAAGAAGACTACCAAAGTGTTTTTGCCTCCCAAGAAGGTGCCGTTGCCGCACCGACAGCATCCTTGCACTTTAGTGACGCTCTCTTTAAAACCGTATGTCGTAACCATCCGCATGCTTTTGTCACCTTGCATGTAGGCGCAGGAACCTTTAAACCGGTAACACATGACATTATTACCGATCACCCGATGCACTCAGAGTACTTCCATATCTCTGCTGAAGCAGAACGTCTGTTACGCAGCAATATTAACATTCTTGGTATTGGTACCACTTCAACACGTACCATAGAGTACTACGCCCGTACCAAGAAGACACACGGCGAAGCCAATCTTTTTTTACATCCTCAAAACCCACCGATACGTACCGATGCGCTGCTTACCAACTTTCATCTCCCCAAATCGACACTGTTGATGCTGGTAGCCTCGTTTATCGGGCTTGAAGAGACGTTACGTGTTTACGATGAAGCGATACGCCAAAAGTACCGCTTCTTTAGCTATGGTGATGCAATGCTTGTTATTTAGTGTCCGAAGTACAGAGTGTTGCTGAAATTTTTGTAGAAAAGCCAATAGCTACGTCGTTCCACGTTTTACCTTCATGCAGGTCATAGCAGGCTTTATTGATGGCACGCAATGCTTTATTGGCACTAAAATCAAAGAGATCAATCACACCGTTTACATGTAATTGACCGTTTTCATAGCGAAATGCCATTGGTACTACTCTGCTGACACCGTTCATAGTTACTTCTACACGAAATATTCCGGTTTTTGCTTTACCTTTTTCATGTTTATCGGAACTCATATCGACAATTTTTGCCGTAATGGTTTTACCGCTCATCTGTGTAAAGAAGTGCGTTACCAACGTAGCATCACGCTCAGCATGATTGGTATTGACACTTGCCGTATCAATCACCACGCTGGACCCGACAAAAATCTCGCGAAAATTAGCACCGCTCTTTGCCGAAGGCGTAAATTTCACACTGTTAAACGAACCGGAGACTTTTGCTTTGGCTGCCGTTTTATAAGCACCCCATGTTACCGTAAGCGGCCCCTCTTGTTTTAAAACACACCCGTGTTTTGGTGTGTTTAACGCTACTGCATTAACTCCTGCTAACAAAAGCATGAGAGAGAACATTATTTTTAACATTGTCGTTCCTTATGGAAATTTTTTTGAAGTATAGCAAAGAAATCTAACAAATCTATTTAAATGCCGTAAGTAGAAAAATCGGATACTCCTGTTTAGCTTTATGGATCACATCAATAATCTCAAATGCCACATCGGTAAAGCCGGCAGAACGAACCCGTTCCCTTAATGCTGACGCTTCAAATCCAAAATGGTGTACCCCGTCACGGTCTCCACCGTGAAAGGAGCCGTCCTCGCGAACCAGATCTGCTATTGCCACAAAACCACCCTTTCTCAATGCCGCATAGAGGTGTTCAAACAGTGGTTTAAGATGTTCAATATGATGCAGTGTCATCGAACTAACGACACCGTCGTAGGCAGCATCTGGGAGCTTCTCTTGTGATATGTCCTGAAGCCGTGGTATGATACGCCCCTCAGAGTCCATCTTGCGTTCAAGCTCTCGTAACATAGCCTCTGATGTATCGTATGCGGTTATCGTGCCTACATGAGGCAGTATTTTATAGGTTAACAAGCCTGTTCCCGCACCCAGATCAATAATCTCCATATCCGGCTGCAATGCAATACGTTTGGCAATACTCTCATAGATACGTTGCGCTAATCTTTGGCGACGCGAGGAGCTATCCCACAGTGATGCTTTTGTAGTAAAAGACTCACTCATAATACAGGCAGCCCCTCAGCTCTCCATGCATTAATACCGCCGTTAATATTATAAACCTGAAAACCGTGCTGTTGTAACAGTCGCGATGCACTGATGCTGCGGCTTCCGCTACGACAGTAGACGAGAATCTTTTTTTCTTTGGGCAACATTTTAAGATTTTTCTCTAAAACGCCCAGTGGAACAAGTCGCGCCCCTTCGATTCTACCGTCATGGTCGTACTCGTCTTCTGAGCGTACATCAAGCAATAACACCTCTTGCGGATGTTGGTGCAGTAACGTATAGGCCTCTTTGACATGCAACGTTTCAAAATCGGCAAAAATATAACCTTTCTGGTAGAGAAAAAACAGTACTACCACTCCAAGCAGTAGCAATGACACATAATCTAACAGACGTTTTTTCATAATAATCCTTGTTGATTTACATAATAGAGCACTGCGGCTATTGCCAGTATGCCCAACACTGCCGCGGCAATTTTTACCATGCTGTACGGGTGTTCACCGCTTATGGCACCGTTTCGACCGTTAATGACATAACTGTATAACTTGTTATTGAATGTAAATGCCGAAGCATACACGGGTAATAAAATATATTTAAACGTAATATTAGAATAGTCTGTCTGCATCTGTGTAATCTCTTGACGATCTCCGCCGATTTGACGTTTTATGGCCGCACGAATACGATACTGCATGGTCGCTTTAGCACGCTCTAAACCCCGCTCAAGATCAATAGCGTAGACTTCACTCTCATAACCGCTTAAAAAGGATTCATCATAATTCACCAGATGCTCTAAATCCCACTCTAGCAGCGCATAATGCAGTGATTCACTTGCCATGACCAAGACATCGTCAAAGGGATGTTCCAAGCGACCGCTCACCGGAGTCCAACGAATACGTTGTACTTGGCGTGAACGCATCTGCGATTGTCCGTTAACGTTCACCCTGTAGTGCTGCGTTTCATAATAAACCGTTCCGCGTCGACCGCTGTAACGACTCGCTGTACTCGCATCGTAAGTCCAATACGGGATGTAAACACCTTGTAACGTACTGTTTTTCGCACCGTAACGTTGCAGTTTATTCGGAGCAAACCAATGGCTTTTAAGCCATCGTTTAAAGATGGCTCGCGCCTCTTCATTGCTGATTTTAAACGGCAACAGTGCTTGCGGTTGAATGGGACGATACCGTGCAACCTCGTTAATCACGGCAGTGCCGCAAAACGGACAAACCGCAGCATGTACATTCTCTTGTAGTTCAAACGTTGCCGCACAGGCAGGACATTTCGTACTGCTCAATGCACTTGGCTGCTGCGGAAGATTCTTTAATGTGCGGAGTGCCTTTTCGTAATCTTTTTCTACTACTTTGGTAAAAGCACGTTCAACACGGTTTATGTGAGTACAGTAGGGACATGTCAGCTCACCCGTTGCCACCGAAAACATGAGTTTGGCACCGCACTGCTCACAGGGAAAGACATACTCTTTGTGCATCACGTCGGTTATCTTGGAACAGGAGGCGGCGTCGTATTGAAAAGTACTTTTAAATCATCAAGTGAACCTGCATGCTCCCAGCCGTTCATGCGCTCACGCCATGCCAACGTCTCTTTGTTAATGGTTCCTTCCGTAATGGCAGCTTTGATCTGCTCGAGCGTCAACGGTCCTTTGACACCGTTGTTTATTACAAAATGGTACGTTTGTGCTTTGGGAATGGGAGGCGGCGTCAATGTCGCCGTGTTGTGGGCATTCAAGTCGGCTGCCATCTGTTGCGCCATAACCAACCCCATTCCCATACTCATCGCTTCACCGGCAGCCGATACGCCACCGTCGCTTGATCCCGTCGTACTCAATGCTTCGGCGGCATTGTAGCGCAAATAGTCATTTAAGTTACCGGCTAAGCCCATACTTGTCCGTTTATCGAGTGCTGCTTCAACATTTGGAGGCAGTGAAATATTTTCGATGAGTAATTTTGTCAACTCCAAACCGTACGCTTCAAATTCCGGAGCAATTTTCTCCTCTATAAATTGACTCATCTGCTCATAATTTGCCGCCAAATCCAACACAGGAATGCCTGCTTGTCCTATAATGGTAGCAAAACGCGACACAATAAGATTTCGAAGCTGATCACTCACTTCATCTACCGTAAAATAGCCGTCTGTTCCGACAATCTCTTTAAGAAACACCACCGGATCGCCAATACGAATGGCATACGTTCCAAAGGAACGAATTCTTACGGGACCAAACTCACTGTCGCGTAGCATCAAAGGATTTTTCGTACCCCACTTTAAATCAATAAAATGACGTAAATTAAAAAAATAGACTTCTGCTTTGAACGGACTTTTAAAAGCATGATCCCAATGCTGCAATGTTGTCAAAATCGGTAGGTTTTGTGTCTCTAATGCATAAATTCCGGGCATAAAAACATCGGCAATTTCACCTTCATTGACAAAAACGGCAACCTGTGTCTCGCGAACCGTTAGTTTTGCCCCGTATTTAATCGCATTGTCATAGCGCTCAAAACGATACACCATCGTATCGTTACTGCTGTCGGTCCATTCAATTACATCAATAAACTCTCCCATGAGTTTGTCGAAAAAACTCATCATTATACGTCCTTGTTTGCCGTTGCATTCGCTTTCAAGTGGGCTTGTGTTGCCAACAACGATGTTTTGAGTTCATGTTCTAACTCTTCAAGTTCCGCTTCGGCTTTTTTACGAGCTTCTTTACCTTCATTGGCAATTGCCAGTCCGTCTTCTATGGTTTCAATTAAAAGCTTATTGGCCAATTTGACACTCTCAATATCGAAAATTCCTCGTTCTGCCAACTCCCGCGTCTGGCGATTGGCTTCTTTGAGATTCTTTGCATTGGCTTCCAGGAGTTCATTGGTCAAATCCATAGCATCTTTCAAGACGGCACCCGCTTTTTGATTACGGTAAATGGTAATTGTCTGTGCTAACTGGTTTTTCCACAACGGCACTGTGTTAATCAACGTGGAGTTTATTTTATTGATCAGTGTTTTGTCGTTATCTTGTACCATGCGAATAGACGGCAGCGACTGCAGTGCTACTTGACGGGTTAGCATCAGGTCATGAATACGACGTTCAAAATCATCACGAGCGGCGCGCAAGTCTTTGAGTTGTTGCGCTTCAAGCATATTGTCGCTCTCACCGGCTTTTTGTTCAAGCAACGGCAACTCCGTCTCATCTAACAGTTGCAATTTCTTCTGTCCGGCAACAATGTAATGTTCAAGCTCATGCACATAATTTAAGTTGGCATCATACAGTCGATCGAGTGACTCGATGTCGTTTAAAAGGGTCCCTTTTTGACGCTCAAGCTCATCCGTAATACTCTCAATCTGCTCTTTGGTGTCTTCATATTTATTTAAAAAAACAACCAACGGTTTGGCTTTACCAAAGAGTTTGTCAAAAAAACCCAGCTCTTTATTAGGATCAAGTGCGCTCACATCGAATCCTTTAATAGCAGCTATCATATTAGAAAGCGGTTCTCCCGCCGCTCCCAAATCTTTGCCCTTGACCCCTTCAAGCATTGCGGAAGAGACCGTAGTGACCTCCTCTTGAGCCGTAGCACCAAAGTGCATAATCGATGTTGTACTGTTTAAGTCAATGGACTCCATCAATGTTTTAACGGCCTGTTCATCTTTTACCACAATATTGCTCTCTTGCATTTGCATTGTTATTCCTCGCTTTCTAATCGTTTTTTCATTACCGAAAGTTTAACATCCAGACCCAGCATATCTTCATCGAGAAGCTTTTCATACTGTCTGTCCAGTTTGTCAATACTGCTGTCAATCGTATCTAAAAAAGAGTCCCGCATTTCGTCAGAACGTCCCCGCTGTTCCAGATGTATAAACGTCTCGCACATACTACGTAACTCCCCTAAATAACTGACAAGATATTTTCGTGCACGTTCATAATCATCCGGTTCATTCTCAATATGTTTGACTATTTTTTCAAAGGCTTCTGCCATCTGTAGCATTGCGGTTTGAATCAGTGTGGACTGTGAGCGTGATGCACTCTGTTTGATGGCGCTAATGTCTGCATCGGCCTGTACTAAAAGTTTCATGATGCGTTCGGCAGATCGGGAGTTGTCATAGCCCGCTATTTTGTCTTTACGCGGGTCGGGACCGAAATAGAGGTACCATCCCAGCATAACGGCACCGCCTAACATCAATGATGACAACAGCGGATACCCGCCCAAAAGTGCGGAGAGCGTTGAAGCACCGGCAAGCAGTGAACCTGCAATATTTTTCAGAGGGTACTTCGGTGCTTTGGCATGCGTGGCGTTTCTATAGATTTTTTCCAGAGCAATACCTTTGCGAAGCATCACAAAAGCAGCCACAAACAGAGCAAATATTGCCAATGAAACCATAAAATAAAAACTCTCGCCTCTGCTTAAAGCTTTAATGGCAAAAGAGAGATAGTTCACCCCAATAAGTAAAAAAAGCACCCCACTCACCACCGGAGTGTACTGTTGAACTTTACTTCGGTTTTGGTGCGGTTCATAGCGTGTCGCACTGCGGTACTTTTGATTAGAAGACATTGGTTACCCCTTCACATGCAGTAATAAGCAGTGCACTGTAGAGCAGTAAAAAGCCGACACTCACACGAATCCACTTTGGCATCTTTCTTTCCTCATTTTCTCAGTGTCTACAAATTATACCTTAATTTCATACAACATAGATATTCCCGTGTTCAATTTTAATACGCCCTTCGAGTTCATACTCGACAATACGCTCACCGTATCGCTCTACTGCCTTCTCATAGCTCACTCCACGGCTGCAATACTCCAGAAGTTCATCCTCTTTACAGGAACGTTCCCTGCTGCCAAAACCTGCTACAAACGCTTCCAAGTCATATATGGCTTCCGCACCGCCTTCCATTAAAAGCTGTTGCGTTCCAAGGCTCTCTGTCAAACGATGCGGCAGCACATAGACCGGTTTTCCCATAGCATGAGCATAAGCAACACTGCGCATGGTACCGCTGTTAAGATCTGATTGCGTGACGACCAACACTTCTCCCAGTGCTACAACCAGCTCATTGCGAACAACAAAACTCCATTTTGTCGCTTTAAAACGCTTTTCAAACTGACTCAGCGTCAAACCTTCCGCAGCAATAGACTCAATCAGTGTGCGATTGACTTTAGGGTAGATAATGTCCAAGCCGTTTGCCATCACCGCAATTGTATTAGCGCTGCCGGCCCCTTTGTGTGCCAAAGCATCAACCCCCATCGCTGCGCCACTGACAATGCAGACTCCTCGTGCAGCAAGTTTTGAAGCCAACGCATAGGTTGTTTCTTTGGTATATTGACTCGGTTTTCGACTTCCGACAATTGAGACTTTTGGTCGTTGCAACAGCTCTGTATTGCCTTCATAGTAGACGGTTGAAGGCATCTTTTTCATTACATGTAATTCCGGAGGAATCTGGCGTAATACATTCATGGCGCGCATCCTTTTTGAAACCCTAACATACCCATATGCCGTTTACGCATTGTATGGCATTTTGTTATATCAGTTGGTCAATACGTACCAGATCTACAGCTTTTAACAGTTCTTTAGACTCTTTGAGTGCCTGAAGCGTCTCTTTTCGCGGATGGCCAATGGCAATTGCGCTACCATGTTTTTGAGCCTTTCTTACGGCCAGTGCAATCTGTTTTTTAATATAGCTGACATTGCTTTCATGATCCAAAAAAACATCACGGGCAATGTAGGGTGACCCATAACTTTGCATTACTTTGGGAATTTTGGTCTCGGCTGTAGTACGACTGTCTATAAAACGTATGTTACTCTGCCTTAACGTAAAAATCAGCCGATTGACCGCACCTTCATCTGCAGTAAATTTACTCCCGGTATGATTATTCATGTAGGCCACTCGCGGAAAAAGTTTTTTAATTCGGGCAATACGTTTTGCAATCTCTTGTTGCGTGTCACTCACCCGTAACGTGTAGCTTTCTTCAGAGTTAAAGTGCATCGCTTCCAGCGGAAGATGTACCATATAAAACGACTCTTTTTGTGCCAATTTTGCCGAGTTCGGATGACGGTTGCTTGGTGGAAGAAAGGACATGGTTAACGGCATATGAAGTGATTTAATAGCACGAACATCACGCTCAAACGAGACATCGTCAATAATGATGGCAAGTTTAGGACGCACCACGGAGTGTACTACTTGACGATCCGGTGCTTTAGGTGGTTTGGCAGCATGCGCTTTTGTATCGGCATATTCATGTGCTGCGGTTTTAGGTTTGTAGATGCTGCCATTCTCTTTTAAAATACTTTGAAGTTTTTTCTGCAAAACCGGTACACTCTGCGCTTTTTTGGCATTGGCTTCTAAGCGTTGTATCTTCTTTTTAAGTTTTTGTATCTCTTGGGATGTCGCTTGTTTCTGTTCGGCAATTCCGCTATTGTAGCCGTAATAGTACCCGACTCCAACAAGCAGTGCTATGCCGATTAAAACAATCACCGTCCACGAAACAATGAAAAGAAATGACGAAAGCTGGAAAGTTTTTCTGTTTTTTTTGCGTTTACGTTTTGCCAACGAAGAGTTCCTGAACAATTTGTTGACGCATTCTAGTAAAATAGAAGTTAATATTTCATTAGTCTTCTCGCACGGCATAAATTTACATGTAATTTGTCGGTTATTTGGTGTAAAATACCAAATAATTCCTACAGGAAGGTTTTGATGCGCTTAACAGAGAGACAGGTGACACAGTTTCATCGTGACGGTTTTATTATATTGCGTGAGTTTCTCTCTACATCAGAGAGCAGTGCCTTATTGAATGCGGCAAAACGCCATATAGCGCTGGCAACTGATCCTGTTGAGACAGAAGAGGAGTATCACAATATTGACGGTACAACCTCCACATTACGCCGTTTGCGTCAAGTATATGACAGAGATCCCCTTTTCCAAAGGTGGATGACCCATCACAAAATACGTCCTATCCTCAAAGAACTTCTTAACGATACGCCCGTTTTAACATTGGCACACCACAATTCAATAATGACCAAATTTCCATCAGAGATCTCATCAACCTGCTGGCATCAGGACCGACGCTATTGGCATTTTGTTAATGACAATTTACTCAGTGTTTGGCTGAGTTTAGGCGAAGAGTATTTAGACAATGGCCTTTTGGAATTTATTCCGGGGAGTCATACCATGCCATTCGATCCCGAGCAATTCACACCGACGCAGTGCTTTAGAACCGATTTGGAAGCAAACAGATCTCTTATTGAACACAGGGTTCACTCCAACTTAAATGCCGGGGATATCGTACTGTTTCACTGCCAAACACTCCACAGCGCCCATGCCAATACGACGCAAGAGACTAAAATATCGTTTGTTTACACGGTGCGCGGTGCACAGAACGTACCGTTAGAAGGGACACGCTCCGCCGCCAAGGAGATTGTTTTACTCTAAAACCTTCTCAAACGCCACTCCCTGTAATCGACAGGCTTACTTCATTTCGACGTTATCGTTGACAAATCGTTGATACAGCATCGGAAGCAGTAACAGTGTCAGCGCCGTTGAAGAGACCAGACCGAAAATAACAACAATAGCCAGCGGTTTTTGAATTTCAGAACCCGGTCCCGTTGCAAAGAGCATGGGCACCAGAGCCAACGATGCAATAGTAGCTGTCATCAGAACCGGACGCAGTCGTCGTTTCGCTCCTTCAATCACCACCTCGCTGATGCGCATGTTCTGCGCCAGCTCATTAAAATAGCTGATCATTACCACCCCGTTAAGAACAGCAATCCCCAGCAGTGCAATAAAGCCGACCGATGCCGGAACCGAAAGATAGTTCTCGGTAACGTACAATCCAAAAATACCGCCCATCATGGCAAGCGGAATGGTCGTAAAAATAATAATGCTTTGGGTGACCGACTTAAACGTCATATATAAAATCATAAAAATAAGCACCAATGCTATAGGTACCACCACAGAGAGTCTTGCCATAGTCGCCTGCTGATTTTTAAACTCTCCGCCGTAGGTCACCATGTAGCCCGCAGGAAGTTTGATGTCGTTTTCAATCTTCTCTTTGAGATGATCCACAAACGTTACCAAATCGATGCCTCTGACATTGGTCTGAACCGAGACAAAACGTTTTGCTTTTTCATGTTTAATCTCTACGGGTCCGCTGCTTCTGACAATCTCCACCACTTCCGACAATGCGACCGCTTCACCGGTTGCGCTGACAAGATAGATCTCATCGAGATTCTTTCGTAAATAATCTCCTTTAACGACAATAGGAAACTGTTTCATCCCCTGATAGATGGTTCCAATCTCAACACCGCTGACAGATGCTTTGAGCAGGTGCGCTACGTCACTTTTATTTAAACCGTAATTGCCGAGCTTCTCATCATTAAATCGTAACTCTTGGTAGGCGGCACCTTCGTTTTGTCGCATATAGACATCTTGAGAACCTTCAATATTTTCCGTAATCTCTTTAATGCGTGTGCCAAGCGCATTCAGTGTCTCAATCTCTTCGCCAAAGAGTTTAATGACGACATCTCCTCGCGATCCTGTCAACATCTCCGAGGTTCGCATCTCAATAGGCTGCGTAAAACCGTACTCGATCCCCTGAATACCGTCTAACGACTTTCGCATCTGATCTTTAAGCCACTCGGTATCGTGAACGCGCCACTCCTCTTTGGGTTTAAATACCAAAAAGGTATCGGTGTCATTAAGTCCCATCGGATCAAGCCCAATCTCATCGGAACCGGTTCTGGCTATAATGGATGCTATCTCCGGAACATCGTGCATCAGTTTTTTTTGCACCTCGGTATTGAGCGCAATTCCCGCCGGTATATTAATAGACGGCGGCGCTTCAATGCCAATAACAATGTTTCCCTCATCCATGGTCGGCATAAATGTTTTCCCGATATTATTAAACGCATAAAATGTGCCTCCCAACAGAAGCAGTAACAGCGCATAGATACCAAACTCCACTTTAAATGCTTTTCGTAACAGAGGCACATACCCTTTAAGTAACCATTTCATTAACAACGTATCGTCATGTCGGGGTTTTCGGATGAGAAAAGATGCCATCGTCGGAATAACAAAAAGCGCCAACAGAATTGAAGCCGCCAGTGTAAATACAATACTCAGTGCGACCGGAGCGAAGAGCTTACCGCCCAAACCGTCAAGCATCAGTAACGGCGTAAATACAATAATAATAATTAAAACGCCCGATATTACCGGTGTACTGACTTCTGTTGCCGCCTTATAGATAATCTGCAGTTTGCTCATCTCCTTAGAGACAGGATGGGCTAAACGTGCAATGATATTTTCAACCATCACCACGCCGGAATCTATAATCATACCGATTGCAATGGCAATACCGCCCAGACTCATCAGATTGAGACTGAGATTAAAATAGTCCATGAGAATAAACGCGCTGAAAATTGCCAGTGGCAAGATCATCGCTACCGTGATCGCCGACGCAATGCTTCCTAAAAAGACCAACAATACTATAAGCACCAAAACAATGGCTTCGCCAAGGGCTGTCTGTACCATATTGACCGCTTTGGAGACCAGATCTTTACGATCGTAAAAAATACTTATGCTGACATCATCTCCCAAGCTTTTTTCCAATTCTGCCAATCGTTCCCGTACCTGAGTCGTCACCTTCGAGGCATCGGCACCTTTAAGACCTAAAACCAGCCCCTGTACCGCTTCACCCATACCGTCTTTAGTGACATATCCGTATCGGGTCAGCGCATCTACAGAGACTGTAGCCAAATCTCTAAGACGAATAATCGCACCGTTTTTTTCGACTTTGACAACAAGATCGGCAATATCGTCCACACCTTTCATGCGACCGGGAAGACGTACTAAAAGGGCCTCGTCACCGCGTTCAATTCTGCCTGCACCGAAATTGGCATTGTTCTTCTCAACTTTTTCCTGAAGATCATCGAGCGTAATCCCCAGTGCGGCCATCCGTGCAAAATCAGGTTTGACTCTGTAGATCTGTACCTCACCGCCAAGGGAGTTTACATCGGCAACACCGTCTATGCTTCGAAGCGACGGACGGATTACCCAATCCAAAAGCGTACGTTTTTCAACCAGACTCATACTCTTCGAATCAATGGTAAACATCAACACTTCGCCCAACGGTGTCGTTACCGGAGCAATTCCGCCTAACATTGAATCCGGAAGATCATCTTTAATGTTATTAAAACGTTGATACACTCGATCTCGTGCCCAATAAAGGTCTGTACCCTCTTCAAAGTCTATGGTAATGTCCGCCAGCGCATATTTTGAAATGGAACGGACAATATCTTGATGTGGAATGCCCTGCATCTCCAACTCTATAGGTATGGTGATCTGCTGCTCAACTTCTTTGGGTGTCATACCCGGCGCTTTAATAATAATTTTAACCTGAGTCGTTGAGACATCGGGAAAAGCATCGATGGTGAGCTTTGAGTACGACATCACTCCGCCAACGGCTAAAGCAATGGCGATGATCACGGCAAAAATGCGTTGTGAAATCGCAATATTAATGAGTTTGTCAATCATTATCTTGCCCTTCAAGAGCCCCTTTTAAGGAGATAACACCGCTCACGGCAACACGATCTTTCGCATGCAGTTTACCGGCAGTCACATAGACACTGTTATTGTCCCGTCCGAGAATTGTCACATTCACAAGCTTGTAGCCATTCTCAACTTTGACAAAAACCGCTTCGCTATCATGATAATCAATAATAGCCGACGAAGGCACTCTTAGTGCATCTTGAGGCCAATACAGCTTAATGTTTTTCTTCTCGTTTAACAGCACATGCATGTTTTTCTGCGGCAACAGATGCACTGCTATAGTTTGGGTTCTGGCATCGATCTCTGCGGCAATGGATTTGACAACAACCTCTTTGTCGTCAATAAAAAGTTTTTGATTAAGCGTCATCGTTTTTGCCACATTGAGCGGAAGTGACACAACCAAATGCGCATTGTTGTCATCGAGTATGGTCATCATATGTTCGCCACGCTGCAAGTACATTTTCGGGAAAATATTCATATCGTTAATCGTACCGTCTATCGGAGCATATATTTCAATGTCCGGTATGGGCTTTTTACTTCTTTTAATCGTATTGATCTGCTGTTTACTCAACCCCCACTGCTGGAGCAAGTGGTAGTAAAACTTGGTCTGTGTCTGAAACTTTTTCAGAGTGTTGAGTACTTTGAGATACTGCTTTTTGGGTACGACCTTGGCTTCATAAAGCGGCTTAAGCCGCGCCACCTCGTTAGAGTAAAACTCCTCTTCAATTAAAAGATTAATATAGGTCGATTCAAGCTCCAGCATCTTTGGCGATTTAATAATCGCTAACAGCCTGCCTTTACGAATCGGTTCGTAGATACTGACATTGAGCTTTTCGACAACCCCTTCTACTGGAGCATCAATACGAAATATATCGTGAGATGCCACATACCCCCGTGCCAGATAACTTCCTAAATAGACACGCTGCGTTACTTTCGGCAGAGCGGTTTTTACCATATTGTTCTGACCCGAAACTATAAGCTCTTTTGCCGCAAGCGGCGCCAACATCAGCACTACTGCCATTACTGTTTTATAAATCATTTCGATACCCCTTTTGGATCTATTGCATAATCATACATATATTGTGCTACGGCATTATGTCGATCAATTTTAAGTTCTAAAATTGTCTCGATCATCTGCAGTTTTGTTTCGGTTGCTTTTAACATAGCAATGAGACTCTCTTCTCCGGCACGAAACCTCATATTGCTCTGTTCAATCAGTTTATTTGACGACTCTCTGATCAATCTGTCGCTGGTATTAAGATACTTATTATAAATTCGTAAACGGCTCTCAATGGCGGCACTCTCATGAGCATAACGGTTTTTAAACCCCTCTAGTTCATAATTTGAAGCCTGCAAAGCATGCAATGCCGATGCTCGTGACGCCTGTTGTTTATTGCCCAGAGCAAGCGGAATGGAGACATTAAACATGTACTTGTCGGCATCGAGTTCATTGGCGTACGACGTTCCTATATTGATTGTTGAGAGCTTCTTGCTCGCCAGTGCCAGCGTCTCTTTGTTAATTTCTATCTGCTTCTGCAATACAGGAGTGAATGCCGAATATTGCGAGTCAAACAGTCGTGTAATATCCGGACGCAACTTCCGGCAGACAAACTGTCCGTCAAACGGAACAATGGCTCGGATTCCCGCTTCGTAATGCTGCGCACTGTTTTCAAGTTTTGAGATCTGTAAATTCAGATTTTCCAATGCCAATAGCGCCATAATCGACTTGCTGACATCAAACTCTCCGTACTCAACACCTTTGTCAACATAGTCTCTAATAGTATCATAGACAACACCCAACTCGCCTTTGGCTTCAATAGCTTGCAGGGTAATACAGTAGTTACCGTAACGCTGCCATAGCTTTACTTTCAGTCGGTTTTCTTCAATTTTTTTCTTATGCTCCGCATAGGCTTGCGTTGTATTGATTAAATGCTCAATTGCCGTAGCGTTAAGATTAAAATCTTTACTAAGAGAGAGGCCAAACTCCATACCCGAATCGGCACCTTCTCTACCTTCAGATTGACCGATATCGGCACCTATATTCCAGCCGTCACTGTAGAGCGAAGCTTTTTTCGCTTCTACGGTCGCATTGAGCGACTGACTCGAACTCTTATACAGATCACTTTGTGTCACGCGCTCATAGAGCACATTAATATCTTCTGCCATTACCCATAACGGCAAAAGAATCATTAAGATATAAGGCATATCTTTTCCTTTACAATGAATACTTTTTATCAATAAGTTTTGTTGAGTGGTTGGTTGAAAGTTTAGACTACAGGGGGACGCAACAGTACAGGATGCTCTCTGGAAAGCAGTGTTTTTTGATTATAAAAAGGTACTTCATACTGCTTGACAACATCCGCAGTATGATGTAGTTTCATAGGGGTCTCCAGCAACACGTGAAAGCCGTGATGTAACTGAAGCTTAAGCCTCTCATCGGAAGCATCGTCTGTGACATTCAGCATCGCTTCTGTAGCAATGGCATGCTCGTTCTTTGCAAACTGTGCCGAAGCATTTAAGAAGGCATAGTCATGAACAACCGAAAGCATAAAAGCCAGTAGCAATGTAGAAAGAATCGTATTTTTATACCGTTTCATAATTCCGTGATTATATAGAAGTTTAGACAATAATAGATTAAAAATAAGATGTAATTGTTTTTTGGAAGTTATTGGTTATGGCATGACATACAAAGAACACTTTTGGCATTAGCGTTGCGCAACGTCTGCGTATCGGGGTCAATCACATGCGGGTCAAGATGGCAGGTACTACACTCCACACGCCCGTTTACTAAAATGTCTGCAATCGTAGTAACATTCCCCTTCCACACTCCTTTGAGCGTGCTATGAAGCGGTTTTAAACCGGCTTTTCCTTCAAGATAGACCACATTGACAGGGTGATGGCGTTTGGAATCTCCGGCCATTGCACGAAGTGCTACACTCTGCGTACTTGCGTCCATCGGGCGTGTAATAAACGCATTTTTGGCATTAATACCGTCATGACATTCCAAGCATTTAACCGAATATTCGGCACTCCCATGATCTGCTTCTACCACAACACCGTGGCGTGTTGTCTGAAATGACGTACTGTTTATTACGGTATTGGTACTCCATAACGGTCTTACAAAGCTGTAGTCAGAAGCACTTAAAACCGTTACCGCCATAACTGCTGCCAATCCTACTTTTGTCATTACCTCTACCCTGCTGCTTTAGTGTTACTTACATTCAATGATATATCTGATCTAAACCCAAAACTTTAATATATTTTACAAAGAAAAATATTAGTTCTCCATTAAAAATAGTTGTGAGAGTACTCTCGGGAGAGATGCGTTGCCCATACGGTGTCCACTAAATTAATCCTTATAATACCGCCAAACTTTTTCCTATTAACACCAAAGCTCCAAGCGTAGCCATTGACAGCACCACTGCTTTGGAGTATTTGGGGTTAAAATATTGTGAAAACAGCGGAGCTAGCGCAAATCCTATGAAGAATCCCGGCATCATATAAAGTCCTGAGATTATCTGATTGTAATTCAGTTCGTCCGCTATGTAAAACACCAAAAGCATCACCAGTGAAAAAACTGTATACAAAAATGCCAGTGTCGCTTTCATAGATGCCAAGGGGTGGTGCTGAAACAGCAACGCCAACACCTGACCGCCTACTGCTGCCATTGCACCCATGAGACCCGCTGCAAAACCACCCGAATAGTTGATATGTCTTCTAAGTTGAAATGCCTTTACTTTCATGCTGATGCCCACTGAAAATAAAATAAATACTCCAAAAATGATGCCCAGATATTCAAAAGTAACCGTTTTCAAAAGAACAAGTGCCGCTACAATACCCGTAAGCATACCTAAACCGACTTGCGGCATATTCTGTGTGTCAATATGGCGTCGCCCTTGATACGCCATCATCATGGTTAATGCCAAAGAGGCAAATACAATAGGTACCGGCACGAGCGCATAGCTTATCATTGCCAAAAAAGGCACAATGATCATGCCCACGCTCACTCCGGTTGCCATCTGTAAAATGGAGCTGACAATTACTATAACATTCGCCAGTAAAAATGTTTCCATAGTCCATTGCATGGTTCTGTCCTGCTTATAAAATACGTTTGCTATGCAAACAATTAAAGAAAAATATATTGTGATCTGTAGGTAAAAGTAGCGGCTAACGCCAGAGTTTAAGGAGTACTGTTGCAGACTGAACCCGTTTACATGTAAATTTCATGGGATACTCCTTAAGTTTTATATTTGTAAGTGTAGAGCGTTTTTGGTTAGAACTTTCTTAGTGTCAGATTTTTGGCTATTGGCATACCCACTGTTTCATGACGTTCAATTCACCTTAAATTCATACAGACATGGTACGCTTACACCTATAACTAAACGGGAGCACGACTCTAATCATGAAACCAATACTCTATCTTCTACTCGTAAGCATCTCTCTCGTCGGCGATACTTTGAACGAACTGGTTGATTATGCCATGGCGAATGCACCCGTTGTAAAACAGACTCAAGCAGAAATAACACGGGCTGCCCTTCAGCATCAACAGAGCAAAGCGGCGCAATACGGCACACTTGAACTTGTTGCCGACTATACCCACTACAATACCGAACGTACCCTTGCCCCACTCTCTCCCAGTGCTATTGGAAGCGGCACTCCCATTACCACTACGAAAGATCTGGTTTCGGCAGGAGTTCGCTACGGGGTACCTCTTTTTACCGGATTTTCGCAAACACGTCGCATTGAAATTGCCGCTCTCGGTAACGAACTTGAGCATGCCAAAGGTCATTTAAGCCGTGAACAGATTGTTTACAATATACGCGCACTCTACCTCTCCATACTGTCGCTTCAGGAGCTTTACTTCGCCCAACAACATTACAGCCAGGCACTTGAACAACTCAAAAAACAGATTGCCTACGAAGTGGAATTGGGAAAAAAAGCATCGCTTGATCTGCTCAAAGTTCGTGCCGACCTGTACGCCTCTCAAACCCAAGAAGCACGGTTTCAGGCCGATATGGACATTGCCAAAGCCACACTAAGCGCCATGGTCGGCAAAGAGGTAAACGGGCTCGAAGCCCTTGAGATCGATGTTTCTCCACCCGACTATGACATAGACAGGCTCTATGCGACATCGGCACGGTTGTCTAAAGTTGCGTTAGAACAGATCAAAGTGCGTCAGGCTGAAAAAAAAGAGGCGCAAACCCGGTCGTCACAATTTCCTCAACTGAGTTTCAATGCCTATTACGGCAAAAATTACGGAGAAGACATACAGCGCAGCCAATGGGACCATGAAACACTCTGGCAAGCCGGCATTCATGCCCAATACACATTGTGGGATTTTGGCTTAAAGAGCATGCAAACACAAGCGGCGGCCGTTGCCACGCTCAAAGCATCACTTCACAAAGAACAGACCCTTCTTGATCTCAAAAAACTTGTTGCACACGCTGTCGCCAAAGTAAACCGAAGCTACACTGTCTACCTCGGTATGCAGGCACAAATGCAACTGACACAAGAGAGTGAACGTATTGAACGGGTACGTTATGAAAACGGTGTCGCCACACTCAATGATCTCTTGCTTGCCAAAGGAAAATATCATATTGCCAAAGCCAAAGTAATTGAGAGCAAATACAGTTACCAAAGAGACATCTACTATATTGACTATGTTATGGAGCAAGGAGCCCCACAGTGAAAAAAATCATTATTACCGTAATAATACTCATAGGCATTATTGTACTGGGTATCCAAGGCAAAGGACTTTTAGAAGAGCGTAACCATGAAATTGCCAACACGCCGACACCCCACAGTACAACAGTGAGCGTTCCCGTTGTTACTCCCGTTACAGGCAGCTTACAACAAGAGAGTCCGTTTTTAGCGCATGTTATTTCAGACCAAAGCATTGCCCTTTCCACCAAATTGACCGGTTATGTTGAGAGCATCTTGGTTCACGAGTCCCAACCGGTGAAACAAGGCGAACTTCTGGTGCGTATAGACGCTGCCGAACTGCTCTCAAGCATCACTGCACTGCAAGCGACACAAAATGCCCAACGCAGCGATCTGGCACAGGCACAAAGCATCTTGGAACGCAATACAAAACTCTACAATATCGGCGGTCTGGCCAAAGAGAAACTCGATGCATCCAAACTCGCCGTAGCACTCAAGCGTGCTGCTGTTGAAAATACGACCCAACGCATTGCCCAACTTGAACACCAACGCTCCTATGCCGACATACGTGCACCGTTTGACGGCATTGTCGATACGCTGCTGTTGCACAAAGGTGACCTTGCCGCGGCGCTTAAGCCGATTCTTCGAATGAGCAACGGTATCAAAAAACTACGTTTCTCTTATGCCGCCACACCGCAAACAGTCATTGCCAAAGGAGATCGGGTGCTGCTAAACCGCGAGTCGATCGGCACGGTTACTACCGTTTACACCACCGCTACCAATGGACTGACTACCGCAGAAGTCTCTTTGAACAGGCCCATACCGTTTCGTGTCGGAAGCAGTGTTACCATTACGGTTGTTACGGACGAAGCGAAAGGCTGCATTCTTCCCGTTACAGCACTCTTGCATAAAAAGGAGGGCATCTTTGTCATGCGCTACAAAGAGAATGTTTTTACTCCCTTTAAAATACATGTAAATTTACAACAGGGCGATCGGGTCATTGTCAAACCCTGCCCGCAAACACCGGTTGCTACTGCCAGTGAAGTCAAACTTGCCCGACTTCCCGCATACGATCGAATTCGTGTAACAGGCAGTACGCATGAGTAATCCCTCGCCGAGTTGGGTGGAAAGAATCCTCAAAAAGCCCCATATTATTATTTCGTTTTTGGCGCTGTTTTTAATGGCGGGCATATTCGGGTACGGTAACATACACCGCAACCTTTTTCCTAACTCCAACTATCCCGAGGTTGCTCTGGTTATTGTTCAGCCGGGAGCCTCGGCACAAACCGTGGCCAACAACATTGCCGTACCCGTCGAAGAAGAGCTCTACGCTCTCGATGAAATCCGACGTGCTTACTCCAATACCATTGACGAAGTCACCGTTATCCGTGCCGAATTTGAATACTCTAAAAATATTGATACCGCCGTTAACGACGTTACCAATGCACTCTCAAAAATCCGTTCCAAACTGCCCCGCGATATTAAAGAACCGCAGATTATTAAAATTACCGAAGCGACTGCTCCCGTTGTCGTTATTGCCATGTCCCCGAAACCAAACAGCACGCTGAGTCTCGAAGATATCCGCGATATTGCCGACGGCACTATCAAGCATAAACTCTTAAAGACTGCAGGAGTTGCCAATGTCGATATTTTCGGCGGTTACAAAAAAGAACTTCACGTTCTTATTGACAAAGAAAAACTTGACCGCTACGGTCTCTCTCTCGCAGAAGTAGTAGCGACACTGCAACATAACAATAATGACTACGCCATCGGATTTATCAGCAACGCATCGCACCGTCACCTTCTCAAGTCTCAAGGCAAACGGACGCAGATACATCAACTCAAAAACATACCCGTAACCGATAGTGTACGACTCGCTGATGTCGCCGAAATCTATTTTGGACACTATGAGAATTCGGCAGCCTATTTCGGTAATGCCAAAGAGGCGATAGCGCTCTCTATTCAGCGCTCCGTTACTGCTGACGTTATTACTACCATTGAGAAGGTCGAACACCTTCTTCAGGAGTTCAAAACCGACTATCCCCATATCAATTTCGACATTAGCGATACCCAAAAAGAGACCATTGAACAGAGCACGACCAATATGTTCGAATCACTGCGCGACGCTATTGTCATGTCCACCATTGTCGTGTTTCTCTTTTTGGCAAGTTTTCGTCAAATCCTGGTTGTTTTAGTCACCATTCCGCTTGTATATGCTTCTACCATTGCGCTAATGTGGCTTGTGGGTATTGATTTTAACGTTGTCACACTCACCGCCATCATTTTGGCTCTGGGACTGCTGTTAGACGATACCGTCGTCGTCATGGAAAATATTGAACGCCACTACAAAGAGCTAGGTAAAAAAATTCATGATGCCGTCTTTGACGGAACCAAAGAGATTATGTTTGCCGACCTCAGCGGTACTATTACTACGATGATTGCTCTTGCGCCCATGCTTTTTGTCGGGGGTTACCCCGAAACGGTCTTTGCACCGCTGGTCGGTACACTCTTGTTGGCACTGGCGGCATCATACATTATCTCTATTGTCGCCGTACCGCTGCTCTCCCTCTATATTTTAGCACTTGAACACCCTTTCCTACTAAAAACAGAGGCGCTGTTTCATGCCGTCATTGGAAAAACCAATGATGCGATTCAAGAATTTTTTGCTGCCATTGTACGTGCCGTTACCGCATCAAAGTGGCTGGGTTTCCTCTCGGTTACAGTACTTTTGGCACTCTTTGTCACCTCCGTCAAACTGGTAATGCCCGCCGTTGGGCAGGAGCTTATGCCGCCAATGGATACGGGAGGGGTCAATATTCATATCACTACCGACTCCAATCTTCCCATTGAGAAGAGCGAAGCCGTCATGCGGCAGGTCAATGCAATTATCCAACAACAAGGCGAACTGTTACGCATGTCGGGCAGTATCGGTTCTGAGGCCGGAGTACTCAGTATTGGCAGCGGTAGCGGAATTGACCATATTGCCATTGTCGCCACCTATGTCGATCGCTATCATCGTGACAAAGACATTTGGCAGATTTCTCGCGCATTACGAGAAAAAATTGCCGACATTCCCCACGTCAAACATCTTGACGTTACCCCTTACGGTGCCACCGCACTTGCGAGTATTCGCGCCAATGTCAATGCCAAACTCAGCAGTTCGGACATTCACTTGCTTCAAGATGCCCGAAACGATGTTGAAGCGGCACTCTCTCGAACCAAAGGTATTGTCTCAACCTCAACAACATGGGAGAATGACAAAGTGGTCTATACGCTCAATATCGATGAAGATCTTGCCTTGAAATACGGTCTGAGTCGCTTCGATATTGCCACACAGCTCCAGTTGGCACTACGCGGCATCAATGTTGCCACCTTTCCCAAAACCAATGCCATGGACTATGCCGTACGGGTCTGGTTGCCGCAGCGTCAAATTGAAAACGACACGGCACTCTTAAACATGCTGATCCATACGCCAAAAGGCAATATTCCACTCAATACCATAGCATCGATTTCATCACGCCATGAGCCGACGCTTATTACCCGAGAAGGTCTGCAATATACCCTTGAAGTGTATGGTAATCGTGAAAAAGCCGCCATTTCTCATATTATGGCGGACTTTGACAAGCATCTCGAATCGGTGATACTTCCTCACGGAGTGACACTGGAACAAATTGGCGATATCAAGCAGTTCAAAGCATCGGCAGAACGCATGATCGGCGCCATCGGTATTGCCGTCGTATTGATCTTTTTTACTTTAATCGTCATGTTTGCCAACGTAAAAATTTCACTGATGATTCTCTTCTCCATTCCGCTGACTGTCATCGGTGCATCGTGGACCATGCTCGCTATCGGCTATCACGTCTCAATGCCTGCAATGATGGGCTTTATGCTACTCTCGGGAATTATTGTCAACAATGCCATTTTACTCATTCACTTTGCTATTGATCAGATCAAAAAAGGGCTAAACAGACGTGACGCCATGCTCGAGTCCATTAAAATTCGAACCCGTCCGGTACTAATGACCGCCGCTGCCGTTTCAGTCGGTATGTTACCGGTAGCGCAAGGAGCTGCTATTGGACTCGAACGGCTCGCTCCTTTAGGTGCTGTTGCCATCGGCGGACTCATTGTTGGTACCTTAATGACACTTATCTTTATTCCCATTGTTTTTATCTGGACGGTTCGCGAAGAGAAGATACGGCAATCGTAATTTACATGTAATCCTAAAAGGTGTACAATGGTTGTATCTCAATACCAAGGAGATAGCAATGAAAACCGTTCTGATTATTGGAGGGGGCTACGGCGGGATTCGAGCCCTTGAGGTTTTTAGCCGCTATAACGAAGCAGCACTCAAGATCATTCTCATTGACCAACACACCTACCATTACCTGCAGACTGAAAGCTACAATCTGCTGGTTTCAAATATATCATTGGAAAAAGCGTTTATCTATCTACCTACCCTCGTTGCAAGTTTTGGAAATAATTTTTCGTTTCTCTGTGAAGAGGCGCTGCGTATTGAAGGAGAAACGCTGGTGTGCAGCCAAGCGCGTCTTCATTTTGACTACCTTATTATTGCTACGGGAAGCGTTACAAAATTTCTGCAAAATTTCTACGCCAAAAGTTCTTATGTTCTCGGAGTTAAAAGCCTTAGAGCGGCACTGCACGCAAAACAGTACTTTGAAGAAGAACTTTTTGATCGGCTTGAGGGGTGTATCAAACAAAAAACATTTACCATTGTCGTAATCGGCGGTGGCTTAAGCGGTGTGGAACTTGCGGCAGAGATGCGTGAATATTGCAATCGTTACTCCAAAGAAAATGCCCTGAGTTGCGGCACGATTCACATAAAACTCATTACGCGGCATATTCTAAAAGGACAAAAAGAGGCTGTTATTGCACGCGTTACTTCACGACTTAAAACCATCGGCGTCGATATTATTGAGCATCGTGTCGATCGTGTTGAAGAGCGACAGGTTGTTTTAGATAACGCACAGACCCTTGCTTTTGATTTTGCCATGGTGACCGGAGGTATTGCCCCTTCTGCATTTCTTGAGAATCTCTCCGTTGCCAAAAATGCTAAAGGATTTCTGGAAGTGGACTCCTATTTGAGAGTTCAGGAGAATATCTTTGCCGTCGGTGATGCTGCCGTACTGTACGACATTGACGGCAATCCCCTTCCGCCGACGGCACAAAGTGCCGAAGCCTCCGGAACCCTTGCGGCAACAAACATTTTGGCTTCCATAGAACGCCGGCCGCTTCGCCGGGCAAATATCAAACTTCGGGGACTGGCTATTGCTCTTGGGGGGAAAAACGCCGTAGTAATCACCCCGTTTGGTGTGGTGATTCACGGATATGCGGGATGGCTCATTAAACAGGCAATTGAAAAAACATACAAAATAGCGCTCAAACGCAAAGCAGCCAAAGGGTACGGTATGCTTCGCTCCTGTTAGCGCCCGTAAGTGCTGTAAACTATACTAAAAACATCACTTTCGCACATACGACAATCAACAGACCCAAAACAATGACGAGCTTATGAAAATGCTCTTGCATAAAGATATTTTTGGGTCGTCGGGTCAGTTTGGTAAAAAGATTGTATAGCACGCCTGCAACAATAAGCAGTGCCGCTACAATTTTCAACACCAGCACCTGTTGCAGATTCGTCTCCAGCAATCCCGCTTCGCTATTAATGTATCGTGACATCATCATCCCGCCACTCAACACAATAAACAGCAGCACAAGGGGAAAAATTTTAACACTTCTTTCTCCAAGCGTCTGCTGTATCTCTTTAGCCGTCTCCACGCGAAACTTCTTTTTCAGTGCCGAAATAACAGCCAAATCACTAAAAACATAGCCTAAAAAAATGATGGCCAATATCAGATGCACCGTATGTGCATAGGGGTACACTGCTTCCATAAATCAGCCTTTTGCAAATAATGTTTTGTATTATACTCTTTTTTGACCGTATGTGTCGGTACGGTTGTTCTTTTCAAAAAATTACCGTATGATACGAAAAAATTTGAACGGATTACAAACTGCAATGACCAAGCCGTATGATATAAAAGAAGTTCATGAGTGACTGTTGCAACAACGGTGCCTGCGGTGCAATACGTACCGACAAGCCAATCAAAACCATTGATGCCAAAGCCTACATCAAGCCTGTTGCCGGTATCTTCTTTCTACTGCTTGGCATCGGTCTGGATTTTTTTAATGTAGCATTTTTTACCGCACCGGTTGCCTTCTTCTATTTTGCCATACTCTATATTATTGTCGGCAAAGAGGTACTTACAAAAGCGGTGCAACTGCTTTTTAGCGGTAATATTTACAATGAGTTCACTCTAATGAGCGTTGCAACCTTGGGAGCCTTTGCCATTGACTCTTATGCCGAAGGTGTCGCGGTCATGCTCTTTTACATTATTGGCGAGCTGTTTCAAGAACGTGCCGTATCACAGGCCAAACAGTCGATTCAGGCACTGTTGAGTATTCAGGTCGAAGAGGTACGCGTTCTTCGCCATGGCGTCATAACCGTTGTTCATCCCAAAGAGGTTGCCCTCGGAGAGACCGTTTCCATAAGAGCGGGCGAGAACGTCGCACTTGACGGCATACTCATCTCACCTGTTGCCACGCTCAACACGGCGGCACTAACGGGTGAATCCAAACCCGATACCAAATATACGGGTGAACCGGTTTATGCCGGATCCATCAACCTTGAACGCCCTATCGATATTACCGTCACGTCCGTTTACAGCAACACCAAACTCTCAAAAATTTTACAACTGGTACAAGAAGCTGTTGCGAAAAAGGCCAAAACCGAACTGCTGATCAGCCGTTTGGCAAAAATATATACGCCGATTGTCTTCTGGCTTGCCGTGGCACTGGTCGTTCTGCCCTTTTTCTTTTTGGGTGTGGACTATCACTTTTCAGACTGGTTTGAAAGAGCCTTGATCTTTTTGGTCATCTCTTGCCCCTGCGCACTGGTTATCTCCATACCATTGGGCTATTTTGGCGGTATCGGAGCCGCATCACATCACGGTATTTTGTTTAAAGGCTCCAACTATCTCGATCGCATCACCCGAGTTGATACCGTTGTCATGGATAAAACCGGTACCCTCAGCAAAGGAGTCTTTGACGTTCAAAAGGTTGTAGTTCTTGCCGAAGGGATCGAGCAAGATACCATGCTCGCACTGCTGAGTGCTTTAGAATCGCACTCAAGCCATCCGATTGCCAAGGCCATTACCCGATACGCTCCTTCTGCCCTTAATGCCGTTGATATTGAAGAAATCTCAGGATGCGGCATGCGCGGTATTGTCGAAAGCACGGAAGTGCTTGCAGGCAATAAAAAACTGCTCGATACCTTTCATGTCACTTACGATACTGCACATCTTGACACAGACACGACGGTGATACTTATCGCTTTAGACAAGCGCTTTGTCGGTTATATTACAATAGCCGACACTCTTAAAGATGATGCACACGCCGCTATTGACGCACTACGACAACTGCCGCATATTAACACTATTATGATGCTCTCAGGCGATAAACAGAGCGTTGTCGACTCTGTTGCAACAACACTGGGCATTGACACGGCAATAGGAGAGCTGCTTCCCGAAGCAAAGTTTGCCGAAGTCGAACGGCTTCAAGCCAAAGGACATATTGTCGCTTTTGTCGGTGACGGTATTAACGATGCACCCGTAATTACATTCAGTGACGTAGGCATTGCCATGGGAGGTCTGGGCAGTGATGCCGCCATTGAGACCGCTGATGTCGTTATTCAGACCGATCAACCCTCAAAAATTGCCACAGCCGTTGCCATCGGTGATGCGACAAAAACAGTCATTTGGCAAAATATTGCTCTGGCTTTTGGTGTTAAAATTGCCGTATTGATTGCCGGTGCTTTCGGTATGGCTACCATGTGGGAAGCGGTCATCGCCGACGTCGGTGTCGCCGTAGCGGCAATTATGAACTCTGCTCGTATCGGAACAATGAATTTTTCGACAAAAGATTCATAACAACTAAGAAAACAGCATCTATCGAAACCCAAAGTCTGCTTCGGTACGAATCTCTTTTTTCAAGGAGAAAATCGGCAGATATTCAATACGTACCACCGCGTACTCTTTTACTCCCATGGGCAGATGAATCCGAAAAGTATCGGATACCCGTTTCCCCAACATGGCACGTGAGAGCGGTGCATGCACCGAAATTAAGCCGTTGTCGCTCTCGCTCTCGAGTACGCCGCAAATTGTGTAGCACACTTCAACATCGCTCTCAAGATCACACAACATTACGGTAGAACCGAAACTGACACGGCTGTGGTCATATTCCGACGGGTCGATAATTTGGGATTTTTCAATCATACTGTTGAGATAAAACAGACGTTTGTCAATATGCCGTAACGTCTCTTTGGCAGCATGGTACTCGGCATTTTCACTTCGATCGCCCTGCTCGGCCGCGACCTGTTTCTCACGATTAATGCGAGGTTTTTCAATATTTTTTAAAAATTTAAACTCCTGCAGGAGCAGATCGTACCCCTGAGGAGTGATGGGTTCGGTATGAGACACAACGGTTACTTGTTAAATCCGATAATGTAATAGGTGTCTTTCCCTTCTACTTTTTGAAGTTTGACTTTGTATTTATTGCTGAAGTGTTCAATTTTTTCTAACGCCGCCTCTTTTAACGCAGC